>JALHNS010000100.1 GCA_022843445.1 Gemmata sp.
CGACCGCGAGCGGCGCTCGGCGCTGGCGCAGGCGCGGCGCGTGGAGGCCGAACTGCGGACGGTGCTCACCAACGCGCCGGCCGCGCTGTGGAGCGCCGAGCGCGCCCCCGGCCCGGACGTGTTCGCCGGCTGGCAGTTCCGCTACGTGTCGCCGCTCATGGCCCGGCTCGCGGGGCGCGACCTCGACCAATTCGACCACCCGTTCCGCTGGGCCGAACTGGTTCACCCCGCCGACCGGGACGCGTACCGCGCGGCGCTGCGCCAGTTGGTCGTGGAGGGGACCGAACGGGAGCAATCGTACCGCGTGCAGACCGCCGAGGGCACGCGCTGGGTGACGGAGCGGCTGCAGGTGGTGCGCGACCCCGGCGCGCGGCCCGTGCGGCTCGACGGGTGCCTCGTGGACGTGACCGACCGGCGGCGCACCGAAGACGCGCTGCGGCAGAGCGAGGAGCGGTTCCGCGCGCTGGTGGAGAAGAGCCGCGACGGCATCCTGCTGGTGGACGAGGGCGGGCTGGTGCGGTACGCGTCGCCCGCGGCCCGCACGGTGCTCGGGTTCCCGCCCGGGCGGCTGAACGGCACCGACGCGTTCGCGCTGGTTCACCCGGACGACCTCGCGGTGGCGCGCCGCCGGTTCGCGCGGGCGCTGCAGCGCCCGGGCGAAGACGTGCAGGCGACGTACCGGTTCCGCACGGCCGACGGCGCGGTGCGGCTGATCGAGCTGAACGCGGTCAACCGGCTCGCGGACCCGAGCGTGAAGGCCGTGGTGGTGAACTTCCGCGACGTGACCGAGCGCGAGGCGAGCGCGCGGGCGCTGGCGAAGCAGCACGAGCTGCTCGCCGGGCTGTTCGCCTCGGTGCCGGACGTGCTCGTGTACAAGGACCGCGAGGGCCTGTTCCTCGGCGGCAACGCGGCGTTCGAGGAACTCGCCGGCCGCCCCATGTCCGAACTGGTCGGCAGGCACTGCAAGGACGTGTTCTCGGACGAGTGGGCGCAGCGCCTGCGCGCGGCCGAGGACCGCGTACTCGCCACCGGAGAAACGCTGCGCGGCAAGGAGCGCATCGCGTACCCGGACGGGCGCGAGGTGGCGCTGGACGTGGCGGTCGCGCCGGTGGGGGGCGCCGCCGGCGCCACCGACGGGCTGATCCTCGTGGGCCGCGACGTGACCGCGCAGGAGCGCTTGCAGGAGGAGTTGCGCCAAGCGCACAAGATGGAAGCCGTGGGCCGGCTCGCGGGCGGCATCGCGCACGACTTCAACAACCTGCTCACCGTGGTGCTGGGCAACTTGGAGCTGATCCGCACCGGGGCCGCCAAAGGGCCGGACGCGCAAGAACTGCTGCTCGCCACCGAGCGCGCCGCCCGCCAAGCCGCGGACCTCACCAAGCAGATGCTCGGCTTCGCCCGGCGGCAGCCGTTGCGGACCGCGGTCGTCGACCTGAACGCGCTGGCCCGCGAGGCCATCGGCCTGCTGCGCCGCACCATCGACCCGCGCATCACGGTCGCGTTCGAGCCGACCGACCTGTTGCACCCGGTGGCCGCGGACCCGGTGCAGGTGCAGCAGGTGCTGATGAACCTGTGCCTGAACGCGCGCGACGCGATGCCCGACGGCGGCACCCTCACCGTGCGCACCGAGAACGTCGGGCCGTACGACCACGAGGGCGACCGCCGCGACTTCGTGAAGCTCTCGGTGAGCGACACCGGGCAGGGCATGAGCGCCGACGTGAAGTCGAAAATTTTCGACCCGTTCTTCACCACAAAGGAAGTGGGGAAGGGCACCGGGCTGGGCCTCGCGGTGGTGTACGGCGTGGCGAGCGCGCACGGCGGGTGCGTGGACGTGTGGTCGGCCCCCGGGGCGGGCAGCCGGTTCGACGTGTACCTGCCCCGCGCCCCCGCGACCGACGAAGTGACCGGCGCCGCGCCCGCGCGGACCGACCCGCTGCCCGTCGGCCGCGGCGAAACGGTGCTGGTGGCCGACGACGAGCCGGCCGTCCGCGACCTCGCGCGCGCCGGCTTGGAGATGGTCGGGTTCCGCGTGCTCGTCGCGGCCGACGGCGCGGAAGCGGTGGACCTGTACCGCGCCGCGCGCGACACCGTGAAGGCGGTCGTGCTGGACGTGGGCATGCCGCGCATGAGCGGCCGGCAGGCTTTCGACGCGATCCGCGCGCTAGACCCGACCGCGAAGGTGCTGTTCGCCAGCGGCTACACCGACGCGGCCCCGCTCCCCGAACTGAACGCGACCACGCGCGCGCTCCAGAAGCCGTACATCCCCAGTCAGCTCGCCGCGGCCGTCGCCGACCTCCTCGCCGCGCCCGCCTGAAACGCGCTTCCCTTCGCGCGCGAGTACGCACACAATCACCACAACCGATTGCGTCTGCCGACCGCCGGCGTGAGCCGGCGGGTAGGGAACCGGGCCGGCTTACGCCGGCGGTTCGACATACCACCACAAGGACCCCTTGCCGTGCTCACTGCCGTTCTGCTGTCGCTCGCGGTCGCGCCCGCGGCCGAAGACAAGTCGTTCGTCGCACCGGGCGCGAAGCTCGAAAAGTTGTGGTCGGAGGGCGAGTTCACCGAAGGCCCGACCGAGGGGCCGGACGGCGCGATCTACTTCTCCGACATCGGCAACCGCGTGATGAAGTACGACCCCGGGACCGGTAAGACGACCGCGTTCCGCGACCCCGGCGGCCGCACGAACGGCCTGAAGTTCGACGCGAAGGGCCGGCTCGTCGCGTGCGAGGGCGCGAACACCGGCGGCGGGCGGCGCATCAGCATCACCGAGAAAGACGGCACCGTGAAGACGCTCGCGGACAAGTTCGACGGCAAGCGGTTCAACTCGCCGAACGACCTGTGTATCGACGCGAAGGGCCGCATCTATTTCAGCGACCCGCGCTACGTGGGCGACGAGAAGCGCGAACTGGATCACGAGTCGGTGTACCGCGTGGACCCGGACGGCAGCGTTCACCGCGTCACCACCGATACCGCGAAGCCGAACGGCGTGGTGCTCTCGCCGGACGGCAAGACGCTGTACATTTCCGATCACGCGAGCGACCCAAAGGGATCGCGGGCGCTGGTCGCGTACCCGGTGAACGCGGACGGCGGCCTCGGTGCGAAGAAGGTGCTTCACGACTTCGGCAAGGAGCGCGGCATCGACGGCATGACGGTGGCCGCCGACGGCACCATCGTGGCGACCGCGGGGAGCAAGGCCGCGGCCGGGATTTACTTCTTCGCCCCGGACGGCAAGAAGCTCGGGTTCCTCCCGACGCCGGAAGACCCGAACAACTGCTGCTGGGCCGGGAAGGACGGCAAAACGCTCTACATCTGCGCCGGCAAGAGCCTGTATCGCGTGCAGTTGACCATCGGCGGGAAGTGACAGGGACAGGAGACAGTGACGAGCGGTAGCGGTGGTCCCGAAGGGACAACGCCACCGAAACACGGTCCCTTCGGGACCACCGCTAACGCCTTGTTTTCGCTTGGGCGTTATCCCACCAGTTCCTTGATCGGGTCGCCTTCGCTCAGCACCGGCAGCGGGCGCTTCGCGTCGTCGTGGAAGACGTGCTTGTGATCCACGCCCACGACGTGATACATCGTGCTCAGCACGCAGCCCGGGGTGTACGGTTTGCTGGTGGGGTAGCTCGCGGTGCTGTCGGTGGTGCCGATCATCTGGCCCATCTTCAGGCCGCCGCCCGCGTACAGCACGCTCATCGCGCCCGGCCAGTGGTCGCGGCCCGCGTCCTTGTTGATCTTCGGCGTGCGCCCGAATTCGCCCATGCTCAGCACGAGCACGTCGTCGCTCAAGCCGCGGTCGTGGAGGTCTTGCACCAGCGAAGACACGGCCGCGTCGTATTGCGGGAGCAGCCGGCGCTTGAGTTCGGTGAAGTTGTTACCGTGAGTGTCCCACCCGCCACCGGCTTGCACAGTCACGAACGTCACGCCCGCTTCCACCAGCCGGCGCGCGAGCAGGCAACTTTGGCCGAGGTCGTTGCGGCCGTAGCGGTCGCGGAGCTTTCCGGCTTCTTTGTTCACGTCGAACGCGGCGGTCGCCTTCGGTGCCGTCACCATCTCGAGCGCGTCGCGGTAGAAGGTGTCGTAGCCGGTCAGGTCGCCCTTCGCGTCGATGTCGCGGCGGATCGTGTCGATGCTGCGCACCAGTTCCTTACGCGCCTCAAGGCGCTCGGCGCTGACGCGGCCGGGCAGTTTGAGGTTCTTCACTTGGAAGCCGGGTTCGTTCGGGTTCGCGTCCGGGGCGAACGGGTTGTAGGACGCGCCGAGGTACGCGGCGTTCCCGAAGCTCACCTTGCGCGGCAGGTTCACGTACGCGGGCAGACCCGGTTCGTTCGGCCCCTTCAGCTTCGCCACCACGGAGCCGGTGCTGGGGAAGATGTTGTCGTTCACTTCGATGGTGGCCTGATAGCCGGTCTGCATCCACTGCGAACCCATGCCGTGCCCGGCGTTCGTGTGGTACGCGCTCCGCACCACGCTGAACTTGTCCATCATCTGCGCTTGCAGCGGCAGGTGCTCGCCGATCTGCACACCGGGCACGTTCGTGGCGATGGGCTTGAACTCGCCGCGCACTTCCGCGGGCGCGTTCGGCTTGAGGTCGTAGATGTCGATGTGCGACGGCCCGCCGGCGAGCCACACCAGAACGACGGACTTCCGGTTCGCCTTCCCCGCGGCGCGGGCGCGCAGCGCACCGGGAAGCGTGAGGCCACCGAGCGCCAGCGCGCCGACCTTCAGCATCGACCGGCGGTTGAGTTGAACATCGAGCATGAGGAACTCACTGGCGGGACTGCATCGGCGCGGCAGTGCAGAGTCTTCTGGCGGGAATAGAAGTATCGCACAATTCGCGGGCCGGAACGAGGGGAAAATCGGCGAAACGGATCGGTCGAACCGCCGGCGTGAGCCGGCGGGTTGTTGGTCCACCCACGGGCTTACGCCCGCGGTTCGCCGCACTCACTTCCCCAGCGCGTCCTTAAACAGCGCGAGCGTGCGCTTCCACGAGTCCTCGTCGGCGGCCTTGTCGTACTTCATGCCCTTGATCATGTGCTTGTCCGCGCCCGGCACGGTGAAGCTGTGCACCGCGTCCTTGTACGACACGAACTCGTACTTCGTCTTCGCGTCATCGAGCGCGCTCCGAAACGCCTTGATCGAATCCGCGCTGATGAAGAAGTCGTCCGCGCCGTGGCACACCAGCACGCAGGGCTTGATCGCCTTCGCCTCGTCCGCGGACGGCTTCGGCAGCGCGGCGTGGAACGTGACGACGGCTTTCAGGTCGGCCCCGCTGTACGCGAGTTGCAGACAGGTGCTGCCGCCGAAGCAGTAACCGATCGCCGCGAGCTTGTCGCCATCGACCTGCGGGTGCGCCTTGAGTTGCTTTAGGCCGGCTTCGGCGCGGCCGCGCCACACCTTCACGTTTTCGCGCACCATCGTTGCCATCTTCCGCGCGTCGTCCGGGTGCGCGGCGGTCTTGCCGTCGCCGTACATGTCCGGGGCGAACGCGACGTACCCGGCTTCGGCGAGCATCTTGCACCGGCCCTTCGCGTACTCGTCCAGCCCCCACCACTCGTGAACGACGAGCACCCCGGGGCGCTTCTCCTTCACCGCGTCGTCGTAAGCGATGTGGCCCTTGAGCTTCACGCCGTCGAATTCGTACTCCACCGTTTTCGTGACGACCGCCGCCGGGGCCGCGCTCGCGCCGAGCGCGAGTGCGAACGCAGTGAGTGCGAAGCGAATCATAGGAACCTCCAGTTGGTGATTCTCATGCCCTCTCCTCGCGGAGCGTGGGAGAGGGTGGCCGAGGCTCTGCGAGGCCGGGCGAGGGGCGAATAACCAACATCATTTGAGTGAAGCGGAACCACTTGGACAGCTCACCCCTCACCCGCCCGCGAAGCGCGGGCACCCTCTCCCGCAAGGGGAGAGGGCAATACCCATTAACGCGAAGCGCGCTTACCCCTCTTCTACCGCCAGCGGGCCGTCGCCTTCCAGCGCGACGGCGATTGCCACGTTCTGGCGTGCCCAATGCGCGAGTGCCCAACCGTCGCCGGTCAGTTCCTCGGCGCGGACGCCGAGGACGCGCGGGTCGCGCGCGGGGTCCAAGCACACGTCGAACTCCGCGAGGCACGACACCGTTGCACCGGCCGCTTTCACGACGGCTTCTTTGCACGTCCACCCGCGGAAAAACGCTGCGGGCCGCACGGCTTCGTCCAGCGCCGCGAAGGCGGCGCACTCGGCGGGCGAGAAGTACCGCTTCACGAGGCCCGCGGCGTTCAGCACGGTGCGCACGCGCTCGACATCGACGCCCACCCGCCGATTCGCCACCGCGAGTACCGCGACGCCGTCGGTGTGTGTCAGGTTGAAGTGCGGCGCGCCGGGCGCGTCCACGAACGGTTTTCCACTGGGCAAATACGCGAACGGTACCGCTCGCGGGTCGCAGCCCAGCAGTTCACCCAGAAGCCCGCGGACCAGCCCGCGCCCGATCACGAACTCTTCGCGCGGTTTCGCCATCTTGTACCGCAGCGCGCGCTCTTGTTCTTCGGGCGTGAGGCGCGCGAACAGGTCGTCGCGCGGCACCGGCGGCCGCGCGAGGTCGATCAACCACGCTAGCACTTCGCCCGCGGCCGGCGCGCACCGGAACACCGCCGGGCACGCCGAAACCCGTACTCGCGTCGCGGTGTGCATTAGGCGATTCCCAGAACGGCGCAGGCTTCCTCGTAACAGATTTCCAGCGGCAGCAGCACGCGCAGTTCGGGCGTGAGCCAGATGGGGAGCGTCGGCAGCGGCTGGCCGACCGTAATGGGGTAGAACCACGCGTCGAGTTGTGGGCGGTGCTTCTCCGGCTTGCGCGCGCGGAGCGTAACCGAGTAGGTGTGCGGCGCCACCGGCTCGAGCGCCGGGTCTCTTTGGTCGAGCCGTTCCAGCAACTCCGCGTACAAGTTCGCCTGCCGAATCGTCACCACATCGACGATGGAAACGCAGACCTCTTTTTCGAGCAGCGATGGTGCCTTGCCGATGAACTTGTCGCGCGCCTTCGGTCGGTCCTTGTTCGCTGGGCTGACGATCTCGATGGCCACGACGAGCGTGCGCCCGCGTTCGGTGTCGTAAATCTGCACTTCGTACACGTCGTGTTCGGACAGGTCCGCTTCAACGGTCAGCGTCGGTGCCGATTCGCTCTCCGGTTCGCGCGAGTCGAGATCGTACGCACTCACATCCACTTCAAACGGCGAGCCTAGGTGAACGTTCGGCCCGGCGCGGAACCCGGGCGGCAGAATGCCGCGCAGCGATCGGACGATTTCGCCCGGCCACATCCCGTGCAGTTCGTCCCACGATTGGGTGTCGTTGACCGGCGAACGGAAGTGGTCACGGAACGGCATGGGGAACCCCCTCCGAGTCGCATTCTACCCGCGCGCCGCCGAGAATTGCCCTTTCGCGTTCGCGCGCGTTACGCTATTCGACGCGCCATGAACGCGCTCATTCTCGTTTCCGCGCTGGCCCTCGGCCAGCCGCCCGCGAGCTTCCACAGCCCCGCGCCGCTCGCGGCGAAGGGCGACGTGAAGGCCGGGTCGCCGCTCGTTCACACCTTCGAGCTGGTGAACGGCTCCGCGGGCACCGTGACCGTCACGAAGGTCGAATCCGCGTGCGGGTGCTTGCGCCGCGGGCTTGGCGCGGAAACCCTCGCCGCCGGGCAGAAGACGCAGCTCGCACTCGAAGTGAACACGCTCACGCAGCCCGAGGGCCAGAACCGCTGGCACGTCACGGTGGGCTACACGCTCACCGCCCCCGGCGGGCAGCCGGAGGCGAAGGAACTGCAGGTGCAGATCACCGCGAACCTGATTCGCGAGGTCGCGGTGTCGCCGCCGCAGTTGGCGTTTTCCACCGCGGGCGCAGCGAACCAGACGATCACCATTACCGACAAGCGCGAGAAGCCGCTGACGATTACGAGGGCCGCGAGTTCCTCCGACTTCGTCACGGTGGAAGTGGCTCCGGCCGGTGGCGTGCCGCGCGCGCAGGGCGTGGTGGTGAAACTGAGCGCGACCGCGCCCGCGGGGCACCGCGACGAACTCGTGGTGCTGTACACCGACGACCCCGCGTATCCCGAACTGCGCGTGCCGGTGCGGGTGCTGAAGCGCGCCGCGGGCGCCGTGACCGCGACCCCGGACGCCGTCAGCGCCCGGTTCGCGCCGGGGCAAGCGGAAGTCTCGACGCTGGTTCAGTTGCGGGCACCGGACGGGAAGGCGTTCGCCATCGCGGGCGCGGAGTGCGACCGCCCCGGTGTGCAGGTGAAGCATTCCACCGGCTCCGCGGCGCTGGCGACCGTGCGCGTGACCGTGCCGCAAGACGTCGCAACGGCGGCCGGGACCTGCACCGTGCGCGTGAAGCTCGCCGACGGGGCGGGCGAGGTCGCGATCCCGGTGTCGTGGACCGCCGCGAAGAAGTAACCCTTTCCGAAGCGCCGCTGCTGCTAAAATGGGGCGAACGGTCCGGCGCGTCGCGCGCCGCTCGACAGGAGGTTGCCACGGTGGACGGTCAGCCGATCGAGCGCGGGCAGCGGCTGTCGCGCGCCGCGGCGCAGCGCCTGAGCCTGTACCTGCGGTGCGTCGCCGGCTGGCCCACCGACGGCGAGAAGGTGTCGAGTAGGAGCATTGCCGACGCGGTGGGCGTGAGCGACGCGCAAGTGCGCCGCGACCTCGCCGCGCTCGGGCACCTCGGGCAGCGCGGCGTGGGCTACGACTCGCAAGACCTCGTCGCGGCCATCCGCGGCGCGCTGGGCATCGACCGCGAGTGGCGCGCGGTGCTGGTGGGCGTGGGCAACCTCGGCCGCGCGCTGCTCAAGTACCACGGGTTCCGCGCGCAGGGGTTCGCCATCGTCGGCCTGTTCGACAGCGACCCGTCGAAAGTGGGCACCGAGGTTGAGGGCTTCACGGTGGAACCGGTGGCCGCCGTGCCGGAGCGCGTCAGCGCGCTGCGCGCCGAACTGGGCGTGCTGACGGTGCCCGCGGACACGGCGCAAGCGGTCTCCGAGGCGCTGGTCGCGGCCGGCGTCCGCGGCATCTTGAACTTCGCGCCGGTCGTGTTAAAGCTGCCGCGCGCGGTGCGCCTCGTGACGGTCGATCTGGCGATCCAACTCGAACAGCTCGCGTTCCAAGTGCGCCACGGCGACGCCCGCACCGCCGACGACGACTGACGGCAGAGCGGTCCGCTCTCGCGGCCGGGGGTTGTTCGGCGGTTTCGCGCGCGAGTACAATTGCGGGACCCGATTCCCGCAGGTGCCCGCGATGCCCGTCGAACTCGTTTGCACGGCTTGCGCCGCCCGGTTGCGGGTTCCGGGGTTCACGCCGGGGCGCGCGGTGCGGTGCCCGAAGTGCGCCACCGTGTTCGTTCCCGCGAACCCGCCGCAACCGGCCGAACCCAGCGAACCGCCGCTCGCGGAACTGGTGCCCGAACCGCCCGCGCCGCCACCTCCGCCGCCCGCACCGGCCCCGAACCCGTTCGACTTCGACAAGAAGCCCGAGCCGCACCGCACGGGCGCGGCCCCGAAGAACGCGAAGATCGTCGGCGCTCCGAACCCGAACGCCCCGCCCCGGGCGCGACCGGTCGCGCCCGCACGCCAACCGCACCCCGAAGACGAGGACGGCGCGCCCGCACCGCGGGCCACGAGTGGTGACAAGCCGCAGAGCGCCAAGGCGCGCGCGCGCGAACCGGAAGCGCGCCCGATCAACCCCGCGGTGCTCATCGGCGGGCTGGCGCTCCTCGCGCTGGGCGCGGCGCTCATCGCGGGCGTGCTCATCTTCGGTCGCGACGGCGACGACCGCGCGAAGCGCCCGCCGGTGGCGAAGGAGAAGGAGGACCCGCGCCCGAAGCCGCCGGAGCCGATGCCGGACCCGGAACCGCCGGAGCCGGAGCCGAAGCCGCCTGAACCGAAGCCAGTGGAGAAGTTCAAACCGCCGCTGTTCCCGGTGCTGAACCCGCCCGCCCCCGCGGACCCAGAACCGGAGCCGGAACCCGTTCGCGCGCCGGTCGCGCCCGCGGAGCCGAAGGAGGAGCCGAAGGGGCCGGTCGCGCGCGCCGCGCACAGCCCCGCGCCGATCTTCCCGACCCGCGCCGAAGACAAGTCCGTACTCGGACTGCCCGCGCCCGCGTCGTCGGTGTGCTGGGGCGGCGGCGGGCGGTTCGCCGTCGTGCGCATGGTGTCCGCGCGCAAGATCGCCGTTGTGGACTTGTGTACCGGTAAACTGGCGGGCGAAATTCGCATGCCCGAAGCCGGTTCGCGCGTCGCCGCCGGCAACGAGTACGTGTTCGTCTACCGGCCCATTACGAACGAGATCGAGCGCTGGAGCCTCGTCACCTTCGAGCGCGAGGCGGTGGCGAAGAACCCGTTCGCGGGCAACGTGGAGAAGTTGCTCGTCGGGCACGCGACCGACGGCCCGGTGTTCTTCGCCGGCCCGAACCGCGCGCTGGACGGCCGCACGCTCAAGGAAGTGACGGTGGTGCCCGAAGACCGCCGTAAAGTCTTCGCTCCGGACCTGAAGGGTCGGGCGAACGAGTTCTCGCGCGTGCACATGTCCGCGAACGGGCGCGTGCTCGCGTGGTACCAACCCCGCAGCGCGCCCAACTTCCTTCTCACGGTCGCGTTCGGCGACACCGCCGCGGGTACCACCGGGCACAAGATCGACGAGAGCGCCGGCGCGCTCGTGCCGGGGGCCGATGGCACCGTCTTCACCGCCGCGGTCCGCTACACGCCGGAACTAAAGCCGATCGGCTCGCGGGTGGCGCACGAACCGTGGCACCATGCGCCGGTGCCCGCGGCGCACGGGCCGTTCTACATGTACATCCCGCCGAACGCCACGGACGATCGCGCCGCCGCGCCAGACGGCCCGGTCGGGCTGTACTTCGTCGGCCGCGACCGCCCGCTGCTGGACCTGAGCGAACTCACCGGCCTCGATCTGCCAGTTGAGAACAACCAAGACATCCCAGAGAACCTGCCGTTTTACGAGCGCGCGTTTTTGGTCCCGGAAGCCGGCGTGCTCGCGGTGCTGAGCGCCGACGGCAAGCAGTTCGCGTTCCACCGCGTGGACGCGCTCGGCGCGCTGAAGAAGTCCGGCGCGAAGTACCTGTACGTTGCGAACCGGCCGCCGGCGGCGGTCGCGGGCGAGCACTACGCTTTCAAGCCGGACGTGCGCACCTCCGGCCGGCCGCTGCGCACGGAACTGCTGTCCGGCCCGCCGGGGCTGAGCGTGGCGCCCGACGGCGCGGTAACGTGGGTGCCGCCCGCCCGCGCCGGTTCGGTGGTCGAGGTCAAGTTGTCGATCGTCGATAGCACCTTCGCCGAACTGATCGAGACGTTCCAGATCGCGGTCACGAGCGCGCGGCCGGCCGCGTGGCCCGCGCCGAAGTAGCCGCGCGCGCGCGGCGCAATATCTTGGGAACTGGGCAGACGTTCCCCGAGGTTCCCGCCATGTGCCGCACCCGCGCCGCGCTTCTCGTTCTCGTCGCACTCGTGCCCGCGCCGGCGCGCGCCGCCGACCCGGACATCGGCGTCATCTCGCCGGCCGAAGCCAAAAAGCTCATCGAGAGCGCGAAGGCCGACGAGCGGCCGATCGTGCTCGACACCCGCGGCGGCTACAAGGACTACTTCCGCGGGCACATCCCCACCGCCCACCACCTGAACTTCGACACCCTGCGCGGCACCGACAGCGGCGTGCCCGTGCAGTACCTCCCGGACGACCTCACCAAAGCGCTGCTGCTGCGCGCCGGCGCGCACACGGACCGCCTGCACATCGTGTACGCGACCGGCGACAAGCTCCCGAACGACGAAATCCTGAGCGCGAGCATGGTGGCGTACGTGCTCGAAAAGTACGGCGTCACGAAGATCCGCATCGTGGACGGTGGGCTGCCCGCGTGGGCCGCGGCCAAGTTCCCGGTCACGCAAGAGTACTTCGGCAACCCGAAGGGCGCGCTGCCCGAAAAGGGCCGCCCGGAGATCGGCCTGACCACCGACGACGTGGTGACGCGCAAGCCCGGCACGGTGCTGGTGGACGCGCGCCCGAAGAACGAGTACCTCGGCGCCGACGACGTGTGGCTCCGCAAGGGCCACATCCCCGGCGCGGTCAGTTTCCACTGGGCGCGCCTGATGGCGGCCGACAACACGCACCAGTTCCTACCTTTCCAGAAGGTGAAGGCCGAGTTGGAAGCGGCCGGGATCACCGCGGACAAAGACGTGATGGTGTACTGCGGTACGTCGCGCGAGGGCAGCCTGCTGCGCTTCTACCTGAAGTACGTGGCGAAGTACCCGAACGTGCGCCTCTACGAGGGCTCGTGGAAGGAATACGCCGCGCTGAAGAAGCTGCCCGCCGAGGCCGGCGAACCGAAGCGGAAGTGACCGCGTGGTCGCCGCGCTGCTCGTGCTGGCCGTCGGGTTCGTCGCGTTCACCAACGGCGCGAACGCCAACTTCAAGGGCGTCGCGTCGCTGTACGGCAGCGGCACCTGCTCGCGCCGCGCCGCGGCGCTGTGGGGCACCGCGGCCACGTTCGCCGGGTCGCTCGCGGCGCTCGCGGTCGCGCGGTTCGTGACCGACGGCCTGCTCGCGACGTTCGGCGGGCGCGGCGTGGTGCCCGATTCGCTCGCCGCTTCTCCACACTTCCTCTGTGCGGTCGCGCTCGGCGCGGCACTGACCAGTTTCGTTGCCACCCGCGTCGGAATGCCGGTTTCGACCACGCACGCGCTCGTGGGCGCCTTAGCGGGCGCGGGCCTCGCGTCGGGCGACAGCGTGCGGTTCGCCGCGCTCGGCGCGCTGTTCGTGCTGCCGCTGGTGGCAAGCCCGGTGCTGGCCGCGGTGCTCGGTGCCGGAACGTACCTGCTGCTGCGCGCGCTCAACCTCGCGCCGGACGCGCGTACCCCGAAACTCGATGCCGCGCACGTGCTGAGCACCGGGGCCGCGAGTTTCGCGCGCGGGCTGAACGACACGCCGAAGGTGGCCGCGCTGCTGGCCGCGGTCCCGGGCGCGGAGTTGTGGTGGGCGTTCCTGTTCGTCGCTGTCGGCATCGCGCTCGGCGGATTGCTCGATAGCGCCCGCGTCGCGGAGACGCTCGGCAACAAGTTGACGGAAATGACCCCCGGTCAGGGGTTCGCGTCGAGCCTCGTGACGGCGCTGCTGGTGGGCACCGCGAGCCTGCACGGGTTGCCCGCGAGTACAACGCACGTCTCGGTGGGCGCGCTGGTGGGGATGGGCACCGCGGCGCGCCGGGCGCACTGGAAGAAGGTGTGCGAGGTGCTGCTCGCGTGGGTGAGCACGGTCCCGTGCGCCGCGGCCCTCGCGGCGCTGGCGCTCGCGCTCGTGCGCCCCTGAGTCACGCACTCACACCTCGGCGAGGCGCTCCTTGCTGTCGCCGAACGCGGTCAGCCGCACGCCGGCCTTTTCCATCAGCGAGAGGTACAAGCTGCACATCTTGCGGTTCGACTTCCCGGTGTAATCCAGAATGCGGCCGGTCTTCATCTGCCCGCCGCCGCGGCCCACCAGCACCACCGGCAGTTGGTCGTTGTTGTGGTGCCCGCTCATCATGCTCGAACAGTACATCAGCATGCTGTTGTCGAGCAGCGTGCGGTCGCCCTCTTGCACTTCGTCCATCTTCTTCGCGATGTACGCGAGCTGCGAAACGAAGAACTGGTTCACCTTCAACCAGTCCGCGTTGTCGGTGTGCGAGAGCAGGTGGTGGATCATGTAATCCACCTTCAGGTGCGGGAACCGCAGCGACGAGTGATCGTTGTTCAGCTTCAGCGTGCACACGCGGGTCGTGTCGGTACGGAACGCGAGCACGAGGATGTCGCACATCAGGCGCATGTGCTGGTCGATGTCTTGCGGGACGCCGTCCGCGGGGCGCTTCATGTCGGGCTTGTCGAGCGTGGGCCGCCAGCCCTGCAACCGCCCGTTCTTCCCGGCTTGCTCGATGCGCTGCTCCACTTCGCGCACGCTGTTCAGATACTCGTCGAGCCGGTGGCGGTCGGCGGCGCTGACCTTGCCCTTGTAGCCGTTCGCGTCTTCGCGCACGGCGTCCAGCACGCTCTTGTCGGCCTTGCCTACTTCGTCGCGGAAGAGGCGGTCGAACGCGAGCGCGGGGTACAGTTCCAGCGGCACCGGCGTGGTGGGCGAACTCCACGAGATGTGCGAGCTGTACACCATCGAATAGTTCTTGTGAACCGCCGCGATGCTCGGTTCGCACGCGAGCACGAGGCTCGGCACCTTCGTCTGGCCCTTCGTCTTCTCCGCAATCACCTGATCGCAACTCGTGCCGCTCTTGATCGCGCCGCCCGGTTCGAGGTGCGCCCCCGAGAGCAGGTTCCCGGTCTGGCAACTGTGGATGCCGCCGATGAGCGCTTCCGCGTTGTACAGGCCCCGCACGAACAGCGTCTTGTCGCGGAGCGGCACGAGCGGTTCGAGCACTTTGCCGAATTCGAGCGTTTTCCCTTCGCCCTTCGCCCACCACTCGTTGCGGTGGAACCCGTTGCCGCTGAACAGCACCGCGAACCGCACTGGGGCGTCGGACGAGCCGTTCTTCGGCTTGTCGTCGCCCCACACCGGGAGCGATTCGAGCCACGGCAGCGCCATGCTCACGCCGACACCGCGAAGGAACGTGCGCCGCGACAGGGGTTGGAAGGGCATGGGAGGGAACCTCGGCAGGTGGGATGCGTGCAGTGTACCCGAAGCGCGCGAGGGAAGCGAGCGCGTGTTTGGCCTTGTGGCACAGTCTTTCGAGCCTGTGCTGTTTCATCGCGCTGAGCAGCACAGGCTCGAAAGACTGTGCCACAAAATCCCAATCGCGCACCTCCTCGCGTTCTCACGCGGGTGGAAAAAAGGATGAGAGTGTAACTCGGCGCGGTGTCGCGGGGTTTCTTTCCTGTAGGCGGAGTGTCATACTTGTCGCGCCACCTCTCGGAGTCTCGCACATGGTTCGCCGGTACCTCCCGTTCGCACTGCTCGCGGGCGCGGCGCTGCTCGCGCTCGGCACGCGCGCCGCGGCCCAACCCGCGAAGGGCTTCGCCGACAAACCCACCGCCGACCAACTCGCGTTCTTCGAGAAGAAGATTCGCCCGGTGCTCGTGGAACACTGTTACAAGTGCCACAGCGCCGACGCCGACAAGGTGAAGGGCGGCCTGTACCTCGACACCCGCGAAGCGACGCGGCGCGGCGGCGACAGCGGGCCGATCATCCAACCCGGGAACCCGGTGCGCAGCAAGCTCGTGCTGTCGCTGAACCACAAGAACCCCGACACCGCGATGCCGCCGAAGGGCAAACTGCCCGATAGCGTGATCGCGGACTTCGAGGCGTGGGTGAAGATGGGCGCGCCGGACCCGCGCGACGGGAAGGCCGCGGTCGCGCCCAAGAAGTACGAAATCGATCTCGTGAAGGGCCGCGAGTTCTGGGCGTTCCAACCGCCGAAGAAGGCCGCTGTGCCCGCGGTGAGCAACCCGGCGTGGGCGAAGTCGCCGATCGATTCGTTCCTGCTCGCGGAACTGGACAAGAAGAAGCTGAAGCCGGTCGGCGACGCCGACAAGCGCACGCTCATCCGCCGCGCGTACCTCGACCTCACCGGGCTGCCGCCGGCCCCGGACGCCGTGGAAGCGTTCGTCGCGGACTCCAGCGCGAACGCCTTTGAGAAGGTGGTCGATAAGTTGCTCGCGTCGCCCGCGTTCGGGGAGCGCTGGGGTCGGCACTGGCTCGACGTGGCCCGCTACGCGGAAAGCTCCGGCAAGACCGTGAACATGAACTACCCGCACGCGTGGCGCTACCGCGACTACGTCATCGCGGCGTTCAACAGCGACAAGCCCTACGACCAGTTCATCAAGGAACAACTCGCCGGCGACCTGATGACGACGAGCGACCCGAAGGTGAAGGCCGAGCGCATCGTCGCCACCGGGTTCCTCGCACTCGGGGCCAAGAACCTCAACGAGCAGAACGGCTTGCAGTTCGAGTTGGATGTCGCGGACGAACAGATCGACGTGACCACGCAAGCGTTCTTGGGCATCACGGCCGCGTGCGCGCGGTGCCACGATCACAAGTTCGATCCGATCCCGACCAAAGACTACTACGCGCTGGCGGGCATCTTCCGCAGCACCGAAACGTGCTACGGCACGGTGCGGTTCGTGCAGAGCAACCGGCCGTCGGCGACGATCCCGCTGCCGAAGGACTGCGGTCTGCCCGCGGGCACAACAGACACGCTAACCGCGGCGGAGAAGGAGCGCATCGAGAAGCAGATCGAAGCGCTGAACAAGCAGATTTCGGAGGCGACCGACTTTATCCGCACGATCTTCCCGCGCGGGCAGGTGTCGCTGCTGCGGGCGCAACTCGACGCCTTCGACGCCGACGGCAACCCGAAACTGCTCGCGATGGGCGTTCGCGACAAGCCCGCGGGCAAGGGCGGGTTCGGCGGCGGGTTCCAACCGAAGGGCGGGTTCGGCGGGCGCGCCGGGCAAACCACCATCGGCGACAGCCCGGTGTACGAGCGCGGCGAACCGGACAAGCCGACGGCCACCCGCGTGCCCCGCGGCACCCTGCAAGTGATGTCGACGGCCCCGTTGAAGATCACGAACGGCCAGAGCGGGCGGCTCGACCTCGCCAACTGGATCGCCTCGAAAGACAACGCCCTGACGGCGCGCGTGATGGCGAATCGCGTGTGGCTGCACCTGTTCGGCCGCGGCCTCGTGCCGACCGCCGACAACTTCGGCGCGGGCGGGCAACCGCCGACGCACCCCGAACTGCTCGACCACCTCGCGCTCTCGTTTACCGAGAACGGCTGGAGCGTGAAGAAACTCATCAAGAGTGTGATGATGACCCGCGCGTACCAACTGGACTCGCGCACCGACGCGAAGAACTACGAAGTGGACCCCGAAAACGCGCTCGTGTGGCGGATGGCCCCGCGGCGGCTCGACGCCGAGGCGATGCGCGACGCGATGCTCGCGGTGAGCGGCCAACTCGACACCAAGCCGCCGGTCGGTTCGGTTGTGGCGAAGGCCGGCGAAGGCCCGGCCGGGCGGCCGCGGCTCGGCGGCGACACCGTGCAAGCCGCGATCAACGACCCGCGGAACGTGCAGCGCTCGGTGTACATGCCCATCGTGCGCGACAACCTGCCGGAGGCGCTGGCGCTGTTCGACGCGCCGGACCCGAGCCTGATCGTCGCGGACCGGCCGACCACGACCGTGCCGTCGCAGGGGCTGTTCCTACTGAACAACCCGTTCGTGATTCGCGCGAGCGAAGCCGCCGCGAGCAAGATTCTGAAGGACACGACGACCGAAACCGAGCGCATCCGGGCCGCGTACCTCGCGTTCTACGGGCGCACGCCGAGCGAGAAGGAACTGGCCGGCGCGGAGAAGTTCCTGAAGGCGTATTCGGCGCAACTGGCGAAGGACCGCGTACCGGAGCTGCGCCGCGAGCGCGAGGCGTGGGCGGCGCTGGCGCAGGCGCTGTTCGCCAGCGCCGAGTTCCAATACCGCAAGTAGGCAAGGATGAAGGGTGAAGGGTGAAGGAGGAAGAAGACAAAGCGGCGGGGCCTGAAGACCTCAAGTCCCGCACGCGCCGGTTCGCGTTGCGGATCATCAGGTTGTTCAACGCGCTGCCGGCGAACGAGGTCGCCCGAACGATCGGCAAGCAAATCCTCCGAAGCGGGACTTCGGTAGGAGCGCATTACCGCGAAGGGGTACGCAGCCGCTCCGACGCGGAGATCGTGAGTAAGTGGGGCGGCGCGCTGCAAGAACTAGAAGAAACACAGTACTGGCTCGAACTGCTCGCGGACGCCGAAGTGTTTCCGCGGGCACAACTGAGCGATCTGAATAACGAGTGCGACGAACTCATTGCAATCCTAACCACCTGCCTCAAAAAGGTGAAAGCGAGAGCACCATGAACAATTCAACCTTCAACCTTCAACCTTCATCCTTCACCGCCACACGGCGGGCACTCCTAAAGTCCTCGTCCGCCGGGTTCGGGTACCTCGCGTTCGCGGCGCTCGCGCACGAGCAGGCCGCGCGCGCCGCGGCGCCCGCCAACCCGCTCGCGCCCAAGAAGGCGCACTTCGCGGCGAAGGCCAAGCGCGTCCTGTTCCTCTGTATGGACGGCGCGCCGAGCCACGTGGACACGTTCGACCACAAGCCGAAGCTCACCGCGGACGACGGCAAGCCGGCCCCGGCCCGGCGCGGCGGGTTCGGCGGCGCGGGCAAGCTCATGGCGTCGCCGTTCAAGTTCGCCAAGAGCGGGAACAGCGGGCTGGAAATCAGCGAGCTGTTCCCGCACCTGTCCAAGCGCGCCGACGACCTGTGCGTGCTGAACGGTATGTACACCGACCTGCCGAACCACCCGCAGGCGTTCATCCAGATGCACTGCGGTGTCTTCCAGTTCCCGCGGCCGAGCATGGGCGCGTGGGTCGTGTACGGCCTCGGCACCGAGAACGCGAACCTGCCGGGCTTCGTCACGCTCGCGCCGTCTGGCGGCAACGGCGGGCCGGTGAACTACGGCAGCTCGTTCCTGCCCGCGGTGTATCAGGGCACGCGGATCGGCCGCGGCGGGTTCGGCGGGTTCGGTGGCGGCGGGCAGCAACAGGTGGCGAACCTCAAGAACCCGAAGGCCACCGCGGCGCAGCAGCGCGTGCAACTCGACTTCCTCCAAGAGCTGAACCAGAACGCGCTCGACGCCGGCGGTGAGAACCCCGGTATCGAGGGGCTGATCGGTTCCTACGAACTCGCGTTCCGCATGCAGGCCGAAGCGCCGAAGGTGATGGACA
>JALHNS010000101.1 GCA_022843445.1 Gemmata sp.
CGCGGACGACAAATCAGTCGTGCGAAAGCTTTGTTCCAAAAGCGGGAACCGATCCTGAGTTTCTCTACTACTGGATGGGGTTTCTACGGCCAATCTTTCTTCGACTCGGCGCGGGGACAACGTTCCTATCAGTCACCAAAGACGATATCGGGAAAGTGCGTCATTCATTTCCCCCACTGGCGGAGCAGCGGGCGATAGCGGGCATCCTCGACGCGGCCGACGACGCCATCGCGCGGGCGCGCGCCGCGGCAGAGGCCGCCCGTCGCGCGAAACGCGGGCTGGTGCAGGCGCTGCTCACCCGCGGCATCGGCGCGAACGGCCGACTCCGCGACCCCGCCCGGCACCCGCAGGAATTCGTGGCAACACCACAGGGCACCTACCCGCGAAGTTGGGAGTTGGTTCGCACACGCAGCATCGCTGAGGTGGGTTCAGGCGTGACGCTGGGCAAAGACCTGACCGGCATCAAGACAGTCGAGCTTCCGTACCTCCGCGTGGCTAACGTGCAAGACGGCTACATCGACACCACCGAAATGAAAACGGTGCGCGTGCCGGAGACCGACTTTGCGCAGTACCTGCTGCAACCCAGCGACGTGCTGATGACCGAAGGCGGCGATTTCGACAAACTCGGCCGCGGCGGAGTTTGGGACGGTCGGATTGCTCCGTGCCTTCACCAGAATCACGTCTTTCGCGTGCGCCCGGACCCGCAGCGCCTCGACCCGCATTACCTCGGCGCTGTCATCGCGTCTGAGTTCGGCAAGCGGTACTTCATGCGGATCGCAAAACGGACCACCAACCTCGCCAGCATCAACAAGACGCAACTCAATGCCTTCGCCTTTTTCGTCCCACCACTCGCCGAACAGCAGTGCATTGCCGAACTACTCGCAGCCGCCGAAGAGCGCATCCGTGCAACGGAGCGCTGTGTCGCGGCTCACGAGCGGTTGAAGCGCGGGCTGATGCAGGTGCTTCTGACGGGCCGCGTGCGCGTGCCGGTCGCCGCAACCGCGTCGTGAAATCTCTGGCACGCGCGCCGCAGCGGCTGTACTATACTGGCGTGCGCAGGAGCAAGGTGCCCAATGAGCTTCCGCTCGCGAGACCCGATCCACAACTTCGTGACACTCCCGGCGGAGTTGGCTCCCATCGTCGGCTGTCGGGCCTTGCAGCGGTTGCGCGGCATTCGGCAACTCGCGCTCGCGTCGCTCGTGTACCCCGGTGCCCTACACACGCGGTTCGATCACACGCTCGGCGTCGCCCACGTCGCCGGCCGCATGGCGGAACGGTTGGGGATCAGCGGACCCGATTTGCGCCTCGTCCAACTCGCGGCGCTGCTGCACGACACCGGTCACGGCCCGTTCAGCCACGTCTCGGAAGCCTCCCTCGACTGGTTCGGCGACAAGTCCAAGTGCGGCCCGGACCAGCACAAGATTCACGAGGCCGTTACCGCGCAGATCATCCTCACGGACCCGGAACTCGGCGCGCTGCTGCTCCCCGCCGAGCGCGAAAACGTTGTTCAGCTTCTTGGGAAGTGGAAGGGGCGACCGCTTCTCAAGCGGATCATTTCCGGCCCGCTCGATGCCGACAAGCAAGACTACCTGCTCCGAGACAGCTACTTCTGCGGCGTCGAATACGGGCACTACGACCTCGCGCAGTTGCACCACTCGCTGGTCGAAGTGGACGGCGACCTGATGATCGAGCGCGACGGCATCCACGCGGTCGAACAGTTCGTGCTGGCGAAGTACTACCTGACGACGAACGTGTACCGGCACCGGGTGCGGCTCATCACGGACCGGATGATCACGCGCGCCATCCGCTTGGGCATCGAAAAGGACAAGAACGAGGTGCTCGCGCGCCTGTACCGCTTCGACGGTTCCCCCGCGTTCGTCAATAATTACATGAACTGGGACGACGCGCGCCTCCTCGAAACGTTCTGCCCCCGCGATGCGGCCCCGCCCGCAAAGAAAGCCGGGCGCATGTTCCAGCGGCTGCGCGACCGGTGCCTGCTCAAAGAAGTGTTCCGCCAACCGATCAGCGCGTTCGACGCGCGCCACCGCGAAACGCTGAAAGCGCTCCCCGGTCGCGATACCGACGCCGTTGCCAAACGGGCAGAGCGCGCGGTTGCGGAGTACCTGAACCGCGAACTGAACCTGACCGGTTCTGCTGGCATAGACCCGGATTTCGTGATCGCTTACAGTTACAGCATCAAGTCGGCGCGCGAAACCTCGCGGAACGACGAGCAAGGCATTCTCGTGAGCACCGCAACGAAGCCCGAGTACTTTACCGACCAATCGACGCTGTTTCGGTCTATCAACGAAGCGTACTTGGACAGCTACGTCGTCATCTTCGCGCCCATCGTGTGGCCGGACCCCAGCCAGAAGAGCGCCCTCCGCTCGCGCTGGGAGCAACCGATCCTCAACCTGATTCAAGACGCCTGCAAGCCGGAGAAGCCATGACCACATACGACTTCGTTCACCTCGTCATCTCCGCCATGGGCGGGAAGATTGAAGGGCGGACCAAACTCCAAAAGGTCGTGTACTTCTTCGGTGTGCTGACGGAAGAGCTCCCGAACCTCGGCTACGGCCCGCACTATTACGGGCCGTATTCCCCGGCGGTGGCGAACGCCGTTCAAGAACTGCGCGGCTTGAAGTTCCTCGACGAGCGCCCGCACGCGGACGGCGCGACCGACGAGAGCGGCTTTGAAAAGATTCGGTACGACTACGCGCTGACCGACGAAGGCGCGCAAGTGGCAACGGAGAAAGCCGCACAGTGGCCCGAAGAGTGGGCGCGCATCACGGACGCCGCAGCGAGGTTTCGTGCGGCCAACGTGCAGGACTACGTTCGTCTCTCTATCGCGGCGAAAACGGACCTCCTGACACGCGAGGCCGACCAGCCGTTTGATGCGGACGCGCTCAAACTCGAAGCCGAGAAACACGGGTGGAAAGCGTTCACCGCGGAACAGTTCGCGGACGCCTTTCAGTTCCTCACCACGGTCGTTGGGCAGCGCCCGCAACTGGCCCGCGGTTGAGCACTGCCGACCCGTACTGGGTACTTCGCCGACACTGCGAACAGCTTCGAGATAAGAAACACTTCAGGGTGCCCCACGAAAGGGCACCAACACAGCGATCTTTCTGCGCACCTTCCCTTTCGGCCCGCGGCGCGGTCCAATACTGCTGTAGCGCAACGTTCTGCCAAACGCGTGCCCACCATGACCGAACTCGGCTACGTCGAACTGCCGTTCATCCGCTGCCTCCGCGCGCTCGGCTGGGAGTACCGCACCGAGGCGCAACTCGACCAGTACAACCGCACGCTCGGCGACCCCATCGTGGAGCGGTTGCTGCTGGACGCGATCCGGCGCGTGAACCCCGCGGTGAAGACCGACGACCACGCCCGCCGCGCGGTCGAACTGCTCCGCGGCGTCCTCTCGGACCCCGACCCGCTGACGGCCAACCGGCGCGCGCTCGAGGTGCTCCGCGACGGCGTACCGTTGGTGCTCGAAACCGGCCAAGCGGCGGTCACGGTGCAGTTCTTCGAGTTCGACCCGGACCCAGAGAAGCAGAAGCGCAACACGTTCATCGTCACGAACCAGTACAGCGTGAAGGGCACCGACACCTGCCGCGCCGACCTCGTGCTGCTCGTCAACGGCGTGCCGCTGGTGCTGTGCGAGTTCAAGAGCTATTTGAGCGCCGGCAAGGACTGGAAAGAGGGCGTGCGGCAGTTGCACCGCTACATGCGCGAGGCCCCGAAGTTGCTCGTGCCGAACGTGTTCAGCGTCGCGGCCGACGAGGACCAACTGCGCTACGGCACGGTCCACTTCCGCCCAGACTCGGAGCAGGTGATTCGCGTACAGATGGACTCGTGGCGTCCGTGGCTGAGCCTGTACCCCGAAACGCGCGGCTACTGGAACCTGAAGGACGGCGACCCGCGAAAACACGCGGACCCAATCGAAGCCGCGGCCCGCGGGTTGCTCCGCCCGGCCACCGTGCTCGACTTCCTTCAGCACTTCGTGGTGTTCGAGACGAAGGAGAAGAAGACCGTTAAGAAGGCCGCGCGGTACCAGCAGTTCGAGGCCGCGAACGACATTGTGGACCGCGCCGCGGCGCTGATCGGCGACCCGACGATCACGAGCCAAGACCGCACCGGGCTGATCTGGCACACGCAGGGCAGCGGCAAGAGCCTGACGATGATCTACGCGGGCACGAAGCTGCGCCGGCACCCGAAACTGTCCAACCCGACTGTGCTGGTCGTGGTGGACCGCTCCGACCTGAAGACGCAACTCGGCGACGAGTTTGAAGACTGTGACTACCCGAACGTGTCGAAGGCGATGGGCGTTGCCGACTTGAAGGCCAAACTCGCTGGCGACGGCAGCCGCGAAACGATTGTGACCACGATTCAGTGCTTCCAACGGATGGAAGCGCTGCAACCGAACCTGCGCGACAACATCGTGCTGCTGATCGACGAGTGCCACCGCAGCCAGAAGGGCGCGGACGTGAGCGGCACGTTCGACAAAACCAAAGACCCGGCCGGGTTCGCGCTCACCATGCGCGCCAAGCTGCCGAACTCGTTCCGCTTCGGGTTCACCGGTACGCCCATCGACCGCACGATGGTGAACACGCACCGCATGTTCGGCCCCGAGAAGGACGGGCAGCAAGAACGGTACTTGAGCTACTACGGCATCCGACAAGCGATCCGCGACGGCGCGACGCTCCCGGTTCACTACCTGTTGCGCGTGGTCCCGCTCGCGGTCGATCAACACAAGCTCGACGTCGGGTTCGAGCAGATGTGCGCGCAAATGGAAGCCGAAGAGGAAGAGGTGAAGGACTTCGTGCAGAAGAAAGAGGCCAACTGGAAGCAACTGGCGAAAGCCCCGGACCGGATGAAGAAGGTGATCGCGCACGTCGTCGACCACTTCCTCGAGCACCCGGACCCGAACGGGTTCAAGGCCCAACTGGTCGCCATCGACCGCGACGCCGCCGGGCGCTTCAAAGACCTACTCGACGAGGAACTGATCCGCCGCGGGCTGTCGAAGCGCGAGGCCGAAGGGCTGTCGGAGGTTATCTTCTCCGCCGGGTTCAACGACACCGACCCGCACCTCACGCGCTACCACTACTCGAAAGAGAAGGCCGACGAACTCATCGGGTACTTCAAGCTCAAGCCGAGCGAATGGGAGAAGTGGAACCGCGAGCGCTACGGCGACGACCGCGCCCAGTGGCGGCCCGCGCTCAAGGTGCTGATCGTGTGCGACAAGTTGCTCACCGGGTTCGACGCACCGGTTGAGCAGGTGATGTACTTGGACAAACCGATCCGCGACCACACGCTGCTCCAAGCGATGGCGCGCACCAACCGCCCGTGCCCGGACATGGGCAAACTGAACGGCCTGATCGTGGATTTCTTCGGCGTGTTCGAGGACATGCAGAAGGCGCTCAACTTCGACGAGAGCGAAGTCGAAGAAGCTGCAATCGCGTGGGACAAGTTGAAGGAGCAAGTGCCGAGCGCGATCCAGCGATGCCAAGAACACGTCGCCGGAATTGAGCTGTCGGATACTCGGGAGTGCCTCACGGTGTGTCGCACGCGACTGAGGGGCGAGGACGAATGGAAGGCGTTCAAGGACGACTTCCGGCATCTCGAAACACTGTGGGAAGCGCTGGCACCCGACGAGTGCCTGTACCCGTACCGGAAGGAGTACGCGGCGCTGTGTGCGGTGTACGTCGGGTGCCGCCGCCGAAAGGACCGAATCGACGCGACGTTCGAGGAACTGGGTGCGAAGACGCGAAAGTTGATCCGCGACAACGCGACGTTCAACGAGGTGGTCGCCGGTGTGCCCGTGTACAAAATCGACGCCGATTACTTGGCGAAGGCGCGCGAGCTACCAACAGCCGAAGACCGGGCCGCAGAGATCGCTGATGCGCTCACCCGCGAACTGATCGACGGCCCGACCGGATTCGCATACAAGCTCCTCGGGCAGCGGTTACAGAAGTTGATCTCGGACAAGACGGCGAACCTGAGCCGCAGTGTCACCGACCTTGAGGAACTCGTTGCCGCGTTCAACCAACTCAAGGGCGAACCGGAACAACTGGGACTAGCGGAACCGGGCGACTACGCGCTCTTCACTGTGATTCGCGGGTTCGCCGAAGGCTCCGACCGCGAAATGCTGGTGCGCGCCGCTCGCGGGATCGCAGGCAAACTGCGCCGTCAGAAGGCACTGATACCGGGCTGGTCCGACAGCAGTGGGGGCCGCAACCGCCTGCGCACCGCCCTGATGGCCGCGTGTTGGGAACCCGACTGGGAAGCGTTGCAATTGTGCCCGGAAGAAGGCGAAACGCCGTTCTTGGCGACCGCGCTCGAAGAACTCGCAAAGGCAGTATCGTGACGCCACGCGCACCCAAATCGCATTCCATCGAACTTGCCGGGCGCGCCCTCACATACGTCGTCACCGTGTCCGCTCGTGCCTCACGGGCACGAATCCGCGTCGGCCCCAACGGTGTCGAAGTAGTTCTCCCGCGCGACGCACCCGCCACCCGAGCCGCCGAATTGCTGCGCGCACAAGAACAGTGGGTGCTCCGCCAAGTCGCACGAACCGAAACGAATGGGAGCGTTCGGAAAGTACCACAAGTACCAAAACCCGGAACCGTGCTTCTTGGCGGGCAACAGTTTTTGGTTCGTGTCGTCCGTTCGAGTACGCGGCACAAGTACGCGCGCGTGTGCCGAGACGGGAACGAGTTAGTCGTCCACGCCCCGGAAGGTCGAAACGACAGCGCGCGCGCCGCCGTGGAGCGATGGCTTCGCCAAGAGGCCCGGCGCGCAATCGAAGCGCGCGTTGCGGTATGGTCGAAAGCGATGAAGAGCGCCCCGAACCGCGTCTACGTTCGTGGGCAGCGGACTAAATGGGGCAACTGCTCCAAGCAACGAAACGTGTCCTTGAACTGGCGGTTGGTGATGGCCCCGCAGGACGTACTTGACGCGATCATTATCCACGAACTCGCGCACCTCATCGAGCCGACGCACGCACCTCGCTTCTGGTTGCTCGTTAAAGCCCATTGCCCCAACTATGCCACTCATGACCGCTGGCTTGCATCCGCACGAGCAAGCCTGTTCGCTCCTCTCGCATTCTGAAACGGCAGGTCATTCAGCCGTACTGGCACTGGCGACCAGCGCCAGCACGGCTCGCCGAATCGGTTCTGGTAGATGGTCCCATGCCGCGACCACCGAAGCGAGGTCCGGCGGAAACTTCGCCATTGCTGCTCCCGTTGCTGCTCCCAGTTCGGTGAATGCTTCGGAAGTGCTGGAATTCTCAGCCCCGTTTGCGATAGAGCATCGGTCTACGGAACCGAAGGTTAGAGGTTCGACTCCTCTTGGGTGTACTCTCTTAACTCTTTCTCGGCAAAGCGGTTCAGCTTTCCCGCCGGCGTTCGGCGGTGCGGCCGGGGATGTGGTTCGCTTCCGTAGACTACGGAAGTGCGTCACTCTACCCACGCACCAACCATGCACACGCCGAAGCTCTGTCGCCACAAGGCCACGTCTCAAGGCTACGTCACCCTCAACGGCCGCGAACACTACCTCGGGCACTGGTCGCGCGACCAGAAGAAAGCCCCGCTCGCCGTCCGCATCGCCTACGACGAACTCATGGGCCGCTGGCTCGCCGGCGGTCGCAAGCTCCCCGACCCCACCGCGGACGGGCTGCAGGTCCGCTCCGTGAACGCGGTGATCGAAGCGTTCCTCAACTACGCCACCGGCCACTACAAGCCCAAGCGGGGTAGTTCCACGTCGTCGGAAGTGGAAAGCCTCAAGCAGATGTGCCGCGTGGTGTCCGAGTCGTTCGGCCGCGTGCCCGTCACCGAGTTCGGCCCGCTCGCCCTCAAAGAGTGCCGGGCCAAGATGCTCGCGCGGGATTGGTCCCGCACCTACACGAACCACCAAGTCAACCGGCTCAAGCGGATGTTCCGCTGGGCCACCGCCGAAGAGATGATCCCCGCGACCGTCGTTCACGGCCTGTCCGCGGTCGGTGCCATCCGTCGCGGTTCGCCGGGCGTGCGGGAAACCGATCCGGTGAAGCCGGTGCCCGAAGAGTGGATCGCGGCGGCCCTGCCGTTCATGTCGCGTCAGGTCGCGGCCCTCGTGCGGCTCCAAGTGCTGACTGGCGCGCGCCCCGGTGAAGCCGTGCTGATGCGGGCGTGCGACATCGACCGCACCGGCCGCGTGTGGGTGTTCGTCCCCGAGTCGCACAAGACGGAACACCACGGCAAGGGCCGCGAAGTGTACATCGGGCCGAAGGCTCAGGAACTACTCGCTCCGTGGCTCGAAGGCCGGGCGGCGGATGCGTACCTGTTCAGCCCCAGCGAGGCCGAAGCGGAACGGCGTGCCGGGCAGCGTGCGGCCCGCAAGTCGAAAGTGCAACCGTCGCAGCGGAACCGGAAGAAGGCCGATCCCCAGAAGGGGGCCGGGGCGTGCTACACGACCGACAGTTACCGCCGGGCCATTGAGTACGCGTGCAAGGTGGCGGACCACGAAGCACGAGGGGCCGCGGTGCGTGAGGCCCGCGAGAAGGGGACCGACACCACCGAAGCGGAGCAGAAGGTGTACGTTCCGAAGTGGTCCCCGCACCGGCTTCGGCACAACGCGGCCACGGCCCTTCGGCGTGAGTTCGGGGTGGAGATGGCCCAACTCGCGCTGGGCCACTCCACGCTCACGACCACGCTCATCTACGCCGAACGCGACCGCGAGAAGGTGATGGGTGCGTTCGCCGAAGTGGGGTGAGCGTCACTTCGTCAGCGTCAGCACGGCCCATTCGCAACTCGTGCGGTCGCCCGTTTCCGGGTGCAGCGAGTCGGCCACGGCCCGCAGGAACTCCGGGATGCTCGTCTCGTTGCTCACCGTCAACCCGTGCGGGCTGTTCTCACCGCGGCGGGCCTCCGGGTTGAAGAACAGAACTTCCACCCGCTCCGCGTCGCCCCGCTGGGCCACGAGTGCGACGTAAGCCGCTTCATCGAACAGCGTGGGCGGCGTACACGCCAACAGGTTCGTGAGGTTCTGTTCCGGGTTCGGTTCGCCCGCGTGATGCGGTAGCCGAACACCGCCGGCCCGGTGCGGCCAAGCCCGGCCGACTGTCTTAGTTACTTCAGGGCGATTTTCATCGCATCGAACAACCGACCACTCTCGACTTTCTCCGCACCGTGGTTCACCATCACGAACCGCGCATAGCGAAAGCCTTTGTCGCCCGTCGTGCCGACGAACTCTTCGGCCTCGGCTTCGCTCTTGCAGAGATAGACGAGTACAACCGCGACGTTCGATGTGCCGACGAACGCGGAGCAGGGGCGTTCCGGCCGGTCGAACAGCATCCCCGGCTCCACGGTTACTTTCACGCCCCTGTCGTT
Organism: Gemmata sp.; assembly: GCA_022843445.1. Taxonomy (GTDB): domain Bacteria; phylum Planctomycetota; class Planctomycetia; order Gemmatales; family Gemmataceae; genus Gemmata. The sequence goes on from JALHNS010000101.1 coordinate 9,363, forward strand.
CAAATAGGCTCCGAGTTCGTTGGCGTTCTTGAACCGGTCGGGCGTGGCCTTCGGCGTCTTGTCCTTGTCGATCTTCACCACGGGCGGCTTCTTACCCGTGGGCTTTCCCCCACCCTTGCCCGCCGGCTTTCCCTCGCACCCGACCACAAGACACACCACAAGAACGAAGCACGCGGTACGCATCTCGTGACCTCGGAGAGTTTACCAAGTGGCGAAATGCTACTGGGCACTCGCCTTGCGTTCAAGTTCAAACGAAGAGTAGCTGTATAGTGCTACCGGTCGAACGAAAGTCGAAGTGATCTAGACAAATCGGCTCGCTCCGTGCATTTGGTCTGTGGGGCCGGTGGATCGGTCCCGAACCAACTCAGCACGGAGGTGAGCGCGATGCCCGTACTGCCGAAAATCCCCCTGCCGAAAGGGGACCGCTGGATGCTGCCGGCCGAAGTGGGGGAGTTGCTCGGCATCAGCCGTGCGACGCTGAACCGCTGGGTGCGTGAGGGCGACCTGAAGGCGTACATGCCGGACAAGAAGAGCAACGTGTACAAGAAGAGTGACGTGAACAAACTGCTCGAATCGAAGGGCTTGCCTACCATCTAACCGGGAATTCGGTCGCTGTAACCTGCATCATGTTGTCGGGCAGCGACTTAGGCGAAGAGCGGCCCGGCGGCACCCTCGACCGCCCCCGTCTTGAGGGGTGGTCGCGCGACCACACCAATTTCAGGCGTGACGCGAAATCTTTGGCTCTGGGGTGGTCGCGCGACCACTCTGGGGCATCCGGTCACGGTCCCTCAACAACTCGAATCTCCACCCACTGCGGCACGAACTCGTTGCCCACGAAGGCCGCGGGGTGGTCGATTACTCGCAGCGTGCCCCGCACAGTCACCCGGTTCCCTTCCGTCACGCCGTACCGGTGCCCGCGAAGGGTGGCGTTCCGCTCCGCACTGTCGCCAGCATCAGCGGCCCCGATCACGGTTCGCCCGGCCCATGTGTAGCTCGGCTTCGCCACGAGCAGAGACACGGCGACGCGTTGGCCGTGCAGGGTGCGGGCGCGCCCCACGTCGAGCGCGTCGAACGCGATGGGCAACGGATCGGCCCGGAACGTGAGCAGAACGAGGGCGAGCATGGGCGTTCTCGCGGTGGCGGTGCGAACTGTGGCCTCTCTTATCGCCGCTTCTCTGGGGCAAGTCAACCTCCCGAACCCGTGTCGCGTGCGCGGCGGAAAAAATCCGTCCGAGGAGGTCAGGGCAGCCTGCTTATAAGGAGGTATGGGGGTGTTGCGTTCAGGTATACGCAACACCAGAAGCCACCACCTGACACGGGGGCGGGGATGACCGGGACAACCGAGACGTGCGACTTCATCCGAGTGAGCCAAGCCGCGAAGAAGCTGGGCGTCGCCCGTCAGACCGCGTTGCGGTACGCGGTGAAGGGGCTGAGCGTGAACGGCGTGCGTGTGAAGCTCCGCGTGCTGCTGATGGGCGGCGTGATGAAGACCAAGCAGGAGTGGATCGACGCGTTCCTCGAAGCACTGAGCAACCGGAACGAACCAGCCGCGGTCCCGGCCCCGACTGGTCGCGCCCCCACGCCGAACGATGCCGAAGAGGATGCCCGCGAAGCTCGTCTGCGTGACCGGCTCGGGTTCTGACGTGGTGTGAAAAGGTGAAGCCGTCGCGGGGTGGTGTCCGCGACGGCTTCGGTGAGTTCGTCCGGGGGGACTTCTCTCGTGAACATTCTAGGCACGCTGCCCGACCGGGCGCGCACGCACTCCGCGGTTGCGGTAAAGATCGACGCGATTCCCTCCACGCTCCGCGAGCGGCGGCGGTGGGTGGCGTGGAAGTACCTTCCGCGAACCGGAAGCGGCAAGCCGCAGAAGGTGCCGTACCAAGCCCGCACCGGTCGCAAGGCTTGGACGACGAACCCGGCCCACTGGTGCGATTTCCCCGAAGCGTTCGATGCTTTGGGTAGTGACAGCTACGAAGGACTCGGGTACGTCTTCGCACACGGCGACGGCTTGGTTGGCGTCGATCTGGACGCCTGCCGCGACCGCGATTCGGGCGAACTGACGGCCGCCGCGTCCACGCTGCTCGCGGACCTCAACACCTACGGCGAAGTCTCCCCGTCCGGCACCGGCGTGAAGCTGTACGCCGCCGGCGAGATCGACCGGCACGGCCCGAAGCGTCGTGGCGGGGTTGAGGTGTACGGGGGCCAACAGTTCTTCGCCGTCACCGGTCAACACCTCAACGGCACGCCCCACGAGGTTCTACCCGCGGGCGACGTTGTGCGTCGCCTCCAAGCCTCACTCGGCGGCCGCGCGAACACGACACCAAGCAAAGAACTGGGCGGGGCGGTCACGTCACAAGACGAGCGGGTTGGCACCGGCTTTCGCGGAACTGATGACGAACTGCTGAAGCGGGCGTTCGCGGCCCAGAACGGCCCGAAGCTCGCCGCGTACTTCGCGGGCGACCCGTGCGGTAAGCCGTCGCTGTCCGAATCGCTACTCGGCCTCGCACAGATGCTCGCGTTCTGGACGGGCCGCGATCCCGACCGCTTGGAAAGGCTCGTCTGCTCGTCGCAACTCTACCTGCGTGCCGAGTCGGAGCGGGTGAAGTGGCTCTCGCGTCGCGGTCCCGACTCATGGGGCATGCGGTACGTCGTTCTCAAAGCAATCGGAACGTGTGCCGCGTTCTACTCCTGCTCCCCCTTAGCCTCCCCTCTCCCCACGGAACAAAGACCAAACCGTGTAAGCAGTGGTAGCACATTCGATTTCGTCAGGGAACTGTTGGAGCGAGTGGTCGCGCGACCAGTCCCGCCGTTCATCGTCGCCGCGGTCACGTCCCGGAAGGGGCAAGGGCAACTCGCTCAGCAGCGTCTCGCGGCACTGTGTCTGGCCCTCGACCAGCACAACGGCGGCGGCTTCTTTCTGAGCAGCGTTGATGCCGGGAAACTGCTCGGCGTTTCGCAGACGGCCGTTTCGCGTTGGCTCACGAAGTTTCGCACGCTCCGGCTCATCCGCCGCACCCAGAAGGGCAACGGCATCGGTGGTATTGCGAACTGCTACGTCTGGACCGGTCCCCTTTCCTGAGCGGTGATCGAACCACCCTACCTACACTGTTTCGGAGTTTCACATGAACCAGCAACAGCCCCGTACCAGCGTGCCCGTTCCGCTCGCTGAAGTGGACTTCGCCCCCGCCCAGACGGGGCGGGCCGGACTCAACGCGGAAGCCGTCGAGAGCTACCGAGACACCGAAGCGGAGTGGTTCCAAACCGCACCCGTGGAAGTGTTCGCGGGCGGAGGCAGCTACTTCGCCGGCGACGGGTGGCACCGCGGTACGGCCCTGCTGCAACTCGGCCGGGATACGATCATGGCTCACGTCACCGAATGCGACACCAAAGAAGAAGCCCAGCGGCGGGCCGTGCTGTTCGCCCTGAGCGGCAAAGGCAACCGTCGCCACGGTGTGCCGCGGTCCCAAGCCGATAAGCGTGCGGCCGTGCGGCACGCTCTCCTGATGCCCGAGAACGAACACGAGTCCGACCGCGGCATCGGCGAATTGTGTGGCGGCGTCAGCCATCCGACCGTTGCTGATGTGCGAATCGAGATGACGAACAACGGGCTACTCAGCGGCGGCGCGCGCGCCGATGCACCGGGCCGGAACTACAAGCCGGGTGCCAAAATCCGCGGCGGGTGCCATCGGAACGAAGCGGGAAAGATCGTTCCGAACGAGCAGAACGACGCGACTGGTAAATTTACCAGTCGCCAGCCCGAAGCAGATGGTTCCGACTTCCCGACCGCGACCATCACGCAACCGGCTCAAGAGTCGGCTCGTCAGGTCGCACCGTCGCGGCCCGAACCGCTCCCGAACCTTGCCCCGGAACCCGAACCGGCACCCACGCCCGCGGGCGAGAAGGTGAAGGACAAGTTCGGCCGCATCGTGCCCGCGTCGCTCGCCCCCCTGTTCGTCGCGGGCCGCGAACACGTCAGCAGTTCTTTTCAGGCGTTCAAGGAGTGGATGCAATCGCAGCAAGCGGCAGCGGTCGAAGCGTGGGGCGAAGCGATTGGCGACTGTCTGCCGACGATGGAGCAAGAGTTGAAGGCCACCGTTCAACATGTCCGGGCCTCGGTGCCGTACTGCGTCTGTCCCCACGTCAACGGGGAAGGTGTCCACGAACTCACGGGGAACTGCAAGGTGTGCGTGCGGAACCGCGGTTGGATCTCCCGCCACAACTACCACCAGCTTTCGGACGGCGTGAAGGCGTTGATCGAAGAGCTGGCGAACGAACCCAAGAGTGAACCCGCACCGTCGAGCAAGCCCGCAGCGAACCTTCTGCACGCCCCGAACGACAAAGCGGCACACGCCACCAAACCGAAAGTGGGTGCAGCGTGACGGCCCGCGAACTCTATGATCGGCTCGCCGCGGCCGGCGTGTCGCTGACCGCAGAGGGCGAAAAGCTCTTTGGGACCGGGATCTTGCCCGCTGAACTGGTCGATTACGTCTCGGTTCTGGGCACGGGCCTTCGCGCCATCGTGACCGGCCGCCAGTGGTATGGCATGCGGTCCACAGACGGACGGGCCGAACCGATCCTCGTGAACGTGCTGCTGCCCGAAGGCATAGATCTGCTGTCCGTCGCCGACGATGCGAAGTGGGACTGCGTGCGGCTCGAGCTGCCCGACGTCTACCAGAGAGACACGAACGCAGAGAAAGAAGCCACAACAGAACAAGCGACGGGGGTGCGTTTTTCGCCACTTGATTCTTTCCCGTTGATAGGTCAAGGTTGTTCACTAAGCATTACTGGAATCACTGCTTAGTCAAATGCCAACCGAACTGACGGGATGAGCAAATGAACGCGGATAAGCTGGTCCCGGTCAGGATGAAAAAGGGCGAGATGCTGCGTTCGGATGTTCAAGGATTTCGCTGTGGATCGCAGCCCCACGAAACGCCGCTTGCAGATTGGATTAAGCAGCACGCGGAATCGCACATCGCGACTGGCTGCAAGGTTTGGCTTTATCGTCTTGGTGCCCCCGATGGGGAACTTGTCGGCTACGGCAGCCTTTCAACGGGAAAGATCAAAACAACTGAACGTGATGGTAGCGAACGGGTTATCAAGATGTACGAAATACCCATGCTCGCTCTCCACGAAGACTATTGGGGCAAGCCCAAAAACGCACAGGATGTGGAAGATAAGTACTCTCGCCAAATCGTCAGGCACCTTCAGGCCGCAGCAAAGGAGGCTCAAAAGGGAGGGCAACGTGAGCGGCTTTTGACCTTGTATGTCCACCCCGACGCAGAGCACGCGCAATCGCTGTACGAAGCGTGCGGGTTTACGCTCGCTCCGGGACGGTTCTTGCCAACGCCGGATATTGATCCCGAGAAAGCGGCAGGCTTTCTCGGGATGGATTACGTCTGGGATTGTTGAAGTGAGCCGTGAGTGGTCACTCGCAGGATGCGAGTTTCTTGCCCAGATACTCTGACTGCTCTGCGTCCCACTTAACGACTTTCTGGTCGTCGGTCTCCCACTCTGGCGATTTCCACCCTTCGAGGATTTTGCTGGCTGTTTGACGGTGTGTGGACAGCAGTCCGAGGAGCCGCGGCTTCACGAGAATCAGTTCCTTTGCTCGATACAAATCCCATTTGTCGATGAGGAACGATTCGAGTTCGATCAGGGCACGAAGCGCCCCTTTTAGATCGTCTTCGCGAGCGGGATCGAACTCGGCTTCGCCAGAACTCACCTGTTGCCGCCAGAGGTTGAGATCCGATTTTAGTGCCTCAAAGCGGGTGGCTTCGAGCCGAAGGAGCGAGTTGAACTCCTTCTGAAGGTTTGCGATTTGACACGCCCATCCTTCGCCTGACGGAAGGACATCGGTGAAGGTTGCTCGCGCGAGGGTTTCGACCGCGCAAATCAGCCGCGTGTGACGAGTTGCTGCGAGCATCGACTTTCCTCAAGCACGGAATTTCTTTGCGTCTCCGGCCGGAATGCCGGGGTCGCCTTGCAGAGCAGCGACAGCACCGCCGGATAATTCTATACAACGGAACCGAATCCGACGTAGCCCAGTAACCGGACGTTCGTCGCGAATTGCCCTTCATCTTGCGTGCCAGCTTCGATATTTCAAGAAAACTTTCGTCTCGCCAAGCACGCAACTCTTCCGCAACGCTACCCACAACCGACTCGCGGGTCAAGCGATTGGTTCACCGCATTGGATGAACTTGCTCCACTTCGGCTCGGCACGAAGCTTCGGCCGATTCATTTTTTTGACCTACTCGAACGGTCGGCGTGATGGGCCGCTGGGCGGCGGCTTGGGCAGATCGGCCGGGGGTTGGTTGTGGTCGCGCGACCACCCCTCCCCCCCCATGGCGATTATCTCCGCGTCCGTCAGGTCCGGGACCGCCCGGCCCGGGTTCGTCGGCTCCTGTGGCGTGCCCTGTTCCGGGTACAGCCCCAGCAGTTCGCACGCGTCCCGTTCGATGCGAAGGGCGAGTGCCAGTTCGTTCTGCTCCATCGCTTCGGCGAACAGCATCTCCCGCCGTTGCAGGGCAAGCCCGAACCGTTCCTCGGCGGCGGCCTTCCGTGCGGCCGTGCCGTTTGTCCACGCCTCTCGGATCGCTCGCAGGTCGGAGTACGCGGTTTCGTGGGAGATGCCGAACGCGTCAATCGCGGCCCGCACAATGTCGGCCGGCTTGCGTCCCGAGAGCAAGGCCCGCTCCATCACCCCGCGCTGGTGGTCGCGTTCCTCGTGCGTGCGGCCTTTGATCGGCATGGGGTAATTCACGTTGAACTTGATTCGGCCGGGCGGTTCGCCCCTACCCCATTGTTCGCGTGACGTGGTTAGGCGGCTTGTTCGCGGAGCAACTCGAACGCTTTCTCGGTGACGGTCTTGCACTGCTCGACGCTCAGGCCGAGAGCCTTCGCTATCGTGGGCCACTTCGCCGGCTCGCCGTCGAACCCGTACCGCATCTTCACCACCCGTTGCATGACCGGGGGCAGTTTCGCCACCCGTGCCCGCATTTCCTCCACCACCGGCGACGTTTCCGGAGCGGGGATGAAGTCGAGTATCTGGCCCGCGTCCTCGTCCACGCACCGCTTGTTCAGCGAGGCGAACTTGCTCGTCTCTTGGCCCGCCTTGCGACGCACGGCGTTGTTGATCGCCCACCACGCGTAGGTGCAGAACTTGTTCCCGCGGTCGGGCTTGAAGTGGTACACCGCGTTCTCCAACGCGAGCAGTCCGGCTTGGTGCAGTTCGTCGGGATCGACCGACGAGCAGAGTTCCATTCTGTTGATGAGTGCCCAGATAATCCGCTCGTGCCGAATGACCATCTCGCCGGCGGCTTCCCGCCCGGCCGCCGCGAGTCGGCACAGTTCCTCGTCACTCGGTTCGGGTGGGGTGGTCGCGCGACCAGTCTCGGGCACTTCGGACGCGGGAGCGGGGAGCGTGGCAACCATGAGCGGGGACTCGCGGAGTTGAACCCATCATACCGCACGGGCGAGCAGACGTGAACGTGCGAACCGTCGCGGTCAACTGGCGTCGGCCGGCGGGGGCCACCGCCCTTCGGCTTCGAGTCGCATCCGCACCGCGTCGTTGACGTACTGCGTGAAGTCTTGCTCCAACTCGGCCGCGTGGTCGGTCGCGGCCTGAGCCAACCGCCCGCGAATGCGAGCGGGCTTGAACGCTTTGCGGTAAGCCTCGTCGGGCTTCGCGGTCGGCTTCTTCTTGTCTTTCGCCATCACCACAGTTTGAACGGCCATCGCGCGAACCTCAAGCCCAGAGGGTGCCAACAAGCATTATATTCGCTCCCTTCTGGACTCAATTGGTTATTTTCTGGTTGCTATCTGGGTATCCAGACGGTATCATCTGGGATAGTGGTGCGGATTGTGCCGCCCCCGACACCTGAACCGGAGAACCGAATGAGCCTCACCATCAGCCAGATCGAAGCGGCCCTCAAGACCGCGAAGCACGCCCGCGACAAGGCGAACGCGGACATCCAAGACGCGAACGCCCGGTACAAGGCCGCGAGCGACGACGCGAAGCACCTCGAACAACTGCTCACGCTCGCCCGCAACTTCCTGACGGGCCAAAAGCTCGCCGACGAAGTGCCCCTGTAATGAAGTGCCCCGCGGTTGTGGTCGCTCGGCCACAACCGCCCCTTCCCCAACCTCAACCCCCGACGAGGCCCGCACCGTGACCGCGACCGAACCGCTGATCGACCTGCTGCCGAGGCACGAGGGCGAACAACTCGGCGTGTGGTGGTTCCCCAGCACGCTGCCCGGTTGCGGGGTGGCGAAGGTCGGGCGGAAGAAGGTGACGAGCTACACCGTGAACGAGTTCCCGACCGATTGGGCGGGCCGGGCGTTCCGGCTCGCCAAGCTGCCCGACGAACCGGGCACCGACCCAGACAACGAGTCTTACGCGGTGTTCTGTGCGAGCGATCCCCGGCTTCACCGGTGCGAGTGCAAGGGGTTCGCCCGCTGGCACCACTGCAAGCACATCGACACCGTGACCACGCTCATCGCCAACGGCTGGCTCTAAAGGGGGGCCGAACCATGTGGGAAGTGAAGATCGTGCCCGGCCCGGACCTGAACCGCATCAAGCGGTTGGCCCGCCGCTCGTGGCAAGTGAAGGTGCAGTGCCGCGACGGGTTCCGGCTCGTCACCCCGGAGCGGTGCATGGAACTGGTCGAACGCGACCCGTTCGCCTGTACCGCCCACTACTACCCCGATCCGGCCGGCGGACACCTGATGATTCACCGGACACTTCAACCCTTGTGAGGACCGCGACCGTGAAGACCGACACCACCAAACCGAAGCCGCACGCCCCACGCGGGTACGCCCGGCCCGCTCTCGTGCGGACGCAACCGCGGTGCCCCACGTCGTTCGCCTGCCCGCTGTGCGGGGGCGAAGCGACGCTCACCGGCCGCGGGAGCGAACGCGAGTTCGTCTGCCTCGACTGCACGGCGTTCGATGTGCCCGACCCGTCCGACGACTGACCCGCCGAACGGGACTGGTCGCGCGACCAGTCCCCACCCACCACCACGCGAAGGAGTCCCGACCGTGAGCGTCCAAACGATGATCGAGAACCGCGACGCGGTAATTGCGTTCCTCAACACGCTGGACCGGGCGAAGTTGACCGGGCTTCTCGGCGACGCGGTTCAAGGGCTGAACGCGATGATCGAAGAGCAAAGCGACCACCCCGAAGCGATAGAATCCCGCCTGCTCCGGGCCGCGGAACTGGCCCGCCTGCTCGCGGTTCTGGATCGCCCCCTGCTCGCCGCCAACTTCACGAATCAGAAGTAGCCCAATACCCGTAGTACCAACGTAAACGCAGGGGTGGCGGAACGTTCCGCCACCCCTGCGTTTACGTTGGTACACAAATCAACGGAGACTT
>JALHNS010000102.1 GCA_022843445.1 Gemmata sp.
GCCACGCGCCCGCTCAAACCGATTCCCGACGAACTGGCGAAAGTGCAGAAGCACCCGCTGCTCGACAAAGTGGTCGCGCGCGACGTGCAACTGGCCCGCGCCGGCACCGCGGCGCAGAAGCTCGAAGCGCTCGGCGGCATGGCCGAGGAACTGGCCGGCGAAGCCCGCGGCATGGCCCGCCTCGCGCCGGGCGATCTGCGCCAAATGGCCGGCTGGTACGAGAAGGTGGTGCGCGACGGCCTCGTGCCGCAGAGCGCGAAGCTGCCGCCGCACGTTCCGGCCGCGGAGAAAGAGGCGCTGCTGAACGGTCTCGCCTCGAAGTTGGACGCCGACGCCGACGCCGCCGACAAACTGAGCGGCGAGTCCCCGCAGGACGCGCAACCGCACCTGAAGCGCATCGCGGACGCGGCGCGCGACGGGGGCAAGAAGTTGCGGGACGCCGCCCGCGGGGGGAACTGACATGACCCGCCTGCCCCACACGCTGCTCGCGTTCGTGCTGCTGTCGGCGTGGGCCGGCGCGCAGAACGGCGCGCCGCCCGCGCTCACCGCCGAAGACAAAGTGCGGCTGTTCCGCGAGAACAGCGCGCTGATCGAGAGCCTCGTGAACGACGGCGTGGCGCTCTCCGCGGCCGAAACGCCGGTGAAGCGCGCCGAGTACAGCCGCAGCGCCGCGCGGGCGCTGGTGAACGCGATTTCGCAAGCCGCGACCGCCGAAGACGCCGACCGCGTGGTGGAACTGGCCGGGCTGTTTCGCACCCTCGCCCGCGACGCGGTGGTGCCCGCGCTGGACGACGCGAAGCGGGTGGTGTCGCCGGAATCGCCGGACGGCAAGAAGTTGCGCGAGTTGCGCGAGCAAGCGGCCCGCGACGTGTCCGACGTGAAAGCCTCGGCCCCGCCCACGAGCAAGTGGAGCGCCGGCCCGCGCGTGCGGGAGGCTCTGAAAGCGCTGGACGAAATCAGCGACGCGCTGAAGTGACCGGCGCCGACAGGCGCGGGTCACTCGCCGAGCGCCTTCTTCACCTCTTCGGCGAAGGCCTTTTCCACCGGCACCGCGGGCGCGTTCAGCACCTTCAGCACCGCCTCCACCGGCACCTTCTTCGGCGGGAAGCAGTTGCTCTTGTCGCACACGCTGAGCGCAAATTCGGTCAGCTTCACGGTCGTCGGGCCGGGCGCGGCCTTCGGCGACACCACCACCTTGTGCGCGTAGGTCGCGGTGCCCGGAATGTAGCGCAGCTCCTTGATGCCGAGTTCGGGTTCGGCTTTGGTTTGCACCTTGCCGTCGCTCACCGCGCCAACGAAGATCGCCGCGCCCGGTTTCGGCACCTTCAGCACGTTCACCATGCCCGCGGCCCCGGGGTCGGGTTGTGCGGTGGGGTAGGTGTAGTAGCCCTCGTTCAGTTCCACCGTGAGGGCGAACGTGACCGTTTCGCCCGGTTTGGCTTCCGCGGGCACGAACTTGGCGTCCACCTTCTTCACGGCCTTCTCGTACCACTTCTGCGCGCCCGCGGTGCCCGGCACCGCCGACAGCGCCGCGAGGACCACGACCGCGACCGCGACCACACACGCGCGACACATCGGCGAAGCTCCGAGGGGCGAAACGGGCACCTCAATTGTGTGCGAACCGCCCGCCGCGGGCAAGAGCGCCCGCGCCGCCCCGCCGGCGCGCCCGGCACCGAATTGGGGTTGATTCGGGGTCCGCGCGCGGCCCATAATTCCGGTTTAGGAAGTACCGCGAACAAGGAGGTTCCGGGCCATGGTCGTTACCAACCCCGACGTGCTGCTCCCCGACGCGCCCGCGATCGACATTTCCGAAGCCCGCTGGGCCGTCGAATACATCTCGCTGATGATCGAGAAGCTGGGGCCGGAATCGGCCGTCAGCCTCGTGCTCATGCAGGCCCGGCGCGAGCTGGCGAGCCTCGCCCACAGCGCCAGCGCCACTGTGATCGGTCCGATCCGCATCGCGGCGTGAGGGCCGAGTTCCCGTTCCCAGTTCCGAACGGTCCAAGTGAAACAAACGGCGGGCCGCGGGGTTCTTCCCCGCGGCCGCCGGTTCACCCCCGCGGCTCGCGGACGTTAGAAGTTCGGCGCCGCGACTTCGCCGCCGTTGCGCGTCTGGATCGCGTACCACACGTTCAGGTTCACGCCGTTGCTAACGCTGTGAACGGAGCCGTCGCCGAACAGGCAGTTCAGGCCCTGCGAGTGCCTGCTGTAAAAGTCGTCGATGTGCGAGTCCGGGCTGTTCGGTGTGTGGTCCCCGCGGCCCAGCACCAGCAGGAAGTGCGGCTCCTGCTCGGTCGGGTCGCGGCGCAACGGCACCAGCGCGCCGGGGATCGCGCCGGTCCACGTGGCCAGCGCGATGTCGCTGCTGCGCTCGCCCACCACGTAGGTGTTGCTCAGGCCGTCGGTGATGTCGCCGAACCGCACGCGGCTGTTGCGGAAGAACGTGCCGTTGCCGGCGCTCGGGTTGTCTTCCATCTCGTTGGTGCCGAACACGCCCACGTAGTTCGCGTGCGCCACGCTCACGCCGGCGTTTGTCACCGCGAACGTGCCGATGTCGATATCGGACGGGCACAGGAACACCTTCAGCGGTTGCACGCGCGGCGCGGCGTGCGCCGCGGCGGTGATCTGCGTGCCGAGGTTCATTTGGCGGAACAGGTTGTCTTGCTCCACGTCCGGCAGGATGTGCGCGGCCCAGCCCCACCCCGGCCCGATGTCGGTGCCGGCGGTCACGCCGCTCGCGTACCCCGGCGGCAACCGCTCGGTGCGGTCGTGGTAGCTGTGCAGCGCCAGTCCGATCTGCTTCATGTTGTTCTTGCACCGCAGCCGCGCCGCGGCCTCGCGCACCTTCTGCACGGCAGGTAACAGCAGGCCGATGAGGATCGCGATGATCGCGATCACCACCAGCAACTCGATCAGCGTGAACCCGCGGCGCGAGCCGAAACGCGGTACGAGCATAGCGAACTCCGATACTGCGAACTTATGTGGTGTTACTCAACATACTCGTTAGGTAAAGAAGAGTAAAACTGAAACTGCGAGCGCGCGAGCCGGACGCGGCACCCGATTGGGAGCGCCGCGCGCGGCGCGTTCCGCTAGCGTAACCCGGCAACGGGGCGCTCCCGGGCGCGCCCGCCGCTTGACCGCTCCACCGATCCGGTAGTCACGCTATGCGCACTTGGTCCTTCTCCTCCGCGGGCGCGCTGTTCTTCGGCCGGAACGCGGTGCGCGTTCACCTGCGCGACGCCGTCGAGCGGCTCGGCGCGAAGCGCGCGTTCGTCGTCACCGATTCGATTCTGGTGAAGGCCGGGCTGTACGCGCAAACCACCGAACCGTTGGCGGCGCTCGGGGTGGCGTTCGAGAAGTTCGACCGCGTCACGCCGGAACCGGGCGCGGAACTGGTGCGCGAGTGCGCCGCCGCGGCGCGCGCGTTCAACCCCGATGTGATCGTCGGGCTTGGCGGTGGTAGCAACATGGACACCGCGAAGCTGGTCGCGCTGCTGCTCGCGCACGGCGGCGATCCGCTGGATTACACCGGCGATTGCCGCGTGCCCGGCCCGGTGAAGCCGCTCGTCTGCGTGCCCACAACCGCCGGAACGGGATCGGAAGTGTCCGCCGCGGCCGTGTTCACCGACACGTCGAATCACATCAAAGTGAGTTGCCTCAGTCCGTTCCTGCGGCCCGCGTTCGCGATCGTCGATCCGCTGTTTACGGTGAGTTGCCCGCCGAAAGTGACCGCCGACTCCGGGATCGACGCGCTCACGCACGCCATCGAAGGCTTCTGCGCGGTGGCGAACGACGACTTCCCGCTGCCGAGCGGCGAGCGCACCGTGTATCAGGGCAAGAACCCGCTCGCGGACGCGATGGCACGCGAAGCGATTCAACTCGTCGGCAAGTTCCTGCGGCGCGCGGTGAAGGACGGGAACGACCTCGAAGCGCGCGACGGCATGGCGCTCGCCGCGACGCTCGGCGGGCTGGCGTTCTCGAACGCGGGCGTGGCGCTGGTTCACGCGATGGAGTATCCGGTGGGCGGCGCGGTCCACGTTTCGCACGGCGCGGGCAACGGCTTGCTGCTGCCGTTCGTGATGGAGTTCAACCGGCCGAAGGCGCGGCACACGCTCGCGCAACTTCCGGCGCTGCTCGGCGAACCGGGCGCGGACGCGGTGGAGATCGTCACCAAGATGCGCGCCGACATCGGCACCCCGCTGCGGCTGCGCGACATCGGCGTGAAAGAGGAGATGCTGCCGGGGTTCGCGGAGAAGGCGTTTTCGATCAAGCGCCTGATGCGCGTGAACCCGCGGATGCCGCAGAGCGCCGACGAAATCCTCGGCATCTACCGCGCGGCGTTCTAAACTGTGCGTGTGCCGCGCCCGCGAAACTCGCTCGCGGGTCGGCTCGCAACGGCACTTCGCATGTCGGCACGTTCCCTTTACGCCGTGGCGGTCTGCCTCGCGCTGTGCGCGTGGTTCTGGGCGCGCGGCGAGCGCGCCATCGCGGCGAACGGCCCCACCTTCGACGAACCGGTTCACCTCGCGGCCGGGTACTCGTACTGGGTCACGGGCAGCTTCGAACTGAACCGCGAAGACCCGCCGCTGCTGAAACTGCTGTGGTCCGTGCCGCTCCTACTGGGCGAGCGGCCCGAGTACCCGCGCGACGTGGCCGAAGCCACGAACAACGACCACTGGCAGGTGAGCACCGCGTTCGTGGCGCGCGCCGGCGTGCCGCCGCCGGAGCTGTTCGCGGGGCCGCGGCGGGTGAACCTCGCTCTCGGATGTTGCGTGCCGCTGCTGTGCGGCTGGTGGGCGTTCCGGCTCTGGGAATCGCGGCTCGCGGGCGCGTGCGCGTGCGCGTTCGCGGCGCACGAACCGACTCTGCTCGCGCTCTCGTGCGTGCTCACCACCGACGCCGGCCTCGCGCTCTTCGTGCTGCTCTCCGCGTACCTTCTGTGGGAGTACGCGGCGCGCCCGGAGCGCGGGCTGCTGGTGGCGTGCGGCGCGGCGCTGGGGCTCGCGCTAGCGTCCAAGTTCTCGGCGCTCGCGGCGGTGCTGGCGCTGTTCGCGGCGGCGGCGCTGTTCGTGGCGCGCGGCGGCAGGCTCGCGCTCCCGGGCGCGCCGGAGGGCGCGCCCCGCGGGCGCGCGTTCGCGGAGTTCGCGTTCCGCTTGGGCCTCATCGCGGGCGTGGTGCTGTTGCTCACCTACGGCGTGGTGCATTTCGACCAGTGGGGCCGCGGGCTGAAGTTCCAACTCACGCGCGGCGAACACGGCGACGGCGTGCTGTACCTGAACGGCCAGCGCTCGCGCACCGGCTGGTACCACTACTTCGCGGTGCTGCTACCGCTGAAACTGCCGCTCGGCCTGATCTGTGCGGCGCTGCTCGCGGCGCTCACCGGGCGCGCGGACCGCGCGCCGCGGGTGGCGCTGTTCGTGGTGCCGCCGGTCGCGTTCTTCGCGCTCGCGTCGCTGGCGCGCGTCGACCTCGGCGCGCGGGTGGTGCTCCCGGTGGTGCCGTTCGTGTGCGTGTTGGCCGCGGGCCTTGCGACGCCCGCATGTTGCGCGCTCGCGGGAAGAGTGCTGGTGTGCCTGTGCGTCGCGTGGGCCGGCGCTTCGGCGGTGCGGAGCGACCCGTTCCCGCTCGCGTACTTCAACGAGGTCGCGGGCGGGCCGCGCGGCGCGCTGCGGTTCGTCGCCGACTCCAACCTCGATTGGGGGCAGGGGCTGCCGGCGCTGCGCGCCTTTCTGCGCGCGGAGGAACTCGACGGCGTGTACCTGTCGTACTTCGGCACCGACCGGCCCGAAGCGTACGGCATCCGCTTCCAACCGCTGCCCACGTACGGGCGCGTCGGCGACCCCGGCGGCGAAGCGCTCCCCGCGGGCGCGCCGCGGCACGTGGTCGTGGTGAGCGCGAACAACCTGCTCGGCATCTACCTGAGCGATCCGGACACGTTCGCGTTCCTGCGCGCGAAAGCGCCGGTCGCGGTGCTGGCCGGCTCGCTGTTCGTTTACGACCTCACGCACGACCCCGCGGCGCTGCGCCGGGCGCGCGAGCTGCCGCGCCAATAGAATGCCCTCTCACATCTCGGGAGGCTCGGCTCATGGCGGACGAAACGGCGCACCGCGTGGTGATCGTCGGTGGCGGGTTCGGCGGGCTGTGCGCCGCGCAGGCGCTGAACAGAACCCCGACGCACGTCACGCTCATCGACCGGCGCAACTTCCACCTGTTCCAACCGCTCTTGTACCAAGTGGCGACCGGCGGGCTGTCGCCGGCGAACATCGCGGCCCCGCTGCGCTCGGTGCTCAAGAAGCAGACGAACGCGCACGTCGTGCTCGGCGAAGTGACCGGGTTCGATCTCGCGGCGCGCGAGGTGCAACTCGCGGACGGGACCAAAGTGCCGTTCGACTCGCTCATCGTCGCCGCGGGCGCGACGCACCACTACTTCGGCCACAACGAGTGGGCCGAACACGCGCCCGGCCTGAAGACCGTTGAGGACGCGACCGAAATTCGCCGCCGCGTGCTCTCCGCGTTCGAGCGGGCCGAGCGCGAACCGGACCCGAAGGTGCGGGCGCGGCTGCTCACGTTCGTGGTGGTCGGCGGCGGGCCGACCGGGGTCGAAATGGCCGGGGCGATCATCGAACTCGCGACCCACACCATGCGCGCCGATTTCCGCCGCATCAACCCCGCGACCGCGCGCGTGGTGCTCGTGGAAGGGCAAACCCGCGTGCTCGGCGCGTTCGCCGAAAAGCTGAGCCGCAAGGCCCAAGAGGCGCTCGCGAAGATGGGCGTGGAGTTGCGGCTCGACGCGCAAGTCACGAACATTACCGCGGACCACGTGGAAGTGAAGCCGGACGGCGGGAAGGCGGCCGCGGAGCGCATCGACACCGCGACCGTGGTGTGGGCCGCGGGCGTGAAGGCGTCGCCGCTGGGGAAGTTGCTCGCCGACGCCGCCGGCGTGACCGCCGGGCGCGGCGGGCACGTGCCGGTGAACCCGGATTGCAGCGTCGGCGCGCACCCGAACGTGTTCGCGGTGGGCGACGTGGCGAGCCACCCCGGGCCGGACGGCAAGCCGCTGCCGGGCCTCGCACCGGTCGCCACGCAGCAGGGCGAGTACGCGGCCGGGGTGATCGTGCGCCGGTTGAAGGGCGAAAGCCCGAAGGGGCCGTTCCGCTATCACGACAAGGGCACGATGGCGACCATCGGCCGCGCGAAGGCGGTCGCGGAGAGCATGGGGTTCAAGTTCAGCGGGTTCCCGGCGTGGCTCGCGTGGCTGTTCATTCACATCCTGTATCTGGCCCGGTTCGAGAACCGCGTACTCGTGGTGTTCCAGTGGTTCTGGAACTACGTGACGCGCAACCGCTCGGCGCGCCTCATTACCAACGAGCGCCCGCCGGACGCGCGCGACGCGCCGAAGCCGTGACCGCTACTTCTTCCGCCACACGGCGTCCGCGGTGAGGCCGAGGCGCGCCATCGCGCCGGCGATCGCGCCGTAGAACCGCTTCGCGTCCACCGGGTAGCCCGCGGTCGGCGCGAGCCCGGGCACGTGCCGCGCCCAGAACGCGTTGAACTGGCGCATGCACACCTCGCGCAGGTACTTGCACAGCATCGAAGCGACCGCGACCGGCGCGCTGTCGCCGTCGGCCCGCGGGCGGAACGTGACGCTCACGGCGCGCGAGAGGTGCTCGACGCGGTAGCGGCTTTCCTCCGCACCCTCGCGCTCCGCGACCACCCACCCGTTCGGGAACGCTTCCTGCAGCATCGGCGCGTAGAAGTTCCGCCCGCCTTGTTTGTCGCACGCGAACAGCGCCGGCGCGCCGTCGTCCGGGAGTGCGCCGAGTACCGATTCCAACAACTCGATGAGACCGCGAGCGAGCACGGTTCCCTTCGACCCGGACGCATCGACCATCGCGTTGAACCGCGGTGCGGGCACGAGCCGGTAGTCCGCGAACCAGCGCCCGCCAACGGCGTCCCGAAACGGTTCGCCCGCGTCGAACGCACTCGCGGGGTCGATCTCGAACGGCAGGTGTTGCGAGCCGTCGAACCACGCTTCCCCGAGCAAGTCTTGGCCCCACGTCGGCACGTCGCCACTTCCGAAGAGGAATTCGTGGAGCGAATGCGGGTCCGGGGCGACGAGCGCCCACACGCCGCGCTCGAGGCCCGCGAACCCGCTCTTCGTGTACACCTTCTTCGAGTCGTCGATGAGCAAGCGCGCATCGGCGCGCTCGTGGGCGCGGCGCACGCAGCGCGCGAGGGCGTTCCACCCGCTGGTGTCGCTGTCGGGCAGTTGCAGCGCGACCGAGGCCTGCACGAGCGGCCCGAGGTTCGGCCCGTAGCCCGCTTCGTCGATCCCCACGACCCACGGCATTTCGATCTTTCTCCCCCTTCCCTTTAGGGGAGGGGGGTTGGGGGGGTAGGTTGCCGCGTGTATGGTATCGGCGACACCCGCGCGGAGGAACCCGACGTGCTCCCGAACAACATCTTCCTGAAGATCATCGACAAGAGCATCCCGGCGAAGATCGCCTACGAAGACGAGCAGTGCTTGGCGTTTCACGACATCAACCCGCAGGCCCCGGTGCACGTGCTGATCATCCCGAAGAAGGTGATCCGCACGCACGACGACGCGACCGCCGAAGACCAATCGCTCTTGGGCCACCTGCACTTGGTGGCGAACAAGTTGGCGGCGCAGTTGGGCTTGGCGAAGGGCTACCGGCTGGTGATCAACTGCAACGAAGACGGCGGGCAAACGGTGCCGCACCTGCACGTTCACCTGCTCGGCGGCCGCGCCCTCGCGTGGCCGCCGGGGTGAGGGAGAGCCGCACGGGACCGACGGAACCGCGACGCGCGCTTCGCTCGGCCGCGGCCCGCATCACGCGGGCGCTTTGTGTGAACCTGTGCGGGTCGTACGGCCGATAACGGATGCGTGAAGTTTCGCACCGCGAGTGTCGGACGCGCGGCCCGGTTCGCGCTGCTCGCCGCGCTGGGCGCGGGTTGCACCAACGCGCAACTGCTGCGCGAGAAGTGCCCGCAGCCGCGCGACCCGAAGGCCGCCGCCGAAGCGCCCGCGCCCGCGGCGGCGTACCTCGTCGCGTGCCCGGACGTGCTGCAAGTGACCTTCGCGGATCGGCCCGAATGGGACGCGGTCGCGGTGGTGGACGTGGACGGCCGCCTGCCGCTCGACGAACCCGGCGCGCCGCGCGTCGAAGGGCGCACGCTGGAGCAAGTGCGGCACGAACTCGCCGCACTCGCGAGCGTGGTGCCGGAGCGCGTGAGCGTCACGCTCGCGGCCCCGCGAAGCGCCCGGGTGATCGTGTACGGCCCGGTGCGCGGCAAGGCCCGCGCGGTGCCCTATCAGGGGCCGGAACCGGTCATCGACTTTCTCAACCGCGTCGGCGGTCTGCCGCCCGGTTCCAAGCTGAACGAAGTGTACGTCGTGCGGCCGAACGTTGCCGCCGCGGCGCGCCCGCAGGTGTTCCGCGTGAACGCCCCCGAGGTTCTCGTGGACGGCGACCCGCGCACGAACGTGATCCTGCAACCGGACGATCAGGTGTACATCGGCGAAACGCGCGGCAGCAGCCTGTCGCGGTTGCTGCCGGACTGGATGGGCACCGTGTACCGCCGCGCCACGGGCCTCTTACCCGACGTGTGGTGGTCGCTCTCGCACCCGAAACCGCCCGGCGCACCGCCCGGCGCGCTGGGGCTGTTCCAGCGCAGCGAGTAATTGAACCCGACGCGTGAGCGAGGTTCTCAACGCGTGCGGAAAAACCCTCGCTTACGCGTCGGGTTCAATTGCCGGTGGGAAGAAGCCGGCTTCGCCCTCGAACACCTCGCGCAAGGCGCGCACCGCGTTCACGAACCGCCGGTAGTGGTCCGGCCCCCAATCGGTTTCGGCCAGCAGTTCGCGGGCGGTCGCGCCGGTGTCCGCCCCGAACCGGCCGCCGGCGTCGTGGAAGTCTTGGCACACCACCACGTCCGGCTCAAACGCCGCGATCCGCCGCGCGAACGCCTCCGGGCGCTCCACCGGCAGCGTCGGCGTCACGCACACGCCCACGCGCACGCCCGCGTCCTTCAGTTGTTGCAGCGCGTCCCACCGCTTTTCGAGCGGCGGCGCTTTCGGCTCGAACTGTACGCGCACCGCTTCCGAATCGGTTGGGATCGACACGTTCACGCGAAGCGATTGGAACTGCTTCAGCACGTCCGCATCGCGCGCGACGAGCGGCCCGCGCGTTTGAATCACCAGCCGCGGTTGGTGCAACGCGAGCGCTTCGAGGATGCCGCGCGACAGCATCAGCCCGCGCTCCACCGGCTGATACGGGTCGGTGACGCTCGACATGTACACCGGTGCGCCGGCGACCTTGTGCGCGTGCTTCTGCGCCAATTCCACTGCGTTCTTCTTCGACGTGATCCACCGGCCCCACTCGCTCGGCGGCTTGCGGTTCTGCGGCAAGAACGCCGCATAACAGTACGAGCAGCCAAAGGTGCAACCGACATACGGGTTGCACGTCCACTCGAACCCGCCGCGGCGGATGAACCCGGTGGCCGGCGAGAAGATCGACCGCGATTCGATCAGTTCCATGAATCGGGCTCCGCAATGGGAACGAAAGTCTACTGTGCAATGTGAACGCACGTCAACTCTCGGCGCGCGGGCACGGAGCCGGAAGACGCGTGCGGGGCGCCGCGGGTTCGCGCGAATCGGCGCATTCGGCGCGCCGTCCGTATACCGACTCTCCCGCCTCACCCCGCGAGAACCCCGCCATGCGGCCCATGATCGACGCGCACCTCGACCTCGCGCTCAACGCCCTGAACTACAACCGCGACCTGTTCCTGCCGGTGTCGGAACTGCGCGAAGTGGAAAAGGAGTTCACCGACATCAAGGGCCGCGGCCGGAACACGCTCACGTTCCCCGAACTGAAGCGGTGCCGCGTCGGCGTGTGCGTGGCGACGGTGCTCGCGCGCAGCGGGCCGGACGCGGCGCACCGCTGGGGCTTCAAGCGCGGCGACATCGACTACGCGACGCAGCACATCGCCTACGCGCACGCCTTCGGCTCGCTCGGCTACTACCGGCTGCTCGAAGCGCAAGGACACATCAAGTTCATCACCACCCGCGGCGAACTGAAGGCGCACTGGGACAAGTGGCTCGCGGACCCGAACGCGCCGCTCGGCATCATTCTCAGCATGGAAGGCGCGGACCCGATCGTGGCGCCGGAGCAGGTCGAACACTGGTTTTCGCTCGGCCTGCGGGCGGTCGGCCCGGCGCACTACGGCCGCGGGCAGTACGCCTACGGTACCGCGGTGGACGGGCCGCTTTCCGAAGGCGGCGTGAAACTGCTGAAGGAGTTCATGTGCGTCGGCATGATTCTGGACGTGACGCACCTTTCGGACCAGTCGTTCTGGCACGCGATGGACGTGTACGACGGCCCGATGCTGGCGAGCCACCACAACCTGCGAGCGCTCGTACCCGGCGACCGGCAGCTTACCGACGAACAGGTGAAGGAACTGATCAAGCGCGGCGCGGTGATCGGCTCCGCGTTCGACGCGTGGATGATGTACCCGAACTGGATTCGCGGGAAGACGCAGCCGGAGGTGGTGGGCCTCGAAGCGATCGTCGATCACATGGACCGCGTGTGCCAGTTCGCCGGGAACGCGAAGCACGTCGCGCTGGGAACGGACCTCGACGGCGGCTTCGGCACCGAGCAGACGCCCCGCGACTTGGACACGATCACCGACGTTCACAAACTCGAAGAGGTGCTGGCGCGCCGCGGGTACAGCCCCGCGGACATCGACGGCATCTTCTACGGCAACTGGCTGCGGTTCTTCGGCGAGGCGCTGCCTTCAAGGTAGTAGGCACGCTCCGCGCGCCGTTCGACGGCGCGCGGGAAGTGGTGCACACAGTCGGTGAGCTGACGCGGCCCGAACACGCGGCACGCGGAGCGTGCCTACTACCATTTACTTCCCGGTGAGCTTCTCGAGCGCGAGTTCCGGCTGCCACAGCGAGAGGAACGTGGGCATGCGGGCGCGCTCCAACCCCGGCAGGCTCGGCAGCAGGCCCGCGCCCTGAAGCGGCACGTTCGCCGTGACCGCGTAGATCGAGCGCGCCGAGTCGTTCGCGCGCCGGTACATCACCGCGCCCGGCCGCGCGCCGCTCCCGCACCCGCTCAGTTGCGCCGCCAGTGCCAGCGCGTCGTCGAGGTCGCCCACGCTATCGACAAGCCCCTTCGCTTGCGCCTGCTTGCCGGTGAAGATGCGGCCGTCGTAGCAGGTCGCGTCGGTCGCCGCGGGGCGCGACCGCTTCACGTCGGCAACGAGCGCCTCTTGCATCTCGGTCGCCATCGCCTGCAGCAGCGCCTTTTCTTCGTCCGTCAGCGCGCGAGAGGAGGTACCGATGTCGGTGAACTTCCCGGCTTTCACGCCCTGCGGAATCACGTTCACGAGCTGCATCGTGTCGCGCAGGTTGTACAGGTTTAACAGCACGCCGAGGCCGCCGGTCACGCTCGCCGGACCCGCGACCACTTGATCGGCCCCGCTCGCGATCAGGTACGCGCCGCCGCACGCGGCCTCTTGCAGGCAGGCGACCACGGGCACCTTCTTGCGCTCTTTGAACTTGTTGAGGTCGCGGCGCATCTGGTTGCACGCCGCGACGCCGCCGCCGGGGCTGTTCACCCGCAGCACCACGGCCCGGATGCACGGGTCGTACGCCGCCGCTTCGAGCTTCTCGCGGAACAGCCCCATCGGGTTCTCGCCCACCGACAGCGGCCCGACGAACGGCGTGTTCATCAGCAGGCCGTCCACATCGATGATGGCGATGCGGGGCTCGCCGCCCTGCACCACGACGGGCTTCACACGGCCCGCGGTCGTGCTGACCGGTGGAAAGTCTATCTGGGTCTCCACTTTCGTCTTGAGAACGAAGCGGTCGCTCTTGCAACCGGCGACCAGCGGGACCAAGAAAAGGGCGACGAGTGCGCCGCGCATGGTTCGGCTCCGGGGGCGGGGAACGGACCACGCGTCGGATCGTGCCGGGGTTGAAACCCCGGCCGAACGTGCCGCGCGCGGTTCGGCTCCGGGGGGGCGGGTAAACAGCCCGTGTATCCGCACTTATCGGCACTCGCGCCCTTGCCGGTTCAGTACGAATCCGGCACAACACGCGTACCCGCTCCAACCCGCCCGAACCGTGCGGCCGGTGCCCGCACGCGCCCGAATTTCGCTTTCCAGTTTCCCGCGGAAATGCCATAGCTCTCCATACTGCCCAAATTGCCGCACTGCCCGGCAGTTCCGATAATACCCGTTGATGCGGAACCGCCCGGCGGTTCAAGAAGTTGCGCCGGGGCGGTCCCGGAAGCCCGACGTTCCCTTGGACATGGAGGTCCGGACCACGAGATGAGTGATGGAACCGCGCGACCTGTTCGTTCTCTCTCCGACCGGTTCGGCCGACCCGTCGCTCGCCATCGCCGCGTGCCGCGCCGGGGCCGCGGGCACACTCGACCTCGAATTCGCTTCCGTTGAACGTGCCGCGGCCGCCCTCATTCGCCTCGCCCGGTTCGCGCCCGCGTTCGGTGTGCTCCTGCGCGCGACCGACGCGCCGCTGTTCGCTCTCTTCACCAAGCACAAGCCCGCGAAGGTGATCCTCGCCGGCCCGACCGCGCCCGAAGTGGCCGTGCGCACGGCCGAACTGCGCGCCGCGGGCGTCGAGGTGTACCGCGAAGCCGTCAGCGTGGCCGAAGCGCTGAGCGCCGTGAACGCCGGCGCGACCGGCGTCATTCTCAAAGGGATGGAAGCCGGCGGGCGCACCGGCAACGACCCGTCGTTCATCCTGCTTCAGAAGTGGGTGCAGTTCGCGGAGAAGAACGGCATCGCCGTTCCCTTCTGGGTGCGCGGCGGCACCGGGGCCTTCACGAGCGCCGCGTGCGTCGCCGGCGGCGCGAAGGGCGTCGTGCTCGATTCGCAAGTGCTCCTCGCGCGCGAATCGCCGCTCTCGGACGCAACCCGTAAGCGCCTGAGCGGGTTGGACGGCAGCGAAGCGCTCGTGTTCGGCACGCGCCTCGGCGAGGGCTACCGGTTCTACGCGCGCCCGGATTCCCCCGCGGCGCAAGAGTTGGCGAAGGAAGACGAGCGCCTTCAAAGCGCCGAACTGACCGCGGAAGCGAAGCTCACCGCGTGGCGCGCGTTCGTGAGCGCGCGTGTGGCGGCCGAACCGACCGCCGGCGCGTGGCTCATCGGGCAAGACGTCGCCGGCGCGCCCGGTCTCGCGGCGAAGGGCGTCACCACCGCCGGCATCGTGCAATACGTCTGCGAGCGCACCGCGGCGCACCGCACGGCGGCGGCGAAACTGAAGCACCTCGCGGAGGGCGCACCGCTCGCGCAATCGCACGGCACGCGGTACCCGATTCTGCAAGGGCCGATGACTCGCGTCAGCGACACGGCCGCGTTCGCGCTCAGCGTGGCCGAGGGTGGCGCGCTGCCGTTCCTCGCGCTCGCGCTCCTGCGCAAAGCGGAAACCGAAAAGCTCCTCGCGGAAACCAAGCAGAAACTCGGCAGCAAGCCTTGGGGCGTCGGCATCCTCGGGTTCGTGCCCGCCGAAATTCGCAACGAGCAGCTCGAAGCGATCCGCGCGTACAAGCCGCCGTTCGCGATCATCGCCGGCGGGCGACCGGACCAAGCGAAGGAACTCGAAGCGCAAGGCATCCCGACGTACCTGCACGTGCCGTCGCCGGGCCTCCTGAAGATGTTCCTGAAGGACGGCGCGAAGCGGTTCATCTTCGAGGGCCAAGAGTGCGGCGGGCACATCGGCCCGCGCACCAGCTTCGCCCTCTGGGACGCGATGGTCGAGGTGCTGCTCGAGCACATCGGCTCGAAGCCGGCGGGCGAACTGCACGTGGTGTTCGCGGGCGGCGTTCACGACACGCGGTCGGCCCAGATGGTCGCGGCGCTGAGCGCGCCGCTGGCCGAGAAGGGCGTGAAGGTCGGCGTGCTGCTCGGCACCGGCTACTTGTTCACCACGGAAGCCGTCGCGGGCGGCGCAATTACGGAACGCTTCCAGAAGGAAGCCCTTTCGTGCGCCGACACCGTGCTGCTCGAAACCGGCCCCGGGCACGCGATCCGCTGCATTCCCACGCCGTACGCGGACGTGTTCGAGTCGGAGAAGCGGAAGCTACGCGCCGAAGGCAAATCGCCGCTGGAAATCGGCATCGCGCTGGAGCGCATGAACCTCGGCCGGCTCCGCGTTGCCAGCAAGGGCGTGGATCGCGCGCCGTCAGCGAACGGCAACGGCAGCGGCCTCACGAGCGTGCCCGCGGACGAGCAGTTCGCGCGCGGCATGTACATGATCGGGCAGGTCGCCGCGCTCCGCGACCGCGTGACCACGATTGCGGAGTTGCACGCTTCCGTATCCGCACAACCGGCAGATTCGGATTCGCAAATCCGCGCGGTTTCTCACGCCGAACCGGACGCGCCGCCCCCGTGCGACATCGCCATCGTCGGGCTGTCGTGCTTCTACCCCGGCTCCACGAACCTCACGCAGTATTGGGAAAACGTCCTCAACAAGACGAACGCGGTCATCGAGATCCCGCCCACGCACTGGGACTGGCGGCCGTACTACGACCCGGACCCGCGCGCCCGCGACAAGATGGTGTCGAAGTGGGGCGGGTTCATGTCGGACATCGTCTTCGACCCGCTGAAGTACGGCATCACGCCCAAGAGCATTCCGAACATCGAGCCGCTTCAGTTGCTCTTGCTCGAAGCGGTGAACCAAGCGCTCGCGGACGCCGGCTACCTCGAACGGCAGTTCGCGCGCGAGCGCACGTGCGCGATTCTCGGCGTCGGCGGCGGCGGGATGCCGCTGAGCGTCGCCTACGGGTTCCGCGCGTGTATGCCGCTGATGGAATCGATCCCCGGCATGCCGATCAAGTCGGACGAGATCATTAAGCTCGGCGAGGGCATTCTGCCCGAGTGGACCGAAGACTCGTTCCCCGGCATTTTGCTGAACGTGGCCGCGGGGCGCGTGTCGAACCGGTTCAACCTCGGCGGGCCGAACATGGCGATCGACGCCGCGTGCGGCTCGTCGCTCGCGGCGCTCTACGCCGGGGTGCGCGAACTGCAAGACGGCACGAGCGACGTCGCCATCGTGATGGGCGGCGACGCGGTGCAGACGCCGTACGCTTATGTGGCGTTCTCGAAGACGCACGCACTCAGCCCCAAAGGTCGGTGCCGCCCGTTCGACGCCGACGCCGACGGCATCGCGCTCGCGGAGGGCGTCGGCGTCGCGGTGCTGAAGCGCCTCGCGGACGCCGAGCGCGACGGTGACCGGATTTACTCCGTGATTCGCGGGGTCGGCGCTTCCAGCGACGGCCGCGACAAGGGCCTCACCGCGCCGCGCGCGGAAGGCCAGCTTCGCGCGCTGCACCGCGCCTACGGGCAAGCCCGCATCAACCCGGCGAACGTGGCGCTCGTGGAAGCGCACGGCACCGGGACCGTCGTCGGCGACCAGACCGAAGCGCGCGCGATCGGCCAACTCTTCCGCGACGCCGGGGCCGACGCCCAATCGTGCGCCATCGGCTCGGTGAAGTCGATGATCGGGCACAGCAAGTGCGCCGCGGGCCTCGCGGGCCTCATCAAGACCGCGTTCGCCCTGTACCACAAGGTGCAGCCGCCGACGCTCGTGGAAACGCCGAACCCGAAGGCGAACCTGAGCGGTGGGCCGTTGTACCTGAATACCGAACCGCGCCCGTGGGTTCACGGGAAGGCGCACCCGCGGACCGCGGGCGTGAGCGCGTTCGGCTTCGGCGGCACGAACTTCCACACGGTGCTCGAAGAGTACACCGGCGACTACCTCGGCCGACCGCAGAGCGGGCTTCGCACGTGGCCCGCGGAACTGTTCGTGTTCCGCCGCGCCGACAAAGCCGCGATCACCGACGCGGTGACGAAGGTTCACGCCGCGCTGACCGCGGGCGCGCAACCCACGCTCGCCGATCTCGCCGCGAGCGTGTGGCAAACGAGCCGCGACCGCAAGGGAGCGGAATCAACCCTCGCGGTCGTAGCAACGTCGCTGAGCGACCTGAAGGACAAACTGAGCGCCGCGCTCGAAGCGTTGCCGAAGGCGACGGATTCGCACACCGACCCGCGCGGCATCTACTTCGCGCTGAAGCCGACCGCGGCGAAGGTCGCGCTGCTGTTCCCGGGGCAGGGTTCGCAGTACCCGGACATGCTCGCGCAGACCGCGATGGCGTTCGCCGAAGTGCGCGAGGTCATCGACCGCGCCGAAGCCACGCTCGGCACGTCGCTGGAGAAGCCGCTCGGCCGACTGATCTACCCGCCGTCGCCGTTCGCGCCGGAACAAGAGGCCGCGAACCGCAAGGCGCTCCAGCGCACCGAAGCCGCGCAAACGAGCATCGGGGCGACGAGCCTCGGCACCTTCCGCCTGCTGCAAGCGCTCGGCATCGAGGGCGACTACTTCGCGGGCCACAGTTACGGCGAGTTCGTCGCGCTCGCCGCGGCCGGCGCGCTTGGCGAAGACGACCTGATCCGCCTCTCGTTCGCGCGCGGCAAAGCCATCCGCGAAGCCGCCGTCACCGCGCCGGGCGGGATGATCGCTGCGGACGCGACCGCCGCCGCAATTGAACCGCACCTGAAGGGCATCGCGGACGTTTGGATCGCGAACCACAACTCGCCGACGCAAACCGTGATCGCCGGGACCGAAGCGGGCGTGAAAGCGGCGAGCGAGAAATTGCAGGCGAACGGGATCCGCTCGCAGCGCATCGCTGTGGCATGCGGGTTCCACTCGCCGCTGATTGCCGGTGCGAAACCGGCGCTCGCGGAGGCGCTCGCGAAGGCGCAGTTCGCACCGCCGCAGAAGTCGGTGTACTCGAACACGACTGCCGAACCGCACCCCGCGGACGGCAAGGCCATCGCCGCGCAACTCGCCGAACACCTCGTTTCGCCAGTGCGCTTCGCAGACGAAGTGCGGGCGATGTACGACGCTGGGGCGCGGGTCTTCATCGAAGTCGGCCCGCACGCGGTGCTCACCGGCCTCACCGGGCAGATTCTGAACGGTTCGCCGCACGTCGCGGTGGCGACCGATTCGAAGTCGCGCCCGGGCCTCGTGCAACTCGCGCACGCGCTCGGCCAACTGCTGACGGCCGGTGTGCCGGCAAACCTCGACCGCCTGTTCGCGGGCCGCGGGGTGCAGCCGTTCGAGTTGGCGAAACTGAGCGCCGAGACCGGCAAGCCGAAGCCGCCCGCGACCGCGTGGGTGGTGAACGGCGTGCGCAGCCGCCCCATCAACGGCCCCGAACCGCGCCTGTTGGGTCAGGCGCTGCCGGCAGGCGCGAAGCAACCTACCCCCCCGGCCCCCCTCCCTGAAGGGAAGGGGGAGAAAAACGCTCGCGCGCCGCATGCGCTTCCGAGTTCCGCAGGTTCGGTCTCCCCCCTTCCCTTTAGGGAGGGGGGGGCGGGGGGGGTAGGTGAAGCGCGCCCGCAAACCTCCGCGAGCGCTCAGCCCGCTGTCGTTCCTCATTCCCAGCCCGC
This sequence comes from Gemmata sp., assembly GCA_022843445.1. GTDB lineage: Bacteria > Planctomycetota > Planctomycetia > Gemmatales > Gemmataceae > Gemmata. The sequence goes on from JALHNS010000102.1 coordinate 18,499, forward strand.
ACGGCCGCCGATGCACACACATACAACACCCGCGCCTTCCGTGAACGGAAACGGACACGCCCACGCGCCTGCCGCACAGCCCGCGCCCGAAGGGGCCGCGGCCGTGATGATGCGGTTCCAAGAGGTGATGGCCCGGTTCGTCGATACGCAAAAGAGCGTCATGCTCGCGTACCTCGGCGCGCCGCAACCCACCGGCCACGCCGC
>JALHNS010000103.1 GCA_022843445.1 Gemmata sp.
AACCGCTGCTCCCGGCGGCACCGATCGCGCGTGCGGCGCCGGGCGGCGCGGGCGGTTTCGGTCCCCGCGACGGCAGCGGCAAACCCGCGAGTACCGCGGACTTCGCCAAAGAACAAGCTGCTGGCGACGGGAAGGGGCTGTACGCGAACCGTGGCTCGAACACCGAAAAGCAAATCGAAGACGCGCTCGGCCGGCTCAAGCGGGAGACGGACGCGGAGACGCGCAACCGGCTCACCGAAGAGGTGAAAAAACTCGCGCAACAGAAGCAGGTGTGGGACGAAGCCAACAGCCGCTTGAAGGGCGACAAGGGCGGGTTCCAAACCGGGAAGGCCGGTGTGGATCTGTCGCTCGCCGCGACCAACCTGCGGAACCAAGATCGCGTCAGCCTGACCGCGAACCGCGCGGTGAACGGTCGCCAGTGCCTCGAACTCGGCGGCGTGTGGATCGACGAGGGGTACAAGGCCGAGATGAAGACGGTGACCGTGAAGGCCCAGAGCGACGCCTACTTCCGCATCCTCGAGAAGCACGCGGGGATGAAGGACGTGTTCCGCCTCGGCAACCACGTGGTGTGGGTGACGCCGAACGGCACGGCGCTCGCGATCGACGCGAACACCGGTGCGGAGAAACTGACCGACGAGGAGATCGACGCGCTGTTCGCCAAGAAGTAATGGGAAAGCAACCGGAAGCCCGGCGCGCCGCGAGCGCGTCGGGCTTTTTTCGTTTGGTATTCCGGCGCGCCGCGGGCACAATCGGCACGTCACACCGAACACGAAAGGGAACCGATGACCTCTCCGATCTCGCGCCGCGCCTTCCTCGCGTCGGCCGTTGCCGCGCCGCTGCTGGCTGCGCGCACCGCCACCGCCGCGGACGACTTCGCCGGCTTCGCGGTGGGCGTGCAGAGCTACACGTTCCGCAACTTCGACCTCGAAGGGATGCTGAAGCGCACGAAGGAACTGGGCCTGAAGAGCGCTGAGTTCTATTCGAAGCACATCCCGCCGAACAGCAGCCCGGACGCGCTGAAGGCGATCCTCAAGATGTGCGAGGAGTACGGCGTAAAGCCGCTCGGCTTCGGCGTCTCCGGCTTCAGCAAGGATCACGACGCGAACAAGAAGGTGTTCGAATTCGGGAAGGCGATCGGGGTGAAGTACCTGAGCGCCGACCCGACGCCGGACGCGTTCGACAGCCTCGACAAGCTGTGCGAAGAGTACAAGATCGCCATCGCGATTCACCCGCACGGCCCTTCTGGTAAGGGCCGACACCGGTGGTGGTCTGCGGAAGTGATCCTGAAAGCGGTGAAGGACCACCACAAGCTCATCGGCACCTGTCTCGATACTGGGCACCTGATCCGCATGGAGCAACTGGGCGAGAAGCTCGACGTTGTCGAGCAGATCAAGACGATGGGCGACCGCAACTTCGCGTTGCACCTGAAGGACCACGACAACAAGAAGAAGGAAGACGTGGTGTTCGGCGACCCTGCCGGCGCGCTCGACGTGTCCGGGGTGCTGAACGCGCTGAAGGGCGTGAAGTTCGCCGGTCACATCGCCATCGAATACGAGGCGCACCCGAACGACCCGCAACCGGACATGAAGAAGTGCGTCGCGTACATCAAAGAGACGGCCGCGAAGCTCGGCTGAACGCGGCGCGTCCGGTTCGTACAATTCGGGAATGGGCGCACCCTCGCTCGACCGGGCGGGGGTGCGGCATTGTGTGCCCGCAGAAAGACGTCCGCGATGACCGCCGCCGAAATCGCCGACCTCCGCGCGCGCCGGTACAACGCGACCGTCGTCGGCGTGCGGCGCATCAATCCCGACCTTATGGCACTGCGCGTGCGGCCGGACTTCCCGATCCACGCGCACCACCCCGGCCAGTACTGCACGCTCGGCCTCGGCTACTGGGAGCCGCGGGTCATCGGGTGTCAGGTCGAATCGCTCGCGCCGGGCGAAGAGCAGAAGGTGGTGCGCCGCGCCTACTCCATCAGCTGCCCGATCTTATCGGACGCCGGGGCGCTGCACGTAGTGGACGGCTGCCCGTGGCTGGAGTTCTACATCGTGCTGGTGCGCGAGAACCCGGACGGCCGCGTGCCGGCACTCACGCCGCGCCTGTTCGCGCTGAACGAGGGCGACCGCCTCCAAATGGGCGAGCGGATCACCGGGCACTACACGCTCGAACCCGTGAAGCCCGGCGACACGGTCCTGTTTCTCGGCACGGGCACCGGCGAAGCCCCGCACAACTACATGACGTGGGACCTGCTGCGCCGCGGGCACACGGGCCGCATTGTGAACGCCTGCTGCGTCCGCTACGCGCGCGACCTCGGCTACCACGACACGCACAACGAGCTGATGTCGCAGTTCCCGAACTACACGTACCTGCCGCTCACGACGCGCGAACCGGGGCTGACGCGGAAGGTGTACGTTCAAGAGGTGATTGCGAGCGGCGAGTTGGAAGAGCGGGTGGGCGCGCTGCACCCGGAAACGACGCACGTGTTCCTGTGCGGCAACCCGAAGATGATCGGCGTTCCGCACCGCGACAAGGAAACCGGGAGCGTGACGTACCCGCAGCCGCCCGGCGCGATCGAGGTGCTCGAGCGCCGCGGGTTCGTCGCGGACGTGAGCGCGCAGAAGATCAAGGGTAACGTCCACTTCGAAGAATACTGGTGAGGTGCGGGATGGCCGACATCAACGAGGTGATCGACGGCTACCGGCTCCGCTCGCTCCTCCAAACCGGGCAGACGTCGCAGGTGTTCGAGGTGGTGGAAGTGAAGAGCAACCGGCACTTCGCTATGAAACTGCTGCTGCCGGAGGCCGCGGACAAGGCCGAACACCGGAACACGCTGTTCAACGAGGCCGAGATCGGCATCAAGATGACGCACGCGAACGTGATCCGCATCACCCGCGTGAGCCGCTCGAAGACCACCCCGCACTTCATCATGGAGTTCTTCCCGTCGGGCAGCCTGCGCCTGCGGTTGCAGGCCAAAGACTTCGCATTCATCAAGGAGCACAGCCGGAAGATTTTCAGAGGCGCGGGCACCGGGCTGGCGTACATGAACGCCTCGAACTACGTTCATCGCGACGTGAAGCCGGACAACATCCTCGTGAACTCGATCGGCGACACGAAGATCATCGACTTCGCGATCTCGAAGAAGATCCCGACCGGGTTCGCGAAGTGGTTCCACCGGCGCGGGCGCCCGCAGGGAACGCCGAGTTACATGAGCCCGGAACAGATCCGCGACGAGATCGTGGACGGGCGCGCCGACATCTACAGCTACGGGTGCATGCTGTTCGAGCTGACGACCGGCCGACCGCCGTTCCGCGGCACGTCACAAAACGATCTGCTGAGCCGCCACTTCGGTGAGAAGCCGGCACCGCCGTCGGCGTACAACCCGGACCTGACCGACGAGTTCTCCGCGTTCGTGCTGAAGTTGATCGCTAAGAAGAAAACCGACCGCCCCGACAACTTCCACCAAGTGCTGATCGAACTGCAGAAGGTGAAGCAGATTTACAAGTCGGTGGTCGAAAAGCCGACCGAGTACGAGTGACACGAGGCCGAGATGGTGACGCCGCTCGCGTTCGAGACCGACATACACGAACTGGAACAGGCGCTGGCGCGCGCCGAAGCCGCCGCGCCGCCGGACGCGGAGGGCGTCAAGGCGCTGAGGCGCGACCTCGCCGCGCTGAAGCGCGAGCGGTACGCGAAACTGACGCCGTGGGAAACGGTGCTGGTGTCGCGACACCCGCAGCGCCCGCAGTTCCTCGACTACGTCGAGTTGGCGTTCGACGAGTTCGTGGAACTGCACGGCGACCGCGCGACGGGCGACGATCGCGCGATCCGTACCGGGTTCGCGCGCCTCGACGGCCGCAAGGTGATGCTGATCGGGCACCAGAAGGGGAAGACGCTAGCCGAGCGCCAGCAGTGCTACTACGGCTGCGCGCACCCGGAGGGTTACCGGAAGGCACTTGCGAAAATGAAACTCGCCGCCAAGTACAACCTGCCCGTGGTGTGCCTGATCGACACGCCGGGCGCGTTTCCGGGGGTCGGCGCGGAGGAACGCGGACAATCGCAACTCATCGCGACGAGCATTCTGGAGATGGCCCGACTCCGGACCCCAATCGTGTGCGTGGTAATCGGTGAGGGGGGGTCCGGCGGCGCGCTCGGGATCGGGGTCGGCGATCGCGTGGCGATGCTCCAACACGCCTACTACTCGGTCATCAGCCCCGAAGGGTGTGCCGGCATCTTGTGGAAAGTGGCGACGGAGGAAACGAAACCCCGCGCCGCGGACGCGCTTCGACTCACGGCCCCGGAACTCGAAAAGCACGGCATCATCGACCACACGATTCCGGAACCGCTCGGCGGCGCACACCGGGACCCGCGGGCCGCAGCGACGGCGCTTAAAGGGTACATCGTTCGACAACTCCGCTCGCTCGCGGACCAAGCTGACGATGCCCTGTTGGCGGTGCGGTATTCGAAGTTCCGCTCGATGGGGCGATTCGAGGGCTGATGTTGCTCCCGCGCGGGAATTTTGCTTGCAATCGGCTCGACGCAACGAAACGATCGAATCGTGTGTTGAACGGACACACGATTCCACCTTCCACCCAGAGGTGCAGTATGTTTCGTGTCAGTTTGTTGGCGCTCGTGCTCGGTGTCGGTGCGCTGTCTACGGACCTGACGGGGCAAGACAAGAAGACGTCCGATCCGCCGGCAAAGTTCAAGGGCGTTCTACCGCCAAACTGGAAGAAAATCGGGCTCACGGACGCTCAAGTGCAAGAGGTCTACAAGGTGCAGGGCAAGTACAACGAGGAGATCGACAAACTGGAAGCGAAGATCAAAGAACTGAAAGCGACCCGCGACAAAGAGATGAAGGCCGTTCTGACGGCGGAACAGAAGAAGCGCCTTGAGGACATCCTGACCGGGAAAGACAAGTAGGCACTCGACCGACTCGTAGGCCCGCGCTAGGCTTGATCTGCGCGGGCCACACTTCGCAGAACTCGACAGAAGTATACACAACCTTACTCGAATGATCTCAACTCGTTGCGGCACATTTGGATACATAACATAAATTATCGGAGCCGCCAGAATTGCGGATGAGTTGTGATAAATCAGGCAGTCATGCATAATGTCTGATAATGTATATTATGTAACAAAGAGAGGCTCGATTTCCCATTGTGTCTACCCCATTCTGGCGGACCACTGGGTGACGGGTAACTACCATGCAATCATGGAAAGCGCATCACTCTCCTCCGTTCTTCGCCTCGGGATGGTCGGCTTCGGAATGATCTTTGAGGAGACCTATCGTCCCGCGTTCGAGGCCGCCGCGCGCGCACCGGTTGCTCAATTTGACGCCGGTCCCGTATCGGTTCGTCTCGCCGCGGTCGCTTCGCGAACCGGTTCGCGAGCCGCGCGCTATCTCTCTCGCGGCGCGGCGCTCCCAGCGTTCGCCAACTTTTCCGGGCCGGGTGCACTCGCCGACCTAATCACACATGGCGTGGACGCAGTGTGCATCGCGACCCCGGACGACCGGCACTTCGAGCCGGCGCGCACCGCACTCGCCGCCGGGAAGCACGTACTGATCGAGAAGCCATCGGTCTTGTCCCTTCCCGAATTGGACGAGCTTCACGCCCTTGCTTCGCAGAACGCTGTCTTGGCTAAGGTCGTGTACCACAAGCTCGCGGACCCAGATCACAAGAAGCTCCGGACGCTCTACCAAGACGGTACGCTCCGGCACGTGAACAACGGCTACTGCTCGCTCCTCGAACCGAAATCGATTAGTGGTGGGCAGTTCGCCGAGTGGATCACGGGCCGCAATCCGGCGACTTACGTCGCGTGCCATTACACGAAGCTCATCGATTTTTCCTTCGGCCCGAATTGGGCATTGGACCGGATCACCGCGACCGGTCAGCGCGGGATCGTCGGCCCCGCCAGCGGCAACACGTGGGACTCGGTCCAACTCCAAGTGGTGTACCGGCACCCGGACGCGCGCGAAGCCGCGTTCGACATCCATACCAGTTGGGTCACGCCCGATAACTTTCCCGGCTACGTCGATCAAGAGGTGCAGTTCCGGTTCGACAACGCGGTGTGGGCCGCTCACCAGCGCAAGCGCGGCGTCGAACTCACCGTGGAAAATCGAACGCCGGACGAACTCAAGAATACCCCGAACTATCACTACAACGGCACGTTCCTCGAACCGTGGGGCGAACGCGCGCAGCGCGGGTACGGCATCGAAGTCATCGAGCGGTTCTTCCGAGAGGTCGCGTTCGTGGAGCACGGGGGGCCGGCGAGCGGGCGAGCGGAGCGCCTCGCGCAGACCCGCGCCCTCGCCTACAACGACCTGAGCGCCGACCGCAACAGCGTCGCCATCGTGCAGGCGCTCGAAGCGATTCTGGCGCGCCACGCGGCCGGGCACCCGAACTCTGTGGTGAGGGTGAACGGCCCGCACGGCGGGCTGGTGCTCTACGAACCCGGCGCGGCCGAACCGTTTGTCCTCTACGAAGGGCCCGTGTGACGTGGACGACAAGCGCCGAACCAAGATCAGCAAGTTCGTTTCCCTCGTGCTGCGGCACCAGCCAGAAGCCGCGGGCCTCACGCTCGAACACGGCGGATGGGTCCCGGTGGACGCGCTCCTCAACGGGACCGCGACCGCGGGGCTAGCGTTCACCCTCGACGAACTCCAAGAAGTGGTTCGCCGGTGCGACAAGCAGCGATTCGGTTTCGACGAAACGGGGATCCGAATTCGCGCGAATCAGGGCCACTCGGCCGAAGTCGAGTTACAGTTCGAAGAAGCCGAACCGCCCGCGGAACTGTACCACGGCACCGCCGAGCGCAACCTCGCGGTCATCACCAGCAACGGCCTGCTGAAGATGGCCCGCCACCACGTTCACCTCTCGGCCGACATTGATACAGCAAACAAGGTCGGCGGGCGGCACGGGAAGCCGGTCGTGTTGGCGGTCGATGCCGCCGCGATGCGGACCGCGGGGCACACCTTCTTTCGCTCCGCGAACGGCGTTTGGCTTGTGGAGCACGTCCCGCCGCAGTACCTTCGGGTTCTGTAACCGGAGCAGCACATGAATGCCATCCAGCACCCGAACGAACCGCGGTCGAACGCGAACCGCGAGGCCACCGCGCACCTCGAACCGGTCGCGCTGCGCACCTTCACGCCCACTCAGGCGGTGATCGCGGCGAGTGCCGGTGCGATCCACTTCACGCCCGAAGGCCGGCGCCTCTATGACTACACGTCCGGGGTCCTCGTCTCGAACCTCGGCCACAACCCCACCGAGTGGACCCGCCGCTACTTCGCGTACATGGGCTGGCCGACCAACGGCCTACCGACCGGCGGCCCGTACTTCCCCGCGGTTCCCATGACCGCGTACAACGCGATCACACCAATCGAAGTGAACGCGAGCAAGCGACTACTCGACGTACTGCGCGCCGCACCCGGCGGCGCGCGCATGGAGCGCGTGATGTGGGCCGCGTCCGGCTCCGAGGCGATCCAGAAGGCCCTGTGGGCCGCGCTCGCGCGCGACCGCACACGGCACGTGATCGTCGCCACGCGGTTCGGGTTCCACGGCAAGAAGGGGCTGGCGAACGCGATCACCGGCAGCGAGGCCGACGCGGAGCGCGACCCGCGCGTGCGGTTCGTGTCGTTCCCGATGGCCGAATGCGGCGACGTTTCACTGCGCGACGCGCCGTTCGACCCGGCACCGTACCAGAAGGAACTGGACGCCCTGCTCCACCAGTTCGGGCGCAAACTCACGGCGCTCGTAACGGAACCGTACCTCGGCGGCGGCGGTTCGTACCACCCGCCCAAGGCGTACCTCCAACTGCTGCAGCGGTTCTGTCGCGATAACGACCTCGTCTTCGTGTTAGACGAAGTGCAATCGAACTTCGGGCGCACCGGCTCGCTGTTCGCGTACGAAACCTACGGCCTCGAACCGGACGTCGTGGTACTCGGTAAAGGGCTGGGCAACGGGGTGCCGGTCGCGGCGGCGGTGGGGCGCGCGGATCTGTTCGGCGCGATGGGGTACGGCGAAGCGTCGGACACGTGGAGTGCGAACCCGCTGTGCTGTGCGGCCGTGCTGGCTACACTAGATGAATTCGGGGCGCGGGACGTACTCGGCGCGATGAAAGAAAGCTCTTCGATCGTCGAGCGCGGGTTGGTCGAACTGAAGGCGCTGCCGTTCGTCGCGGCGGTGCGCGGCGAGCGCGGCGGGATGGTGTGGGGGGTGGAAACCCGCGACCACGCCGGGCGCACCGCGGCGGAGTGGGCGAGCGCCCTCGTTCTCGCCGCGTACGAGGGCGACGGGCCCCAAGGCGACGGCGTTCACCTGCTCGGCCCGCTCGCTAAGAAGGTGGTGCGCGTCTCGCCCCCGCTCACCATCACACCCGCGGAAGCCGCCGCTTCGGTTGCGCTCCTCGCTCGCGCGGCGCAGCGCCTCGCGGGCTGACAGTCCCGGTTCCCAGAGGGCCACATGCCGGACGAACTGCTGGCCGACCTGATCCGCTCGCTCGCCGGCGCGCTCGGCACCGAGCTGTTCGTGGTGAAGAGCGCGCTGACGCTCCTCGTCATGTGCCTCCTGTGCGGGCTGATCGGGGCGATGGTCGTCGGCAACCGGATGGCGTTCTTCAGCGACGCGATGGCGCACTGCGCGTTCGCCGGCGTCGCGCTGGGCTACCTCTCGGTGCTGTTCACCGGCGGCGACAAGGCGACCGCGGCGTGGCTCATCCCGGTCGTGATGGTCGTGTTCGGCGTGCTCGTGGGCGGGCTGATGGTGTTCGTGCGCGACCGCACCGGGCTGGCGCACGACACGGTCATCGGCGTGTTCTTCGCGTTCGCGCTCGGCTTCGGCGCGATGCTCGTGAAGCTCGTCCAGCAAGAGAGCACCGTGAACCTCGAAACGTTCCTGTTCGGGAACTTGTACTTCATCTCCGAATCGGACTTGGCGCTGCTGCTCGCCGCCCTGCTGCTCACGTTCGCCGCGTTCCTGTGGCGGTACAACCAACTCATGTTCGCCAGCTTCAACCCGAGCCTCGCGCGCACGCGGCGCATGAGTGTGACGTTCAACAACTACCTCTTCATTCTGCTGCTCGCGCTCGTGGTGAACCTGTCGATCAAAGCGGTCGGCGCGCTGCTCATCAACGCGCTGCTGGTGGTGCCGGCGGCGGCGGCGGTAAACGTGTCGCGCAACCTGCGCCAGATGTTCTGGGTCACGGTCGCGTTCAGCTTGCTGTCCGGGGCGCTCGGGTACTGGTTCAGTCACACCCGAACCATCAGCGTGGGCCGCATCAAAGACGTGTCGTTCGGGCCGAGCGGGGTGATCGTGGTGGCGAGCGTGTTTGTGTTCTTCGGGTCGATGGCGGTCGCGGCGGTGTGGAACCGGTTCGCGCCCATCTTCGGCGGGCAGCAGTTCCGGCGACCGGGCGGCGGCAACCCCGACGACCCTTGCGGTATGGGCCACGGCTTCGGACAATGCCCCTAGCGCGTGCCGCGAACCCGCCCCCGGCGCGCGGCGTAGAACATTTATCTCGCCGCTTCCGCACCGGGTGATCCGTGCAGCCCAGTATTCTCGACTTCCTCATCAACTTCAGCTCCGTCCTCTGGGAGGCGCTGCCGTTCATCGTGCTCGGCGCACTCGTGGCCGGTGTTCTGGAAGAGTTGCTCCCGCAGCAGTGGCTCACCAAGGTGCTGCCGAAGGCGCTCGTGCCCGCGGTGCTGATCGGCGGCGCGCTCGGGTTGCTGTTCCCGATGTGCGAGTGCGGCATCGTCGTGGTCATGCGCCGGCTGCTCCGCAAGGGGCTACCGCTGTCGTGCTGCATCGCCTACATGCTCGCCGGCCCCATCGTGAACGGCGTGGTCATCTTCAGCACGTGGGTCGCGTTCAAGGACCACAAGATCGGCCCGGAGATGGTCGGGTTGCGCGTCGGGTTCGGGTTCTTCGTCGCCGTCGTCACCGGGTTCGTCGTTCACTACCTGCACAAGAAGCACGGCAACGATCTGCTGAATCCGATCGCGGTGCCCCCGACGGTCGAACCGCCGCCCGCGGAAGCCGCGTCCGAGGGGAGCGCCCCCGCCGCGCAACCCGCGCTGGCGGACGCGGCCCCGACAAACCGGACACTCGGTCAGCGGCTCGGCAACATCTCCGGGACCGCGCTGCACGACTTCGTCGATATCACCGTGTTCCTGATCCTCGGCGCGGCGCTCGCGGCGCTCGTGCGGTCGTATCTCAGCACCGCGGAAATCGAAGCGTTCTCGCGCGAGCAGCCCTACCTCGCGATCCCGGCGATGATGCTCCTCGGGTTCCTGATGTGCCTGTGCAGCGAAGCGGACGCGTTCGTCGCGGCCAGTTTCACCAACATGCATATCACCGCCAAGCTCGCGTTCCTCGTGTTCGGGCCGATGCTCGACATCAAACTGATCCTGATGTACACGCGGGTGTTCCGGCTGCGTCTGATACTCACAATTGTGGCGTGCGTGACCGTGCTGGTGCTGGCGCTGTGCCTCGGGCTGTATCAGGTGTACGACGCGAACGGCTGGTCCGGCGTGCCGCCGGGCGCGCAGTAGCGGTTCGGTTCCGGTCGCTCTCATCGGAGGTGCGCGAGATGCCGCACAACCATTCCGGGTGCATGTCGCCGCGCGACTACTTCACCGAGCAGTTGCTCACCATCCTCGTGTGCGCGGGCATGGGGTTCGTCGGCGTGCAGATGTACCGCAACGACATGTTGCAGCACATCCTCGCGCCGCAGTTCCACGTACCGGTACTCGTCGGGAGTATCGGGGTGCTGGTGCTCGTGGCTCTGCGCGCCGCCGCGGTGTGGAAGGAAGCGGGCGAGTTGCAACCCGTCGGCGACATGGGCTGCAACGTGAACCACGTCCACACCGCCGATTGCAACCACCCGCTGCCCGGGTTGCCCGGTGCGACCGCCGACGACAACGTGACCGACACCGACGGACACACCCACGACATGAGTTGGGTGTTCGCCCGGATGCTCATCCTCGTGTTCCCGATCGCGCTGTTCCTCATGGGCATCCCGAACGGCGGCTTCAGCATCGAGCGCCAGCGGAAGATGCTGGGCGCCGAGGTCGCACTCAGTGACCCGCAAGAGGCCAAGCGGCTCGCACTCGACCCCGCGACCGCGCCCGAAGCCGGCAGCGAGAAGACCGAACCCAACGGCACCGTCACGCGCGTGCTCGTGCACCCGAAACAGGTAGCGGGGCAATCCGAACCGAAGCTGGTGCGCATCCGCGAGATCAAGCCCGCGACGGGCGAGCCGAAGTACATCATCCTGCCCGAAGCCGGCACCGAGATGCGGTTCAACGACCTCGCGGACGCGGCCCTCGACGGCGACAAGCGAAACGCCTACAGCGGCCAGACCGCGATCCTCGAAGGCCGGTTCAGCCCGCTCGGCGACAAGCAGTTCACGCTGTTCCGCCTGAAAATGACGTGCTGCGGGGCCGACGCGGTGATGTTGAAGGTGCGCATCTTCGCGCAACAGGTACCCGCGCACCCGAGCGGCGAGTGGGTGCGCGTGAAGGGCGTGATTCAGTTCGTTCAAGGTGCCGACGGCCGCTTCAACCCGGTGCTCAGTGTCGCGGACCTCACCGACATCGTGCCCGCCAAGGTAAAGAACGAGTACGAATTTTGATCGATCTGTCGACGCGCCGCGAGCGCACCTGAGGCGCTTCTCGTTGCCGCTCACTGGCGCTCGCGGCGCGTCGAAAAGGCAGCGGCGGTTCACTTCCCAGCTATTCGCAAGTACGCGAACAGGTGCGCGGTGTCTTGTGGCGACAGCTCTTTCTCCAAGCCCACGGGCATCAGGGAGAGTGCGGTCGAGCGGAGCGACGACACGTTCGCGCGCAAGATCACGTCTTCCTTTCCGTCGGCGCGGCGGAGCGTCACGCTCGTGGGCGTTTCGGCCGCAATCACACCGAGCAGCACGCGCTCGTCGGTCGTCACCACCTGATACGAGACGTACCGCGGGTCCACCTCGCGGTTCGGGTCGAACACCGCGGTGAGCAGGTCTTCGCCGGACTTGTTCGGGAGCGCCGCGAGCAGGTTCGCGCCCACGTCCGAACCCACGCCGTCGAGTTTGTGGCACGCGGCACAACTCTTCCTGAACACCGCCCTGCCCTTTTCGGCGTCGCCCTTCAGTTCGAGCGCCGCGGCGTACGCCTTCACCACCTTCGCGCGGTCCGCGTCCGCAGTTTGGTTGAACACGGTCGCGGCCTTCGCGCGTACCGCGGCGTTCGGGTGCGCTTTGAGTTGCTGCACGGTCGCGGTGGCGAACTCCGTCACCGGTACCGCCTTCGCGCTTATCGCGTCGAGCAACTTCAGCGCGCGATCCGGGCGCGCGAGCATTGCGTCTTGCGCGTCGCGCCGCAGCGCCGGCCCGAACCCGCTCCAGCGCTTCAGCAGCAGATCGCTCACACTGGCATCGGTGTGCGTGGTGAGGGCGCGAAGCGCCGCGGTCTGCACGTCGCCGGGAACCGCAGGTGCGAGCGCGTCGGCGAGCGGGCCGCCGGCCAACTCGAACGGCCCGTATGCGAGCAACCCGGCGGCGCTCACGCGCGCCGCGGCCAGCGCGCTGTCGTCGCCAAGCACCTTCGCGGCGCGCTCGAACCGCTCGCGCAGCTTCGGCATCACCTCGGCGGCTTCGGCCGGTGGTTTCGCCCACCACGTCGGCAGCGGGCGCGTCGAAGCGCGCATCCCCTGCCCCAGCCCGTCGAGAATCGCCGGGTCCGCGCCGTTGGCTACCAACTGGAGCGCGCTGGCGATCTCCTTCGGATCGCCCTTCGCGCCCAACATCGCAGCGACGCGCGAAACAACCGCCGGGTTCGGGTGCTTGATTGCGGCGAGCGCGGCGAGCAGTTCCGAACCGCACCCGCCGGCCGAACTGAGCGCCGCAGTCACGATCCACGGGTCGCTCGCGCCCTTCTCCAACAGTGCCGCGAGGACCGGTGCCGCGTCCTTCGGCTTCATGGCACCCGCGGAGAGTGCGAGCTGGAACCGCACGCGGGGCGAACGAGCATCGACGAGGTTCGACGCATTCGCGAGTACCGCGCGCGATCCAGCGAAGTGCGGTTCGCTCAGCCGAAGCGCGTGTTCGAGCACGCCGGCCTCGGTCACGCGGAACGCTTCGCTCGCGTCGTTCGCGGTGAGCGCGCCGAGGCCGTGCAGCGCCCACATCAGGTTCACATAGCCGGGCCGTGCTTGCGACTTCGGCAACAACTCGCGGACGCGCCCGACCGCGTCTTTGTCTTGCCGTTCGACCAGTAGTCGCTGCGCCGTCAACCTGCGCCACGGGTTCGCGCTCACCAACTCGGCCGCCAAGTCCTTTCCCATGAGCCCGCCGAGGTCCGGCATCTTCCCCACCGTGAAGTCCTTCGGGGCGATGCGCCAGATGCGGCCGCGCCCGCGGCTTTCGAGGTTCAGTTGCGCCTTGATGTCTTCGGGCAGAGAGAGCGGCGTTTCGATTGCTTCGCGGTAGAAGTCGAGCAAGTACATCGCGCCGTCCGGACCGATCTTCAGTTCGACCGGGCGGAACCAGTTGTCGGTTGAAGCGAGGAACTCTCGGTCCTCGTAAGCCCGCACGGCTTTGAACGCGGCTCCGTTCTCCGTCAGCAACTCGCGGTGAACGAGGTTGTTCGCGGGGTCGCACACGAAGTTGTTCCCGTGAAACTCCTTCTCGAACAGCCCGCCGGTGTAAATCAGCGGGCTGCACGCCGACGTGATGTAGCCCCCGGGCACGAGTTCGGTGGGCGGGAACCGCTTGGCGTCCGGCGAACCGGCGCGGCGGGTGGTGCGCTCGACGCGCCACGGCTCGAACGGGCTGATGCGGAACACCTTAGCCGCGGCCCCGTGTTCGGGAATGTCCAGCGTAACTGCGCTCGCCGCGAGGTACGGGTTGCGCTTCAGGTAGTGGTCCGGCAGCACGATTTGGCGCAAGTGTTGGCTGTTGGTCGCGGTGAACCAGCGCTGGTAGTCGTCGGCGGTGAGGCCGTACTGCCCGCCGGAACTGGTCGGTTCGATACTCCCCGGTTCGCCCGGCTTGAAGCGGAACCCGCGGTTGCGTAGTACGAGCGCCGGCAGGTCCTTCTTCTGAGGCGACGTGATCGTGCCACCGTCGCTCCCCGCGATGCCATAAACGTAGTTGTCCAAACCCCACTGCAAGCTGTTCACCATCTGCTGAATGTTACTGAGGTTGAAGCCCGTGTAGAGTACGGTGGTTTTGTCGGCCTTGTCGTCGCCGTCGGTGTCTTCGAGGTACAAGATGTCCGGCGCGACCGCGACAATGACTCCTCTCTTGTACGGCGTGATGCCCATCGGGAACCGCAGACCTTCGGCAAACGTGACCGCGGTCTCGAACGTACCGTCGCCGTCGCGGTCTTCGAGGCGCTTGATTTTGCCGCGCGTTTCTTTTCCGGTGCCGACGCCGCCGTTCGGGTACCCGCGCATCTCGCACACGTACATCCGGCCCTTTTCGTCGAAGCACATCGCCACCGGGTCGATCACGTCCGGTTCATTCGCGACGAGTTCGATTTTGAACCGTGCGTCAAGTTTGAACGTCGCTTGCTCCTCTTTCGGCGAGAGCGCACCGGGCGCTTTCTTCAGCGGAGCGACCGCGTGCGCCAGCTCCTTCACCTTCGCGATGATCGCGTCTTCTATCGCCGGCGACCACTTGCCCGGCATGCCGTAGTAGATTTGCGACGAGTCCGCTTCGTAGCCGCCTTCCTTTAGCACGCGGGCGCTCGGAATGTACGCCATCACGTCGTTCGCGTAGCCCATCACCCAGAGCGCGCGGCTCGTGGGAACGTCCTTCTTGATGCGCAGGTTGTAATCGATAACCACTTCGCCACCGAGCGCGACCCAGAGCACTTGGTCGCCGATAGCCCACGTTTGTACAGGATAGTGTGAGTAAGTGTCCGACAGCTTCCCGTTCGCGTCGAGTTCTTTCAGAAGTCGCTCGGCGCGCTTTTGCACGGCTAATGTCTTGCTGAGCGCTTCCGCGGTGAGTTGCTGTTTGGTTGGAAGTGCGTCGAACTTCAGCGGGATCGTTTCGTACTTCGTGGCGCAGTTCCCGGTGATCGGTTTCGCAGTTTTGAGCGCGTCGGTGGTCGCCTTCGCCAACTCCTTGCCGTACTGCTCGCACAACTTGAGGTTCCCGCGGGGCAGCGGGTTCGCGTCGGCACCGCAGCTGGTCCAGAACATCGCGGTCGCGCCCGGTAGCGCCTTCTGGACTTCGATCTGCGCGAACCCGGCGTAGTCGCCGCACCACTCGAAGCCGCTGACCGTCGTGTTGTGGCACGCGTACCCGAACACGACCGCGAGCGGCTTGCCGGCCACTTCGACCGCCAGAACGGGAACCGTGTGATCGACCGGCCCCGCGGGGTTGCGCCCGTTGATGATGCCCTTCTCCGTCGGCTCGCGGCGGTTGACGGCGAACGTCGCCTTGCCCGCGCCGAACTTCAGCGCCGCGGGCTTCAGTTCCTTCAGGCTCTCGCCGATCACGGCGATCAAATCCGCTTGAAGCTTCAGCGTGTATACCTCGACTTTCGCCGCTTGCTCCTTCGACATCGGATACATGTCTACGAGGTTCTCGCGGATCACCGGGCCGCTGTGCGTGTGCGACGCACTCAGAATCAGATTCGCGCGCTTCAGACCGTGCTTCTTCTCGACTTCCGCGGCAACAGCTTCGCCGAGCGCGCGCGGAATGCCGATCAGGTCGGTGGTCACGAGCACGAGCCGCGTACCGGTCGCGTCTTCGATGCAGAGTGCCTTCGCGTGCAGGTCGTGCGCCTTCCCTTCCGCGGGTTTGGTGCGCGACGCGTACCCGGCCATCCAGATCGGTTCGGCGGGTGTGATTACCTTCGACGCGACACCGGCCTTGTACGACGGCGCATCCGCGGCGCTTGCGGGAAGCGTGAATGCGATCCCGAGCGCGAGTGTGACGAACTGTTTCACTTGCCTCCCCCCTTCTCCGCCTTGAGCAGCTTCCGAATCGCTTTCAGCAGGATTTCTTCGCTCGCGGGACCGGCGAGCGCGACCGTCGGTTCGTAGCCGCCTTCGAGATACGCCTTCGCAGTGGGAATGTAACCGGGGCCGTCGTCGCCGTACGCCGCGACGTTCACCACCGCGCCCGGCTTCAGCTTCTGAGCCGCGAGTTGGTACTCCACGAACGCCTCGCCCGGCAGGAACAAGTTAAAGTGCGCGTCGCCGAAGCTGAGGCAGTTCACCTCGATCGGCGTCTCTTTGCGCTTCAGCCACGCGAGTTGGTACGCGGCATTGTTCCGCTTCGCCGCGGGCGCCTTTTCGTCGTTGAGTGCTTTCGTGCTTTCGACTTCGCCGAAGCTCGCTTCGGTTCGCGGCGGGAGTTTCACCGGCTCGAAGCGCCAGTCCCACGCTTTCACTTCCGCGCGTTTGGTAACTTTCCACGCGGCCACCATCCCGGCGTGGACGCGGTCGCGAAGTGCGGCGCGGTTCTCTTTCGCGCCGTCGTTGTACTTCCCGGCGGTCACGTTCCCGCCGCACCCGTTGAAGTACACTTGGAACACTTTCGTTTCGTCGTGCCGTTTCTGGCGCGCGAGGCCGCAGAAGTCCGCGCTCACGCGGCCGTCGCCGTAATAACTCATCGGGTGGCACGCGTAGAAGTGCAGCGCCGCGACCGGCGTTTCGCTGTCCCAGAAGCTGAGCGTGCGCAACGTCGGATCGATCAGCCCTTCCGGCGCGTCACGGGCTTCCTTGCTTTTCGTCGCGCTCGTGCGGGTGAACTTCACCTTCCCGTCGTCGCCGAGCACGCGGCGGTTCGAGGCTACCTCTTTCACGTCCCCTGAACCGGTGCCGACGTGCGTGAACTTCGCGGCTTTCGTCAGCGCCGCCTTCAGCGCCTCGGCGGAGCGCGACACGCAACCCTCGTAGAACTTGAGATCGAGTGAGATCGGGGCGCGCGCGTCCGCGATGAGCTTCTGCGCTTCCGCGTCGGCGAACGGCGCGTTGTGCGGGTGAACGCAGTGCAGCGAGACGTGCTCGGGTGTGGTGTGCGCGGCTTCGGCCAGTGCCGCGCGCCACCTGCGGAACGCCTCGTTCCGAAGGCCGGTCCAATCGACCGCGCACAGCACCACCGGCTTTTCGTGTCCAAGCAGCACGACTCCGAGCGCCTTCAGCGGGTCGTCCACGCCGCGGACCGGCGCGATCCAGCCGCCGCACAGCGGGTGATCGAGCGGCGGCGTCACGTCGCATTCAAAGGTGGCAATGTGAAAGGGTGGCATCGCGGCACCGCGGGTAGGAACGGCGGACCCGCATTATGCGCGCTCGCGGGGCGCGTGTCTCGCGCCAATTGACCGGTGCCACGGGTTGGCCAACTTGGCGCAGTTGGCCAAAGATGGCCACCCAAGTTGGCCAACTGGCCAACTTGGTACAAACGCTAGAATTTCCAGTGTTTCGTGCAAGTCTACCCCCAAGTTGGCCAACCCCGCGCGCGTGATACCCCCGGCCCTTCGAATCGATTTTTTTGTCGGTGTGCGGCAGAGTTGGCACGAGGTGGAGCGTGAAAACGAAAGCCCCTCCGGCGCACGCGCCGGCTCAGAAGTATAGTATCCAGATGAACATTATTTGTCAACGGGCGCGCCGCCGCGCGGCAGGTAGCGCCACACCAGCGCGAGTAGGATCAGCCCGCCGCCGGCCCACATCGCGGGCGTCGGCGTGTCCTTCGCGGGCGTCAGCAGGTACGCCCACACCGGGTTCAGCAGCGGTTCGATAAGCGTGATGATCGCGGCCTCTTGCGGCGAAACGGCGCGCAGCCCGCGCGAGAACAGCCAGTACGGGATCGCCATTTGCATCGCGCCGAACACCGCCAGCACCGCGAGCTGTGCCGCGCTCGGCGCGGTAACCCACTCGGCGAACGCGGCCCACCCGTACCGCGCCCACACGAACCCGCCGAGCGCGACCGCGGTGCCGATCAGGTTCAGCGCCACGAGCCAAGCCGAAGACTCGTCGCGCAGCGCGCGCAACAGCAGCACCACCATCGCGTACACGATTCCGCTTCCAACACCCATGAACAGTATCACCACTTGCGTTTGCTGTTCATCCGGTGGGAGGTCCGTCGGCCAGTTCCCGGCGACGATGACGACCGCGCCGGTCGCGCCGATCAGCACCGTTTGCCAGCCCACGCGGTCGGCCCTTTCGCCGAGGAACAGCACCGCGATCACGAACACCCACAGGGGCGCGGTGTTCTGCAAGAAGATGGCGTTCGCGGCCGGGCCGAGGGCGAGAGCCGAGAGGTAGAGCGCGCTCATGACGGTGAAGATGAGCACCATCGCCCCCATCGCGGGGCGGAACCGCATCTCGGCGCGGCGCACGAGCAGCAGCATGAGCGCGCCGCCGAACGCCCCGCGGAAGCACGCGATCTGGAGCGGGGTGAGTGCCGGCTCGTGCAGGCCGACGCCGAGCGGCTCGCGCAGCAGGCGCATGAACAGGCTGCCGAGGCTCCAGAGCACCGCGGCGAGCACGAGGCACGCGCGGGCCGAACCGACCGACTGAACGTGAGTGGCCGAAGACATGTGTTCCCGCGCGCCGGCGGGCCGCAGCGGGAGAGCGGCCCGAAGGGATGATTATTGCGAGGACCCCGGCAGGGGGCCACGCGGGGCGGCCGGAAGTTCGCACGTTTGGGCCGGCGCGCGGTCGGGGGCGCGCGCGGTCGGGGGCGTCGA
>JALHNS010000104.1 GCA_022843445.1 Gemmata sp.
GCGGTGGCGGCGGCGAGTGCCAGCACCAGCGCGCGAAGCGCCCGCGCGCGGCGGGTGCCGTTCGCGGGCGCGGCGGGTGGAACGGCTGGCGCGGTCACTTCAGTTCGATGGGGAACGTCTCGGCCCCGCCCTTCGCTTCGAAGCGCAGGTCGGTGGTCGCGGGGTCTTTGTACTTGTCGGGAATCTTGACGTACTTCTTGGCGTTTTGCGCGCTGGCCATCGCGGCCGGGTCGCTGGGGGCGTAGCCCTCGGGCACGTTCGCGTCTTTCGGCGGAGCGGACTTCGCGCCTTTGGGAACTGGCGGCTGCGTCGGGGGGGCATCATCTTGCCGCTACCGAAAGCCGGCATTCCGCTCTGCGATTGGGGAGCGAGGAACGACGTGTCCACGCACACCTTGTAGTCCCCGGCGGCGAGCTTGTCCAAACTGAAGGTGCCCGTTTCGCTGATGTCGGCCGAGCGGCTGGTGTTGCCGTCCTGACTGACGAACGTGACGCTGCCGCCCTTGAGGGGCTTACCGTTGTAGGAGACGGAACCGCTGACAGAGCCGACCGGGCGCGAGCACCCGACGAGGGCGAACGCGAGGGCGAGCGCGGCCGCGACGCGGCCGAAGCGGAGAGGAGTCATGGGTTGTGTCCGGAAAATGGGAAAGCGGCCCGCGCGGGTGCGCGGGCCGGAACGGGTTCACGCGGTGCCGGAACTTACCAGTTGTTGCCCAGCGTTTCGCCACCGGCTGGGGTCATCGCCGACCACCACGTGGCCGGGCTGACGCTGGCGTTGACGATGCGCACGCTACCGTCGCCCAACGCGGTCACGATGCCGCCGGAGTGAGGGCCGCTGGCGCGCCCGCCGTCCACGTTCGCCGGGTAGCCGTTCCCGTTGAGTTGGAACATCGCGCCGACGCCCGTCGGGTTCCCGAGGTCCGAACTGCTGATGATCGGGCCCCAGTCCGGCCAGAAGTTGTCCGTGTAGCCGCTGCCGGACGTGCGGGACAGCTTTTCGGTGAAAAAGATCGTGTTCGAGGTGCCGTCGCGCAGGGTCGCGGGGAAGTTGGACAGCCCGACGTTGCCCCACTGGTAGTTGTGGCGAAAGATTTGGCCGTTGAGGCCGTAGCTCGCGCGCCCGCGCTTCTGGTTGTTCGACTCGAGTGTGTAGTCGGACGGGCACCCGTACGCCTTCACCACCGCGTTCTGAGCAGCAGAGGACCACACGCTGTAGGTCGGGCCGTTCCCGTTGCGGTCGTCCGCCGGAATCAGCGTGGCCCTGAACAAGTTGTCCTGTTCGATGAACGGCAGGATGTGCAGGAACAGGCCGCCGTTGGACTGGTTGGGGCTGGGGCTGCCGTTGCCCGAGTACAGACCGATGCTCGGCGGCAACCGGCCGCTGTTCGTATCGGCAGCGTTGATGGTGCCCAGCGACAGTTGTTTCAGGTTGTTCGTACAGGTCATGCGGGCGGCGGCCTCGCGCACCTTTTGCACCGCGGGCAACAGCAAACCGATCAGGATCGCGATGATCGCGATCACCACCAGCAGCTCGATGAGCGTGAACGCTCGCTGCCGGCTTCGGGAAAATTGAGACAGCACGACAGGCCTCAAGAAAGAGAATATGGGAGAGCGAAGGGGTAGCGAGACGCCCCTTAGCGCAGGTTACCCACAACCGGAACCCTCGTCAATGTTCCGTGCAGTTTCTGCGAAAAGAATGTTGGCAGCGCGGTCGGCGCGGTCGGCGTGTTTGCTTGTCCGCGGGCACTTCCCAGACGGAAATTACGCGGTCGAAGCCGGTGCACTGCGGCCGGCGCGTGCGCCGGGAACGCGACCGGCCCCGGTACGGGCAGCGAGAGGCTGCAACCTCGATCGTCGCGCGACTCGCCCTGATACCTTCGAGCGTCAGCAGGTAGTCTGACGCCGGGGGCGGCGCGCTGCGGTCGTCCTCGATCTTACGCGAAGTTCAAAGACTTAATCGTGGGGGGGCCGGCAACGACGCACGGTTGAACGCGGACCTCGTCGTGAAATCGTTCGTCAGCGAAACGCTCCGCGTCGCATTCGTTCTGCGACCGGCGCGGAGCGGCGTGCCAATTTTCAGGCACGACGTTTCGCGGCGCACCACTTTCCCCTTGCCCGCGGCGCGGCGTGTGGTCTAATGAACTTCCTGCCGGTGTTCCCGCCTCACGCCCGTTCGAGGGTATCCGTTGTTGCCGCACAAGCACACCATCGGTGTCCACCGCCGCGAACTGCTCCAAGTCGGGTTCTCCGCGCTCCTCGGTGCGAGCGCCGTTTCGACTGCGAGCGCGAAAGCGAAGGATTCGCTCTCGCGCGGGAAGCCCAAATCGCTGCTCGTAGTGTTCCTTACAGGGGCCGCGAGCCACCTCGAAACGTTCGACCCGAAGCCGGACGCGCCGCCGGAGATTCGCGGCGAGTACAAGCACATTCAGACGCGCACGCCGGGCCTGCTCGCGTGCGAGTATATCCCGAAGATCGCGTCGCGCTCGGACCGCTACTCGGTGGTGCGGTCGCTGGCGCACCGCGAGAACAACCACCTCGTCGCCACGCACCACGTCCTCACCGGGCAGATGCAACCGGGGGCGTTCTTCGACAAGATCGCCAGCCGCGACGACTACCCGAACTACGCCGCCGGTCGCGCGTACTTCCGCGGCGCGCCGGAAGGAACGCCGGTCGGCGTGAACCTGCCGACCTACCTGATGGAAGGGCCGCTCTTGTGGCCGGGGCAGTACGCGGGGTTCCTCGGGCCGAAGTACGACCCGATGCAGATCACGAACGATCCGAACCACCCGGACTTCAAGGTGGACAACCTGCGGCCCGCGCCCGGCATCGAAGTGGGGCAGATGCGCGACCGCATGGCGCTGCTGAACGCCGTGAACGACCAACAGAAGTGGCTCGCGGACGCGGCCGAAACGAAGAAGCTCACCGACCAGCAGAATCAAGCAATCTCGGTGCTCACCAGTGGGAAGGTGGCGAAGGCGTTCGACATCGACAAGGAACCGGCCGCGGTGCGCGACAAGTACGGCCGGCACTCGTTCGGCCAATCGTGCCTCCTCGCGCGCCGTCTCATCGAAGCCGGCGTGCCGGTGGTGCAGGCGAACATGGGTCGCGTGCAGAACTGGGACAATCACGGCGACCTGTTCAAGCGCATGAAGGGCGACCTTCTTCCCGCGCTCGACAGCGCCGTTTCCGCACTTCTCGATGATCTCACCGACCGCGGGCTGATGGACGACACGCTGCTGATGGTGATCGGCGAGTTCGGGCGCGAACCGAAGATCAACAAGCAGGGCGGGCGCGAACACTGGGCGCGGTGCTTTAGCGCGCTGTTCGCGGGCGGCGGCGTGAAGCCGGGCCAAGTGATCGGCAAGAGCGACAAGACCGCGAGCGACCCGACCACGACGCCGTACTCGCCGGACGACGTCGGCGCGACGGTGTACAGCGTGCTCGGCGTGGACCCGCACGCGGAGGTGCGCGACCGCCTGAACCGCCCGGTGCAACTGAACCGCGGGCAAGTGATCCGCCCGCTGTTCGACGGCACCGGGGAGTGAGCGATTCCCGGGACCGCGGCCGTCTCGGCCGCAAGAGCAACGCCAAACGGGCGGCCGAGACGGCCGCGGTCCCGGGTGGCTACTTCACCGTCACTTCCACTTCCGCGCTGAACACCAGCGCCGGGTCGCCGCGGCCCGCGAGCGTGCGCGCCAGCGTGCCGATGGTGCGGCGCGCCGGCACCTGCACCGCGGCCTTGCCGGGCAACTTCACGTCAATCGGCTTGTCCAAGTCGGCCATGCGGTCGTCCAAGCGAATCAGCAGCTTCTCCACCTTCTCCGCGGTCGTGATGTCGATGGTTTGGCCGCTGCGCGTGGCGATCACGAGTGAATCGGTGCGGGCTTCCTTCGTCGGCACTGCGAGCCAGTAGAAGCGGTCGTGCGCCACGTCGGTCTGCTTCCACACCACCTTCTCCGGCACCGGGTTGCGGGTGTACTTCGCCATCCACGGCAGCGCGGCCTTGTCTTCGAGGTTCATCCAGTGGCCCTTGCCCTCGTGAATCTTCACGAAATGCTCGTAGCCCTTCGGGTCGTCTTTGTGCAGCTTTTCGAGTTGCTCGCCGTACTCCTTCGCGACCTTGTTGCGGTTGTACGCGGAGTCGTTGCCGCCCACTTGGAGCGCGAAGGGCGTGTTGCGCATCGACAGCAGCGAGACGCCGTTCGGGTGCCCGGCCATCATGCTCGCCGCGGCCCAGTGGTCCGCCATCCGCGGGCCGATCTTGTACACGCCGTCACCGCCGGCCGAATAGCCGAGCACGTACACGCGATTCGGGTTCACGTCTTCGTGAACGATCAGGTCTTCGATGAGCCGCGCGAACATGCGGTCGATGTGCGCCTCGTGCCACAAGTTCCACGTGTTCGTCGGGGCGCGGGGCGCGAGGTAGATGCCCTCTTCGAGCGTGTAGAGTTTCTTCTGGTTCTCCCACTGCTGGTCGTTCACCTTCGCCGGTGCGCCGCCGCCACCGTGAAGCGAAATCCACAGACTGCGGCCGCCCTTCGGCTTCTCCCCGAACGTCTTCGTGAAGTACGGCATCTTCAGATTGCCGTCCGTGATGACCTTCGCCTTCACTTCCTCGGCGCGGTCCTTGCGGATCTGCTCCGCGTGCGCCTTCCACAGCAGTTCCCGCGCGGTCTCGGCGTCCTCTTTGGTGAGCGCGATGCTCGCGAACGGCTTCGCGGCGACTTCGCTCACGCTCGCCTTCGCTTCCAGCGTGGCGCGCAGGTCTTTGAGCGCGCTGGCGGACTTTCCGATTTCGGCTTTGGCGTCCGCGGGGGCGGCCTTTGCGTAGCGGTCGGTCACGTTCTCCGCGGGGACGTTCTTGTTGCGGAGCGCCCACACGAGCGGGAAGTGCGTGTCGGTCTTCTTGAAGCTCGCGGCGTAGATCGCGTGTTCGGGAACGTCCTTCTTCGCTTGCGATGCGGCCCCGACGAACCACCCGCGATCGAGGCCGTTCGGGTCCGGTTCGCACGCCCCGGTGAAGCGCCACTTGCCGTCCCAAATCTCCACCCACGTGTGGTTCCCGCGCTTGTCGGACCACAGGGGCGTCCCCACCAGCCGCGCCGGGATGCCCACACTGCGGCACGCGTCGCTGAGCACGATGCTCAGACCGGTGCAACTCGCTTTGCCCTGTTCGATGCTCTCCTTCGGGCTTTGGTTCGGCGCTTTGCGCTGCGTCGAGTAGCCGAGTTTTAGCTTGGGGAAGAGTTCCTTGTTCAGCTTCTCCACGGCCTCGGTGGGGGTCTTGCAGTCCTTCACGATGGGCAGGCACATCTCGTAGAACTCTTTGCGCCACGGGTCGCGTTTCTCGTCCACGTTCGCGTAGGGCAACACGTCGTTGAGGAAAATCGCTTCGGGCACGGTCTTGCCCCACGGCAGTTCGTTGCGCGCCTTGTACGCGAGTTCGACGTTCGTGATGAGGAAATCCGCCTTCAGCGCGGTCAGGTCCGAATCCGGCATGTTCGCGACGAGGAACATCATTCCGGTGCGCTGGTCTTTGGCGACGCCGTTGAGCGCCTTCTCCAGTTCGGCGCGGTTGTCCTTCGCGCGCTTGAGGGCGAGTTCGACATCGTCGCCCCACCAGATGGTCGGCTGAGCGAGTAGCGCACACGGTAGAAGCACGAGCGCGACGGCTGAGAGCAAACGCTTCACGGCAGATACTCGAATGGTTCGCGGGCGGGATACGAACACGCTACCATGCTGACTGCCGGAAGCAACACCCAGAGGGCCGAACATGCGCGTCGCGGGCTGTCGCGTGCTCATCACCGGGGCCGCGCAGGGGTTGGGGTTCGCTCTCGCGGAGGCGTTCGCGGCACGCGGGGCGAACGTGGTTCTCACGGACCTTGATGTCGCGAAGGTCGCCGAAGCCGCGGCGAAGGTTCCGCGCGCGGTGGGTTACGCACTCGACGTAACACAACCGGAGCAAATCGCCGACGTGCGGGCGAAGTTGCTCGCCGAACACGGCCCGCCGGACGTGCTGGTGAACAACGCGGGCGTCGTGTTCGGCGGCCCGTTCGCCGACGTTCCGCTCGCCAAGCACCTCACCACGATCAACGTAAACCTCGCGGGCCTCGTCGCGGTCACGCACACCTTCTTACCCGATCTCCTCGCACGGCCGGCCGCGCATGTGGTGAACATCGCGAGCGCGTCGTCGGTGATCGCGCTGCCGCACGGCACCACCTACGCCGCTACCAAGTGGGCCGTGCTCGGCTTTACCGAATCGCTGATCGAAGAGTTCCGGCTACAGGGTGTGCGGAACGTGCGCGCCACCGCGATGTGCCCCAGCTACATCCGCACCGGGCTGTTCACCGGCGCGCAACCGGTCGGCTTCGGCCGTTGGCTGACACCAGAAGAAGTAGCCCGCGCCACCGTGCGCGCGGTCGAGCGCGACCGCGAGTTCGTGATGCTCCCGTTCACTCTTAGCCTCGGTTACGGCCTCATGGCGGGTTGGCCGCGCGGCCTCTACAAGTGGGTGGGCCGGCGGCTCGGCGTGAGCACCAGCATGACGAACTGGCAGGGGCACGCGAAGTGAATCGCGCGCCGCGTAGCGCGCACAGGGCTTCCGCCCTGTGCTGTGTTGGGCGACCCTGCTCCGCAGGGTGCTCAGACACTCACCCGCATTGGTTCTTGGTTTTCCGCCCCGGAGGGGCCGGCTAACATAGCCCTGTGCGCCCTTCTCCCCGCGAGGCCACGTCATGCGAATCGCGCTCGCGCTCGCCGCTCTGCTCTGCGTTTCGCGCGCCCACACCGCGGACGCGCCGAAACTCGGCGACCCGGTCGGGAAGCTGAAGTTCACGGATATGCGGTCGCTGCCGCGCACGCTCGACGACTTCGGGAAGCCGAAAGCGGTCGTGTTCGCGTTCGTGAACACGACGTGCCCGCTCGCGCAGCGGTACGTTCCCACGCTGAACGCCCTTGAGTCGGAGTATCGCGCGAAGGGCGTGCAGTTCGTCGCGGTGAATTCGGACGATAGCGACACGCTCATCGCTGCGGCGAGCCATGCGGTGAAGTACGACCTCGCGTTCCCGGTGGTGAAGGACTTCGGCGGCGCGTGCGCGAAGGCGCTCGGTGCGACCCGCACGCCGGAAGTGGTGGTGCTGGACGCGGAGCGCCGCGTCCGCTACCGTGGGCGCATTAACGATCAGTTCCGCCTCGGTGGGAACCGCAAGGAACCCACGACGCACGAACTGCGCGACGCGCTCGAAGCGCTCCTGAACGGGAAGGACGTAGCGGTCCGCGAGACCGAAGTGGATGGCTGCGCGATCACGTTCACGAAAGCGCGCGAACCGCGAGCGGTGAACTTCGCCGAACACGTCGCGCCGATCCTCTACAAGCACTGCGGCGAGTGCCACAAGACCGGAGGTGGCGCACCGTTCGCGCTCGTCACGCACAAGCAGGCAGCCGCGCGTGCCGACGCCATCGCGGAGGTTGTGACCGATCAGCGGATGCCGCCGTGGTTCGCGGCGCACGAGTTCGGCCCGTTCGTGAACCGGCGCGCGATCAGCGACGAAGAGAAGACGATTCTGCGCGATTGGGCCAAACTCGGCGCGCCCGCGGGCGACCTCACGAAAGCCCCCGCGCCGCCGTCGGAACAGAAGGCGAAGTGGCTGATCGGGGAACCGGATTTGGTGCTGGATTCGCAGGTGTTCGACCTGCCCGCGACCGGCGACATCCCGTACAAGTACACGATTTTGCCGCACCGCTTCGCCGAAGACACGTGGGTGCAAGGCGTGCAGATCACGACCGACAACCCGAAGTCGCTGCACCACTGCAACCTCGCGCACGCGGGCATCGCGAGCGGCTTCGGCGCTGAGAACTTCGTGACCGGGTACGTTCCCGGTGGCGAGCCGATGAACCTCGACAACGGCATCGGCTTCATGATGCCGAAAGGCTCCGTGCTCGCGCTGCAACTGCATTTCGTGACGACCGGGAAAGCCGAAACGTGCAAGGTGAGCGTGGGTCTGCGCTTCCCGCGCGAAGAGGTGCGCACGCGCTTGCGGTGCATGCAACTCTTCGACACGAAGTTCGCGATCCCGCCGCACGCACCGGCGCACAAGGTGAGCGCGGTGCGCACGCTCGAAGCGGATTCGGTGGGCGTGGGCGTGTTCGCGCACATGCACCTGCGCGGCAAAGACATGAGCTTCACCGCGACCGCGCCGGACGGGAAGCGCGACCCGTTCCTCATCATCGCGAACTACAACTTCGAGTGGCAGATCCCGTACCGCTGGGAGCCGGGGAAGAAGACGTTCGCGAAGGGCACGAAGCTGGAGTGCGTGGCGCGGTTCGACAACTCCGCGTTCAACCCGTACAACCCGGACCCGAAGGCGACCGTGCGGAACGGCCCGCAAACGCATAACGAAATGATGTACGGCTTCTTCTTCTACACGCACGCGAACGAAAACCTCGCGCTGAAGATCGACCCCAAGACCGGTGCCGTGCGGAAGCCCTAGCACGAAGTGTAAGCGCGGACCGCTCGTGAGGTGGCAGATGACGGAACTGGCGACGAAGACCGCGACTTGGCTGCAGTCGGTTCTTGGCCGGCTGCCAGCTTCCGTTCGCGCGGTCTATGTCGAATACGGTGATGCCGTCACACCGAACATGGAGCACCTCGTGTGTTTCAACGCGTTCGGCTTCGAGTCGCTCGCCGGTGGTCACTTCGATCCCGGTAACACAAACCATGTAGGTGAGTTGGGCGACTTCACATGGGAGCCGCCGGACGAATGCCGGTATCGTGCAGACGACTACCCCAACACTGACTGGCTCGCAGTACTCCGCGCCGCTGCGAGTTCACCGGAGGTCATCGCGTTGGCGGTGGATCGCGGTATCCAACTCGTGATTGGTGCGCACGACGGCGAAGTGCATGTCATCCAGTGAGCGGTAACTGTACTCGTCAGCCGCGTGCGCCGTACTGCGCCGGCGGGAACACCTCCACGAGTAAGCGGCGCGGCACCAACTCCACCGCCACTTCGCGCACGCAGTCTTGCGGCACGCACACGAGTTCGCCGTCGGCGTGAACGCACAGTGGTACCTCGGCGCGCACCGCGAAGCGCGCCGCGCGACCGAGTTTCAACAACCGGTGGTTCTCCGGGAGCGCGCCCCGGGCCATCGCGGGCAGGAACCGCAACAGGTGAAGTCGGGTCACTTTCGCCACGTGCAGGTAGTCGAACTGTCCGTCGTCGAGCTTCGCGTTCGGGCGCAGCGGGAAGTTGCCCTCGCGCTGCGCGTTGAACACCGAGAGAGAGAGTGTGGGCACCGTCACTTCGACATCATCGAACGTAATCGTCATGCGCGGCGTGTCGAAGTGCTTCACGAGTGCCTTCAGGAACGCCCACGCGTAGAGCGGAAGCCCAGTGAGCCACTTCGTTTTCACCGCTTCGACCGTCACCATGCCGTTGAAGCCGACGCCGAAGCAGTTCACGAAGAAGCACGCGCGGCCCGCGGCCGTCACGCGGCCCACGTCGATCGGAATCACCGCTGTCGGCAGAGCTTCGGCGCGGCGGTTCCACCACACGTCGGTGCCGAGCGTGAACGCGAGGTCGTTCGCCGAGCCGACCGGCCACACCCCGAACACGGCGTCGGTGCGGCTACTCTGAAGAATGCCGTTCGCCACTTCGTGCGCGGTGCCGTCGCCGCCGGCCGCGACCACTTTGGCGAACCCCTCGGCGCACGCGGCGCGCGCGAGTTCGACGGCGTGCCCGGGGTGAGCCGTGGCGCGCAGTTCTACTCCCGCGGCGAGCGCGGGGGGAAGTTCGCGGAGCGCGCGTTCGGCCCTTCCGCGCCCGGCGGCCGGGTTGTAAATCACGCATGTACCGGCGGGCATCGGGAACCTCGGCGCGGGTCGCGGTGTCCGTTCGTCGCGTGGGAATTGTGCGGACGATTCGTGCGAAGGAAAGAGACAGTGAACGGTCTTCTCGTAATCGACAAACCCGGCGGCATCACCTCGCGCGACGCCGTGAACCGCGTGCAGCGGTGGTTCCCGCGCGGCACGAAGATCGGCCACACGGGCACGCTCGACCCGCTCGCGACCGGCGTACTCGTGGTGTGTGTCGGCGCGGCGACGCGCCTCGCGGACTACGTTCAGGCGATGGGCAAGAGCTACGCCTCGCGGTTCCGCTTCGGCGCGACCAGCACCAGCGACGACGCCGACGGCGACATCACCGAGACGCCGAACGCGCACCCCGTTTCGCGCGAACAGATTGACGAAGCTCTCGCTTGCTTCGTGGGCGCGATCGAGCAACTCCCGCCGGCGGTGAGCGCGCTGAAGGTGGACGGCAAGCGCGCATACGATCTCGCGCGCAAGGGCGAAGAGGTGAAGCTCGCGCCGCGCCCGGTGCGCATCGAGGCGATTCGCGTTCTCGGCTACGAATGGCCGTTTCTCGACGTGGAAGTGGACTGCGGGAAGGGCACCTACATTCGCTCCATCGCCCGCGATCTCGGAGTGGCGCTCGGTGTGGGCGGTATGGTGCAAACACTGCGGCGCACGCGCGTCGGGCCGTTCGTGGCGGAGCAGGGCGTTGGCGTAGACGCGCCACCGGCCGAACTGAAACTGCGCCCAATGGCAGAGGCGCTCGCGGGGATGCCCTGCGTGCGCGTGACGGCGGACGAAGTGCGCCGGTTGCGGCAAGGTCAGCGCCTCGGGCGCGAAGCGCCTCCGGGCGAAGTCGCGCTCGCGGACGAAACCGGCGCGCTCGTGGGAATCGGCCTCGCCGAGCGCAGCGCGGTGAAGCCGCACGTGATGTTCGCGGGGTGAACGTTGACTCGGCGCGCCGGTCGCGCGAAGATTGTGCCTTCAGAGTGGTCCGCTCGCTCCGCGAGCGGTGCTTCGCGGCGCAGGTTGGTTTGCCCAACTTCGCCGAAGTCCTCTTACTCGCTCAGCGCCGATCGCGGAGCGAGCGGACCACTCTCCCAAACCGGGGTTCGCACATGATTCGCACGCTCTTCGTGCTCAGCGCGCTCGCGCTCGCCCCGCAGCTTCGCGCCGACGAACCGGACTTGCGCGAGCAAGCACAGAAGGCGCTCCAGCGCGCCGCGACGTTCTACCGCACGAAGGTCGCGGCGCACGGCGGGTACGTCTACTACTACACCCCGGACCTGAAGCAGCGGTGGGGCGAAGGCGCGGCCGACGCGGACACGCTGTTCGTACAACCGCCCGGCACTCCCACCGTCGGCATGGCGTACCTTGATGCGTTCGATGCCACCGGTGACAAGCTCTATCTGGACGCAGCCACCGACACCGCGAACGCGCTCGTGTACGGGCAACTTCAGTCCGGCGGGTGGACGCAGACGATTCACTTCGGCCCGGCGAAGCGCGTCGGGAAGTACCGCAACGGGAAGGGCGGGAACTGGAACGCCTCGTCGCTCGACGACGGCCAAACGCAAGCCGCGCTCCTCATGCTCATGCGCGCGGACAAAGCGCTGAACTTCAAGAACGACGCGATCCACGAAGCCGCCGAATACGGGTTGGACAAACTGTTACAGGCCCAGTTCCGCAACGGCGGCTTCCCGCAAGTGTGGACGAAGGCGGTCGAAGACTTCGCGCCGAAGAAAGCGGCGCTCCCGGATTACGATTGGAAGACCGAAGGCCGCGTGAAGAACTATTGGGACTTCCCGACACTCAACGACGGCCTCGCGGGGAGCGTGTGCGAAGTGCTCGTCGCCGCGCACGAGACGTACAAGGACGCGAAGTACAAGGCCGCCCTCGCGAAGCTCGGCGACTTCCTGATTCTCGCACAGATGCCGGACCCGCAACCGGGGTGGTGTCAGCAGTACACGCACAAGATGGAACCGATGTGGGCGCGCAAGTTCGAGCCGCCCGCGATCACCGGGTGGGAATCGCAGGACGCGATGCGGACGCTCATTCGCGTGGCGCGCGTGACCGGCGACACGAAGTATCTGGAACCGATTCCCAAGGCTCTCGCGTACTTCGAGAAGTGCCTGCTGCCGGACGGTCGCGTCGCGCGCTTCTACGAGCTGAAGACCAACAAGCCGCTGTACATGAACGCCCGCTACGAACTCACATACGACGACAGCGCCGCCCCGGCGCACTACGGCTGGAAGCAGCCCGCGAGCTTCAAGGAGATCGCGCGCGAATACGAAGCCGCGAAAGCCGTCAAGCCGCTCGAAGTGAAGGCGCGCACGGCGCAGCAACTCGAAGCCGAGGTGAAGCGGATCGTCGCGGAACTCGACGCGGAAGGCCGGTGGGTGAGTGTGTACGCGGGCGAGCGGTTGGTAGGCCAACCGAAGTTCGCGGACGGCTTCAAGTACGTCTCCAGCGACGCGTTCGTGCACAACGTGGCGACGCTGAGCGCGTTCCTGAAGGCGAAGTGATTAGCAGTGCACCGAGAACGCTATCGGAGCCACCATGCCGGACTGCATCGAAGCACGAACTGACCACGCGGGTGAACTCACACTCCCGCCCGGAATCGAACTCCCCGCGAACCGGCGCGTCATGCTCGTCGTTCTGGACGAGCCGCCGGCGACGTCCGCCCCGACTGTTACTCGGCCGCGCGAAAGTGCGGACCCGAATCTCACGCCCGCGTGGTCCGGGGCCGCGACCACCGGCGCGCTACGGTACCGCCTCGACCGCGAACTCGCGGACGGCGGTATGGGGCAAACGTACATAGGTACCGACCTCGTGACAGGGAAAGCGGTCTGCGTGAAGCGGTTGCGGCCCGGTGTGTCGGCCGTCCACTTCGAGCACGAGTGGCGCGCGCTGGCGCGCGTGCAAACGCCCTACGCTGTCCGATACCTCGACCGATACGAACACGGGGGCGTGCCGTACCTCGTGATGGAGTACGTCCACGGGCGCACTTTGCGGGCGCGCTTCGCGGACCCGCTGTCGCTCATCGAGTGCGTGTGGCTCGGCATCGCGCTCGCTTCCGCGGCCGAAGCGTTCCACGAAGTCGGCGTCGTTCACTGCGACTTGAAGCCGGCGAACGTGCTCATCGAACAAACGAGCGCTTCGCCAATCGACCCCGTGCCGTGGGTTCCGCGCGTCATCGACTTTGGAATCGCGATCCTCGACCAGCGCGACGCACACGGTGAAGACACCGGGCGCGGCAACATGGCCGGCACACCCGAATACATGGCACCCGAACAGGTGCTCGCCGCGAAGCGCACACCCGCCTGCGACGTGTACGCGATCGGACAGATCGTGTGGGAAGCGCTCAGCGGGCGCTCGGCGTTCCCCGGGCGCGGAATGGATGTGCTGCTCGCCAAGCGAGATCAGGCACACGGGCTTCGCGCCGAGTGCCCCCGGTTCGTCGTGCCTTGGGAATTGGAGGAACTGATCGAACGCGCCACACATCCGGTTCCCGAAAAGCGCTTCAACGCGACGGTGTTTCGCGGCCTGCTGGCGGAACTCTACTTCGATCTCGACAAGTAGCCCGACTCCACCCGCGCCCCTTCCACCGCGGCGCGCGGTTCCCTATTCTTTTCCGTAGCCTTCCTCGGTCCTGGTTTTGGGCGCCCCCGACCTTCCGGGTTCACGCCGCCGGGGTAACCGCTCCGGTCCCGCGCCGACCTTCCGGCGACTCGGCGGGACACAATCGCACACATCACCGGGTGCGCAACAGCCATGACCACTTGGCACCGCAACGAGTACGTTCTCAAAGGCTTGTTCCTCGGCCTGTGGGCGTTCTTCGCCCTCCAAGTGCCCGCCGCGCGCGGCGACGCGTGGATCGACATCGCGTGGGTGCTCGGTTGGACCGGCCTCGGCCTGTTCGTCGCGCTCCTGCTCGGTACCGGGCGGCTGATGGCGCGCGGCGCGAAGCCGTGGCACAACTGGAAAGCCTTCCCGATCCTCGTGCTGCTCGAAAGCCCGGGGTTCATCTACGCGGGCGTGCTGCTCGGCCTCACCGCGGGCGTGTTCACCGGGCAGCCCTACGGCGAACCGATCGTGCGCGCGATCGGCGACCTGTTCGGCGACACCGACCGGCTGTGGCGCATCGTCAAGCACGAGCCGCCGATCAAAGACTGGCTGAACTACTGCGCGGTCGGCGGCGCGATCCTCGGCTTCGGCCTGTACCGGATGCGGCAGATGGAAGCCGGCCCGACGCGGTTCTGGCTCGGCCTGCTCGTCGCCGCGGGCCTCGTGTACATCGCGTCGGAATACGTGGGGCGCATCGAGGTGCCGGACCCGGCGAACCCGGATGCGACGGTGCCGTTCTTCCCGGTCGAAGCGAAAGACACGCGGTTCAACCTCGGCCTGTACCTGCTGCTCGGGCTGCCGTTCTTCTACCTGCTCACGTTCTGCGGCGAATCGGAAGAGTCGGAAGTCGAGATCATGACCGTGTGCGCCACGCTCGGCGTGGCGCTGCACATGATGAACTTCGGGAGCGGGCTGAGCGGGGCCGGCCCGTTCCTCATCCCGGTGACGCTGTACTTCGTGTACGCGTCGTTTTGGCTCCCGCCGCTGCGCGTGTTCAAGCACACCCTCCGCGGGTTCAGCTACATGAGCCTCGGCCGGCTGGCGCTCGCGATGCGCTACTTCCGGCGCGCGCTCGAACTGAACCCGAACAGCGACCTCGCCCGCGCCGGGCTGCTGCGGCTGCACAACAACCTCACGCCCTCGCAACTGGACCGCGACCCGGACCTCGTGGACGCGCTCGACTTCTCGCTGTGCTTGGACCGCGCGACGGCGCTGCTCATGTCGCCGCCGACCCCGACCGCGCGCGCGGAGGCCGAGAAGTTCCTGTCGCTCGTGGAAACGAAGAAGCCCGCGTATCTGGCGCGCGTCGATTACCTGCGGGCCGTCGCACAGTTGCACGCGAAGGACTACGACGGCGCGGCCGAAACGCTCGCGCGGCTGCTGAACCCCGAAACGCCGGGCTACCACGCGGGCGTGCGCCGCGCCGTGTACTTCGACGCGCTGCTGCTGGCGCTCGACGGCCCCGCGGCGCTGGTCGAGAAGCTCGGCTGGCCCGAGTTCAACAAGCCCGGCCGGCGCATTGAAGCGATTGCCGCCGTCGAGCGCAAACTCGGTGCCGAACCGAACAACGCGACCGCGAAGGAGTACCGCACGTTCCTTTACAGCCAGTTGAACGAGGGCGAGTTCGTCGCGGCGGCCGCGGTCGCGCAACCCACCGAGTTCAACTACGAGTACGTGGAACAACTCGGCTACTCGCTCGCCGACGACAACGACCCGGACCGCCGCGAGAGGGGACTGGCGTACCTGCGCATGGCCGGGCGCGGGCTGCCGGCGCGCGCCCCGGCCATCTTCCGCAAGCTCGCGGACGTGACCGAGAAGCGCGGCGACGCGACTTCCGCCCGCGGGTACCTCGAACTGGTCCGCCGCGCCGGGGTCGAGTTCGGGCCGTCGAACCTCGACAAGGAGCAGAAGGACGTCTTCCTGAAATCGCTGCAAAAGCTGGCGACGATCGCGGAGAAGGAAGGCGACCCGATCAAAGCGGAAGCGGACGCGGCCGACGCACGCGGCGACGCCGAGACGCGCGCGCGGCTCGACGCGCAAGCGAAACCGTACTACGAAGCGGCCATCGCGGACCTCCAACTCTATCGCGACAGCGGCGGCGGCGCGGTGCTGGAATCGTACCGCAAGATCGCGGAACTGTACGCGAAGCAGCGCGACCCGCTGAACGCGCTCATCAACTGCTCCGCGGCGCTGCAGTACGATTCGACCGACGCCGACCTGATTAGCAAGCGCGACAGCTACTACTACTCGGTGCCCATCGAGCGGCTCGAGCGCGCCCGCGCCGGGATCGGCGCGTGGTTCGACGTGGGCTACTGCGTGAAGAAGGCGATGGGCGTGCTGAACGCGAAGGAGGCCGACGCGGACCTGCTCGATTGGGCCACGCACCTCGTGCAGTTGGCGAAGGTGATCGAGCCGAAGAGCAACCGCGTGCGGCTGGTGGAAGCGCGGTGCCACCTGCGCCGCGGCGACCGCGATATCGGGCTGGCGCTGATGGAGGACGTGCGCGAATCGGACAAGGGTTCGGGCGACGAAGAGGAAGCGTGGTACAACACGACGCGACTGCTGGGCCAGTTGTACCTTGAGGAGCTGAACCGACCGGACCTCGCGCTCAAGGCCTATTCGGACTACAAGAACTACCACAAGAGCGGTGCCGACACGCTGTACAACATCGCCCGCTGCTACGAAGCCCTGAACGACACCGCGAACGCGCTGCGGTTCTACAACGCGGTAACGGCGTTCAGTCAGCACCCGCTGTACCACGATGCGGAAGCCGCGATCCGCCGCCTCAAGGGGCAGTGATGGTTGCGCGCGTGCGAGTGTCTTACGAGCCGCGAACGTCAGTGAGCGGCAAAGCTCAACCGCTCACTGGCGTTCGCGGCGCGTAAGACACGCCGCGCGTCAAGCGCTCTTCTCTTCGTTGTCCTCTTCCTCTTTGCGGCGCTTCTGGCGCGCCTTGCGGTCGCGCGAGAGGGAGTCGCCGAGCAGATCCCACACGATCTTGCCGAGCGCGCCGAGCGCCCACAGCACGTCGTGCGGGGGGTCACTGGTAACTTTTCGAGTCGCCCGGCTGGGCGACCCCTTTCTGCGGCGCGTCCATGCGCACCGTCTGGTCGTTCGCCGCCGCGCCCCGCTCGATCTCCTCGAGCCGCGCCTTTTCCACCTCCGGGCTGTCGATCTGCAACTCCACCGCCGGGCCGGACCCCATCAGGTGGCCCCACCCCTGCCAGCCGTGCACCTGCATGCAAATCGCCTTCAGCGCGGCCATGAGCGGCATCGCGAGGAACAGCCCGGAGATGCCCCACACTTGGTGCCAGTACAAACACGCGAGCAGCACGGTCGTCGCGTTCAGGTCCATGCTGCGGCCCATCACCCACGGCACGATGATGTAGCCCTCGAACGTGACGACGAAAATGTAGAAGATGCCGATCCAGAACGCGGTCATCGGATCGACGAACAGCAGGCCGTCCAAAAACGGCGGGATGCCGGCGGCGATGGTGCCCACGTACGGGACGTAGCTGAGGATGGCGACGAGCAGCGCCCACAGGTACCAGTGCTGCAACCCGGCCCACTGGTACACCGCGCCGAGTACGAGCGCCAGCACCAAGTTCACGATCGTGCGCCACACGAGGTACGTGCGGATCGCTTCGGCCATTTCCGCGAGCGCGTAGGTGACGCGCCCGCGCGTTTCTAACGACGGACCGAAAATGCTCTTCACCTTGTCCGCGAGCATCTGCCCCTCGTAGATGAGGAACAGCGTGATGAACAGGATGAGGATCGCCTGCCACAGGTGGTCGAGACCGAGTGTGACGATGTTCACGAGGGCCGCGGACAACTTCTCTTTGGTGAGTTGTGCTTTGATGTAGACGATCGCTTCGGGCGGGTTGTCCGGGTTGCGCACCCGGTCCCAACGGCCGACCAGTCGGTCGTTGTCGCTGATCGGGAAGATGGTGCTCAAGTTGATTTGGATCTTGTTG
The DNA here is from genome assembly GCA_022843445.1 of Gemmata sp. GTDB lineage: Bacteria > Planctomycetota > Planctomycetia > Gemmatales > Gemmataceae > Gemmata. Next base: position 17,442 of record JALHNS010000104.1, read on the forward strand.
TACTGTGCGGCCCACTCCTCGTCGCCGGTCGGGATGCCCTTCAGTGTCTTGGGGATCGCCCAACCGAACGCGCCGATCACCACCAGCGTGAGCACGACCACGACCATCAGCGCCGACAGGCACGCGAAGAACCACGGCATCAGCATCCGCTCGTGCAGCCGCTTGGCAAACGGGAACAGTACCGACGCGAGCAGGATGGAGAACACGACGGGAATGAAGATGCTGCCGCCCACGAAGAGCGCCGCCGAGATGCCGAAAATGGCGCAAATGTTCAGCCCGACCCGCGTGGCGAGCGTGAGGTTCAGGTTCATCGCGCGTGTCGCCCTTCCGTTTCGCTATGTGAACCGCCGCTAGCCGTCGATGTGTTCGGCCGCAGCAAGTGTGTTGTGCAACAGCATTGTAATGGTCATCGGGCCGACGCCACCGGGCACCGGCGAGAGCCACCCTGCCACTTGCGCCACGTCCGGGTGTACGTCGCCCACCAGCTTTCCGTTCGCGCTGTTCGTGCCCACGTCCACCACGGCCGCGCCCGGCTTCACCATGTCCGGGGTTATCACCGCGGCGCGCCCGGCGGCGGCGATCAGCACGTCCGCGCGGCGGCACACCTCGGCCAAATTCGCGGTGCGCGTGTGGGCGACCGTGACGGTAGCATCGCCCGCGGCCGGGTTCGCGCGCGTCGGCTTCTGCGCGAGCATCAGCGCGAGCGGCTTGCCCACGATGTTGCTGCGGCCCACGATCACCACTTCGCGCCCCGCCGTTTCGATGCCGTTGCGCTGGAGCAGCACCACGACGCCGTGCGGCGTACACGGGTAGTACCGCGGGAACCCGGTGGCGAGCAGCCCGACGTTCTCCGGGTGGAAGCAGTCCACGTCCTTCGCCGGCGCGACCGCGCGGACGATCGCGCCGTCTTCGATGTGTTTGGGCAGCGGCAGTTGCACCAGAATGCCGTGAACGGCCGGGTCCGCGTTCAGCCGCGCCACCACCGCCAAGAGTTCGTCTTGCGACGTACTCGCGGGCAGCGCGTGCACCGCCGACGCGAGGCCGCTATCCGCGCACGCCTTGTGCTTGTTGCGCACGTATGTGTGGCTCGCGGGGTCGTCGCCCACAATCACCGCGGCGAGGCACGCCGGCGGCTTCCCGCGGGCGGCGCGCGCGGCCGCGCGCGCCGCGATCTCGCCGCGCACGGTGGCCGTCAGAGTCTTGCCGTCGA
>JALHNS010000105.1 GCA_022843445.1 Gemmata sp.
CCCCGGGGCGGCTTCGCCCCACACGGGGCCGCTGGCGGGAAGCGCGCCGACCCACTCGGCGGGGTTCGCCATGTTGCGCGCCGGCGCGCCGCCGAACATCGGCCACGCGGGGCGCGGCGGCTGCTTGGGAACGGGCGCGGCGACCAGCGGCGCGGCGCACAGCGCCGCGCAGAGCGCGAACCGGACCATCGGAGCACCCCCGGAACGGCGGAACGTTCGCACGGGTACCGCACCGCGGCGAGCACCTGACGCGCTCAGCCGCCGATGGCGCGCACCACGACGAGCGCGACGCCCAGAACGGCCGCGGCCACCACGATGCCCACCGCGACGTTCCCCTTGCTCAGTTCCTCTTCCACCTTCAGCTTGGGCGTGATCCACTCGAACACTTTGAACCCGAGCGCGAGCATGGCGATGCCGAGCACGCCGAACAGCGCCGCGGCCACCAGCGCCGCCCCCATTGCCTCGAAGTTCCACGCTTCCGCGAACAGCGTCATATCGCACCTGCTTGGGGGGCCGAGTTCTCTGTCCAGAAGTGTGGTCGCGGCGCGCGCGAGTTGCAACGCGGAAGTTCTAAGTGCGGGGAACACTGTCCGAAGTTGGCATGCGCCGGAGCGCTTCCGGCAACGAAAGGTTCATCTCGGAAGCAAAGGTGTCGGTGAAGTCGCGGTCGGCGGCGGACGTCGCGCGCTCGTCCGGTGTGAGGAGCAACAGCAGCGTCACTTCGGCGAGAATTTCTTCGTCGAGTTGGTACAGCAGCGGCCACACGGCCTTGTGCCGTTCGGAGCGCGACTTCCCGCGAAAGCCCGGATCGATCACGCGCACGCGCACCGACACCGGGCTGTAGCGGGACACGAGCGCTTCGGCCGTGGGGTGCGCGTCGGTGTACTGGCGCACCGCGGCGCACACGCGCTCCGTAACTTCGTCCGGCGTCCCGTGAATCGCTGCGCCCATTTCAGAGCCTCCCGTCGGCCCAAGCCCAGATGCGCCAAACGGCTTGCAAGAACTCGTCCGCGTCGTCCCCGGGTATTGTACCTGTAGAGTAGCGCAGATCGGTGCTCCAATCGCTGACCGTCACGAACGCGGCTGTCAACTCTTTGTCTTTCTTTGGAGGCAACGTGCCACCGAGTTGAGTGTACAGTGTGCGCAGCCACTCGAAGTTGTGCGCCTTCGCCCCGGTGAACTGGTCGAGCACTTCGTCCTTTTTGTCCGGCGGAACTTGCGAGAGGATGAGTGCCTTCCACATGCACTCGACACAGTATCCGGCAAGGTATTTGGACGCAGTGGTGCGCTCCGCATCCTCGAGTGTGGCGCGGGCGTCTTCGAGGCGCTGCCCGGCGGCGCGATAGAACCGCCGGGCGTTTGGGTCTGTGGGCAGGCCCATTGGGTCAGTCGCCGCGGAGCTTCAGGTTGTACTGCGCCAGCCGGTCGCGCACTTCCGTGAGCGAGGTCATGCCGAAGTTCTTCGCTTCCAGCAGCTCGTCCGCGGTGCGCTGCACCAGTTCGCCGAGCGTGGTGATGCTCAGGCGGTGCATGCACTTGCGGGCGCGCACGGAAAGGTTCAGCTCGCTCACCGGCTTGCCCAGCGTCGCCTGCTCTTCCGGGCTGAGGTTCTGCTGCGGCCGGTACCGGAACTCGTACTGCTGCCCCTGATCCAGCGACTGCCCGATGCGCAGCCCCTTCGCGTTCATGATCGCGCGAATTTCGTCCAGCGAGGTTTCGCCGAAGTTCTTGCTCGCCAGCAGTTGCGACTCGCTCACGCGGGTGAGGTCGCCGAGCGTGCGAATGTTCATCCGCTTCAGGCAGTTGCGGCTGCGCACGCTCAGCTCGAAGTCGGTGATGGGCACTTCCATCACCATGCGCTGGGCTTGGTTGGTCTGCTCGTCGTCCGGGTTGTAGTGCATGGTGAGCGACGCCTCGGCGTCGCGCACGAACAGCTTGGCGCGCTCGTCGCGCGGGTCGGCCTTCGCGAGCCGGCGGAAGCAGTCGGCGGCGCGGTCGAACTGCTCGTTGTCTTCGTACAGCACGCCGAGGTTGTAGAGCGCGCCTTTGCCCACCGGCGGGTACTTGAGGCACCGCTCGTAGTAGCCGATGGCCTCGTGGTCGTTGCCCTGTTGGTCGTTCAGGAACCCGAGGCGGAACAGCGCCCCGGTGTGCCGCGGGTCGAGGTCGAGCGCGCGCTCGTACTGCTTGGCGGCGCGGGGCGCGTCGCCCTCCGCTTCCGCGACCGCGCCGTCTTGGAAGTAGTACTCGGCGTTGTGCGCCGCGGCGTCCTTGAGTTTCACGAGGATCGCCTTCGCTTCGGGCACGTGCTTCTGGAGCCGCAGCACGCCGGCCCGCTGCAGTTGCACCAGTTGGGCCGCGTACCCGGACTTCTCCGCCTTATCGAACGCCTTGAGCGCCGCGTCGAAGTGGTCGGTGGTGTCGGCGGCGTCGTCGGAATAGGGCTTGGCTTGGCCCAGCGCGACGTGCGCCTGACCCATGAAGAACGCGGCCAGCGGGCCGTCGGTCTGCTTCAGGTGCTCGACCGCGGTGCGCATGTGCCCGAGGAAGAAGTTGGCGACGCCCAACTTCAGGTGCATCTTTTTCTGTTGCGGCGGGGCGGCGACCGCGAGCCGCTTGGCGAGCGTGTCGAGGATGTCTTTGAGGGCGCGCAGTTGCGCGCCGCCCTGCGCCAGCCCCTCGCGGAGCCGCCCGACCATGCCGCCTTCGAAGTCCTCGCGCTCGACGAGGAGCGCCCGCAGGTCGATGAGAGATTCCGTCACGGTGCGCTCTCCGTCCGGGAAACGGCCGCCACGGGCGCTGGGTGCAGCGCGGTGTGCGGGAGCGCGTCCCGGAGCTTCTCTGGGCCGGGCCTTGCCGCGCGTCGGCAGAGCGCGCGAGAGCCGGCCGAACCAAGGTGGTGTGCCGAAGAAGTGTTACGATAGCGACCGCCCTGCCGGCCCGCAAGACCGGCGCGCCCGCCCGCGCCCGCCGGCCGAAGCGCCCGGGCGGGTTTCCCTTCGCGCGGGCGCGCCGTACTTCATCCCCATCGCACGTGCGCCCGCAACAGGAGGCCGACAACATGACGATGCCCGATGTGAACGCCGCGGAGTGGGTGAAACAACCGTCCGGCCTCGAAATCTGGGACGCGACCGTGGGCACCGGCGACGAAGCCAAACCGGGCGCGACCGTGACCGTTCACTACACCGGGTGGCTCACCACCGGCAAGAAGTTCGACAGCAGCGTGGATCGCGGCAAGAGCATCTCGTTCCCGCTGTCCGGCGTCATTAAGGGCTGGCAAGAGGGCATCCCGGGCATGAAGCCGGGCGGCGTGCGGCGGCTGAAGATTCCCGCGGCGCTGGGCTACGGCTCGGCCGGGGCCGGCGCGCTGATCCCGCCGAACGCCACGCTCATCTTCGAAGTGCAACTCATCTCGGCGAAGTGACCGTGCGGCCTTCTCGTCCCGATTTAACGCCGTATAACAGACTCGCGCCGGTCGCGGTTGCGGCTGGCGCGTGACCAACAGGAGAAACGCACCATGTATCGCACCCTCGGGGCGCTCGCGGTCGGGCTGTGCGCGGCGGCAGCGGCGCAGGCGCACTTCCCGTTCGTCGTGCCGGACGACAAGGGGCAGTCGGCGAAGGTGGTCTTCAGCGACAACCTCGAACCGGATACCAACGTCAACATCGAGAAGATCGCGAACACGAAGCTCGCCCTGCGCGACGCGACCGGCAAAGACACCGCGCTGGAGTTCAAGAAGCAAGAGGGCTACCTCGCGGTGAACGTGCCCGGCACCGGGAACCGCGTCGTGTTCGGCGTCACCGATTACGGCGTGCTGCAAAAGGGCGACAGCAAGCCGTTCAAGCTGGTGTACTACCCGAAGGCGGTGCTCGGCGCGGCGAACGCGGCGGCGCTGGGCGAGAAGGCCGGCCTCGACGTGATCGCCGACGGGGCGAGCGCGAAGGTGCGGTTCCGCGTGCTGGCCGCGGGCAAACCGGTCGCGGACTCGGAAGTGACCGTGATGCTGCCGGGCGGCAACAAGAAGGCCGTGGCGACCGACAAAGAGGGCTACACGCCTACGTTCGAGGGCGCGGGCCGCTACGGGGTGTACGCGAAGCTGATCGAAGCGAAGGCCGGCGAACACGGCGGCAAGAAGTTCGAGGAAATCCGCCACTACGCGACGCTCGTGTGCGACGTGGCGAAATAGTTCTTGGTTCGTGGTTATTGGTTACTGGCGAACGCGCTCCCCAGTAACCAATAACGGATAACCGAGAACCAGCGGTTGACGCGGGCCGGGCGGTGCGGCACAATCGCCGCAGTTACGTCGTTCCCCACACCGGCGCGCATGCACACCACGTCCGAAACGCTGTTGCAGCAGTTGCGGCGGGCCGGCGGCGCGGCCGAGGCGTGGCCGCGGTTCGTTCACCTGTACGGCCCGCTCATCTACTACTGGGCGCGCCGCGCCGGCCTCCAAGAGCAAGACGCCGCGGACGTGACGCAAGACGTGTTCGTGGTGCTGCTGAACGAACTGCCGAAGTTCGAGTACGACCGCCACAAGAGCTTCCGCGCGTGGCTCCGCGCGGTTACGCTGAACAAGTGGCGCGACCGGGCGCGGCGGCGGACCGTCCCCATCGCGGTCGGCGCGGACCCGGACGCGCTACCAGACCCGGCCGACCCGCTTTCCGAACAAGACTACAAGCGGCACCTGATTTCGAGCGCGTTGGAGTTGCTGCGCCCCGAGTTCCGGCCGGAAACGTGGGCCGCGTTCGTGCGGCACGGCATCGACGCCGCGCCCGCACTGGACGTGGCGAAGGAACTGGGCCTCACCGTGGGCGCGGTGTACGCCGCGAAGTGTCGCGTGCTGGCCCGCCTGCGCACCTACCTTCGCGGCATCTGGGATTGACCCCAAAGCGCATTTACGAGAACGCGAGTGAGCGGCAACGCGCGAATCGTACCTGGACGAAGCGCGTTGCCGCTCACTCGCGTTCGCGGCTCGTAAATGCGCTTTCGTTACGCCTTCTTCGGCTTGAACAGCGCGCTCTTCCACAGCCCCAACTTGTTCAGCCAGTATTTGCCCACCGTGCTGAGCGTTTGCAGACCGTACTTCGCGCTGCGGCGGAAGTTGATTTGGCTCGCTTCGTCGAAGTACCGCACCGGCACCGGGATGTCGCCCAAGCGGAACCCGAAGTGGACCGCTTGCACCAAGAACTGCGTGTCGAACACGAAGTCGTCCGAGTTGTTCTCGAACGGGATCGTTTCCAGTACGCTGCGCCGGTACGCGCGGAACCCGCTGTGGAACTCGCCGAGGTTCTGACCCAGCGCGACGTTCTCGAACATCGTCAGGCCGCGGTTGCTCACGTACTTCCACCACGGCATCCCGCACTTCAGCGCCTCGCGCCGGCTCCGCACGCGGTTCCCGAGCACCACGTCGCAGATGCCCAACTCGATCATCCCGACCGCGTGTGGGATCACCCGCGAATCGTACTGATAGTCCGGGTGGATCATCACGACGATGTCCGCGCCGCGCTGGAGGCAGTACCGGTAGCACGTCTTCTGGTTGCCGCCGTAGCCGGTGTTCTTTTCGTGAACGATGACCGTGAGGCCCATCTCGCGGGCGAGCTTCGCGGTGTCGTCTTTGCTGCAATCGTCCACGAGCAGAATTTCGTCCACGCAACCGGCGGGGAAGTCCGCGACCGTGGCCGCGAGCGTCTTCGCCGCGTTGTACGCGGGCAGAACGGCGATGATCTTGTGCTTGCGCGGCGCGGGCGGAACGTCCGGCTTCAGCACGCTCTCGACGCGGACGAAATCGCGGGTGGGGTTCAGCGGCGGTTCGACGAGCAGCAGCGACATAAGCGCCCTTCGCGGGGGAAACGCGGACCCTTCTACTATAGAGGCGCGCCGGCGCGGGTTATTCCCGAATCCGCATAGTAGTAGGCACGCTTCGCGTACCGTGTGTTCGGGCCGTTACAGCCACTCAACTGTGCGCACGGCCGCTCGCGCACCGCTTCGCGGCGGAGTCCACGTACCCGACCGCGCTACCGTACGGCCCGCGGTGGTGCGGTTCCAGTTCACTTCGGCGGCACGTAGCCCCTGGGAGGTACCACCACCTCGAAGTTCGAGCCCTTCACCTTGCGCAGTTCCTCGTTCAGCACCGGGATGCGCAGGTCCGGGGCGCACGTCAGCCCCCAGTCCATGCCGTTGTCGGCGACGAACATCCCGTACTTCTTGAGCGCCTCCAGAATCACTTTTACCTCCGGCTCGAACTTCGAGGTGTCGAAGTCCTTGCGGAGCCGAATCCGCTCGCCCATGCGCGGCAGGTTCGCGTCGTTGAACTTGCTGGCGAAGTGTCGCGCGGGATACACGTACTCGCGCTTCGTTTTGGAGACCGACACCCGCAGGGCGTGCTCGATCGCACCGCGCTTCAGTTCGTCGTAGCGCACGATCGCGGGGAAGATCGGCAACCCGGCGGCGTCGGCGGAGGTCCACCCCTCCGGGCGCAGTTTGTTGCTCTTCAGGTCGAAGGTCGCGGCGGAGGAAGCGCGCCAGCCCGTCTTTGTGCGCGCGGCGAGGAAGAACTCGTGCGAGACGCGGTTTACCGGGTCCACCACAATCATGTGCCGGTCGCCGCCGTAGTTGCCCGCGTCGCGCTGCATTTGGTCGAAGGTGAGGTCTTTGAACATGGGGTGTCGGTTCCAGTACGCGGGCCAGCCCTCGACCGGCGCGTTGTCCGGCACCGGGAACGGGCCCTTGTCCGACTCGCTCGGGTACTCGAACACGTCCACCTTCACCTTCTTCTGGTTCGGCGGCACCAGCACGAAGGCCATGTCCATGTTGTACCGCAGCGGCTTCTCGGCCCCGATCGCGGTGATGATGTCTTTCGACTTCGGGTGCAGCGGCCAGTCGCTCACCACGAGGTTCCACGGGTTGTCCGGCGGGAGCACCTCGAGCGCCGCGAGGATCGCATCGGCCTCGGGGGTGTCGAACTGGACCGGCTTGTCGAACTTCGGCATCTTGGTGCCGCGAATGCGCTCGAGCCGGGCCGGGTCGCCTGAGACGAGCGGCTTTTTGGGGTCTTGGGCCGGCGCGCAGACGCACGCGGCGCAGAACAGTGCGAAGCAGAAGAACGGGCGCATGGCGCACCTCGGGACAACGAGTCGGATCCCGTTCAGCAGAAGAGAAGTGTGACCGGGATTCAACGCAGAAACAGCCGTGATGTGCAGAGACCGTTCTATAACTGCGTTTCCGCCACTTCGATCGCGCGCAACAGGCTCATCGCCTTGTTCACCGTCTCCTCGTACTCGCTGGCCGGTACGCTGTCGGCGACGATCCCGGCACCGGCTTGGATGTACGCCGTTGTGCCGAGCAGCACCATCGTGCGGAGCGCGATGCAGGTGTCCATGTTCCCGGCGAAATCGACGTAACCGACCGCGCCGCCGTACGGCCCGCGGCGGTGCGGTTCGAGTTCGTCGATGATCTCCATCGCGCGCACCTTCGGCGCGCCGCTCAGCGTGCCGGCGGGCAGGCTCGCGCGGAGCGCGTCGAACGCGGTGAGGCCGGCTTGCAGCTTCCCGGTCACGGTGCTCGACAGGTGCATGACGTGGCTGTACCGCTCCACCGCGAGCAGGTCGCCGATCTTCACACTGCCCAACTCGGACACGCGGCCCACGTCGTTCCGCGCGAGGTCTACGAGCATGATGTGTTCGGCGCGCTCCTTCGGGTCCGCGACCAACTCCGCCGCGAGCGCCGCGTCCTCTTCGGGCGTGCTGCCGCGCTTCCGCGTACCGGCGAGCGGCCGGTTCGTGATGATTCCGTTCTCCGCGCGGCACATGATTTCCGGCGACGCGCCCACGAGCGTGACTTCACCGGCGCGCAGGTAGAACATGAACGGGCTGGGGTTCACGACGCGCAGCGCGCGGTAGATGTCGAACGGCTTCGCGGTCGTTTCGGTGCGGAACCGCTGGCTGAGCACAATCTGGAAGGCGTCGCCGGCGTTGATGTACTCGCGCACCTTCTGCACCGCGGCCTCGTAGCCGGCGCGCGTGAAGTTGCTGGTCACGTTCGCGCGGGGCGCGCTCTTGGCAAGCGGGTCGATGTCCGTGAGTGGTACTTCGCCACCGCCGGCGCTCAGCACTTCGACAAGTTCATCCGCTCGCCGACAGGCGTCGTCGTAGCTCGCGCGCAGGTCGCCTTCAACGCGGGCGTGCGCGACAACGAGGATCGTCTTCGCCACGTGATCGAAGATGACCATGCGGTCGTAGAAGTCGAAGCTCAAGTCCGGGATGCCGCGATCGTCCGGCGGCGCGTTCGGCAACCGCTCGACGTAGCGCACGGTGTCGTAGCCCGCGTAGCCGACCGCGCCGCCGCAGAATCGCGGCAGGCCGGGCACGTTCGGCGCGCGGAACTCTACGATCTGCGCTTCGAGGTCGCGCAGCGGGTCGGCGGAATCGCACTCGGTCCAAGTGCCGCTGCTGTCGCGCGCCCGCGTGCGGGTGCCGCGCGCTTCGAACGTGGCGAACGGCCCCGCGCCGAGGAAACTGTAGCGCGAAATGCGCTCGCCCCCGACGACGCTCTCGAACAGGAAGGCGCGGTCGGCGTCGCCGAGTTTGCGGAACGCGGTGACGGGCGTGAGCGCGTCGCCGGTGAGCCGGCGGTACACGGGAACGACGGTGTGCCCGCGGGCGAGCGCGGCGAACTCCTCGAACGTGGGACGGTGCATGCGGCGGCTCGCGGCGGTGTGGTGCGGCTATTGTCGCGGGCGGCGCGCCCAACGGCGAGCGCCGTAGGACAGGCTTCTAGCCTGTCCCGTCTATTCGGAACGCGACACGGGACAGGCTGGAAGCCTGTCCTACGAAACGCGGCACGCCCAACGCGCGTACAACACCGGTATGACCGAAGACGCGCTGCTGTTCGCCGCGGCGCTCGCGAACCCCGCCGAGCACACGCCGCGGCTCGTGCTCGCCGACTGGTACGACGAGCGCGACGAACCGGACCTCGCGGCCGCGCTGCGCGCGTCGCCGGAGATGGTCGCGTTCCTTTCGGAACTGACGAAGTGGGACCGTGTGCCCACACAGGAACTCGCGCACGACAACCTCCAGTCGCGCCCGTTCTTCCCACTGGTCGCAACGGCGCGGCTCCTCACGCGCCACAGGCACCTGTTCCCGGTGCCGCCGGGCGCGCGTACCGAGTGGAGCGAAGACGCGCCGGACCCGCGATACAACAGCACCGGCCCGCTGCCGCCGGTTCACTTTCTGAGATGGTGGCAGCACGAGCGCCGCACGCACGTGAGCGCGCTGCGCGAACTCGCGGCCCGTGCCTCGGCGCGCCAACAGCCGCCGGAATTCACCGAACCGGCAGACGCGCGCGCCTTCGAGGAGCAAAGCTGCTTGCTGCACGAGTTGGTGTTGCGCGAGCGCGGGCACGCGGCGCTGCCTGCCGCAGTGCAACACGCCGAGCGGATGAAAGAACGCGGGCACCCGCTCGCTTGGCTGCCGACGCGGTTGCTTCACACGGACGCGTTCCTGCCGACGCGCGCGGTGCAATTCGGCCCCGACTTCAGCACAGTGGAAACTGCCGGTTCCGGCAGTGCGCTGGACGCGCCCGCGGTTCCGCTCGACGCGCCGCGCGTGAGCGGGCACGATCCGTTCCCGAGCGATTCGCCGGTGTTCGCCGCGGTGCGCGGGTGGAAACTCGAATCGAACGGCGCGCTCGAAGCGCACGCGTTCCACCTCGACCGCGAACTGAGCGCCGACGCGGTCGGCCGGTTGTGGTTCACGCGGCTCCCCGCCGAAGCTGTTACCGGTGCGATTGTCGGTAACGGCTGGTTCGTCAACCGACTGACTGTGGCGCACGCGCTCGCCACACTGTTCGACGCGGCGCAGGCGGGCGGCGCGTACTCGCGCGGCGCGTTCGGCGCGTACGGTCGGCTCCACGCGTGGCAATCGCTCGGCGCGCTCGCCGGCTGCGCACCGGACGCGAGTATCGAAGACGTGGCGCGCGAAGTCGAGCGCTGCGAGTGGTTCTCGTTCGGCGGCAGCGCGTGGTTCGACGGCATCATCGACTTGGGCGTGATTTGCCTGCGGGCCGACCGGCGCACGCTCGCGCTGCTTGCGGCCACCGATACGGACTGACGGCGCGCAACGAAACGCGCCGACCCCGAGAACCCACCACAACGGCGGGCGCGGGGTCGGCGCGCGAGGGAATCGGAATGGTTCGGCGCAAGCGCGAGCACTTGCACTACACCGGCGGCACGCGGAACGGCGCGAGCAACTGCGCTACCGCGGGCGGAACCCGTAGCCCGCTCGCGAGGCTCCACGGCCACGCTCGCGAGTTCGTGCCGTCGCCGTGCTCGACCAGCATCCGGTACTGCTGATCGTTGAACGTCTTCACCTGCCGGTACCAGTGCGCCACCAGTTGCGAACACGCTTCCTTCACCGCGTGCGGCACCGCGCCGGTCGCGGTGGCGTACACCACGCGCACGGTCGCCGGCGCGCGTCCGCCCCCGACTACGAACGGCCCGGTCAGCGATTCGATCACGCCGCGCGCCGCGTGCAGCACGAACGTATCGGCGGCGCGCTCGGTCTCGGCCCCGAACGCGCGCCCCGGATCGACCTTCAAACTGGTAACACTCGTAACCGGGAAGTTCGCGAGGAACACCGCGGCGCGGTTCCCCGCGTGCAACTCCGTGAAGGTGCCGCCCGCGAAGTCGCGCCCGGTCACGGCCTCGATGTAGCCGTCGGCCCCGTTCAGCATGCGCTCGAGCAGTCCGTCGTCGCCGGTGCCGGACACCGCGAGCGCGGCTTTGATGTCGGTGAGTGTGGTGAGCATGGGAATTGTGGTTAGTGGGAACGGGAAGGCGAGCGGCGCGACGTGAGTCCGCCGGCGGAGCAACACAACTCAATAACGCAATGCGTTCTCGAATTGCGTTGCTCTACCGGCGGACTCACGTCGCGCCGCTCGCTCGGGGTCAGAACGTCTTGCGGGCTTGGCCGATCAGCACCGCGAGCGTCAGGTCCGGGGTGCCGCCGCTCACGGCCGAGTTGTACCGCAGGTAGCGGGCCGTGCGCGCGAACCGGATCGTCTGCGTGCTGTTCGCGGCCGTCACCGCGGGGAACGTCGCCAGCGTGCTCCACGAACTCGCGTCCGCGGACTGCTCGATGCGACCGGTCCACGTCGGGCCGGTGTCGAACGCGCCGACCGTTTGCACCGCGAAGCACTCGCCGTCGCTGCCGATCAGGTCCACCGCGTCGCCGGTCACGGCCGCACCGGGCGAAACCGGCGGCAGCGCCGCGAGAACACCCACCGCCGCCGCGAGGTCCGAAATGTGAGTCGCCATGTGTTGGGTTCCTTTTCATTGGGGTTCCAAGTTCCAAGTTCCAGAGTTCCAGAACCAAGCCGCAACTTGGAACTTCTGGAACTTGGAACTTGGAACTTGGTTTGGAACTTGGAACGTGGAACTTCGCGGTTACGCCACCAGCAGTTGGTCGCACAGCACGAAGCTCGCCGCGTGCCGCGGGCCGGCGTCGATGTGCTGGATGCCGCGCAGGTAGGTCATGTCGTTCTGGAGCGCCGTGTCGCCGAGGCCGCTGGCGAGGAACTCCATCACGCCCATCCGCGCCACGATCCAGTCCGGGAAATGGCCGAGCAGCACGTAGCTCAGGTTCGTGCCGCTCCCCTTCGTGCGCGTCGCGCTCACTTGGGCCGAGCGCACGACGCGCGTGCCGTACAGCTCCGCCGGCGGGCCGACCGCGGCCGAGCGCATGTCGCGGAACAGGAACGCGCCCTTCCCGTCGCTCGCGCTCACCGCGTCGGCGCGCCGGTTCATCAGCGCCGCGAACATCGCCTTGCGCATCACCCACGCGGTCGGCGCTTCGACCGCGTCCGGCAGCTTGCTTTCCATCAGCGCCACGTCCGCGGGCGTGAACGTGTCGCCGTTCGCGCCGGTGGTGCTCGCGGTGTGCGTCGCGATGCCGCTGTAGGTGATCGCGCCTTTAATCTGCGTGCCGCCGGTGCCTTCGAGCATCGCGAGATCGGCCTTCAGCGCCGCGGCCCGCGCCATGTCGAGCCGCACCAAGCCTTCGGCGCTGGGCGAAGCGAACCGCAGCAGTTCGTTGTTGAGCTTCACGAACACGCCGAGCTTCTTCGCTTGCAGATCGAGGTTCCCGGTGGTCGGCTGGCTCTCGGTGATCGCGGTGCCCTCGCCCACCCAGTACGCGGTGCTCGCGGCGGTGAGCTTGGGGAACTGCACGCGGCCGTTCGGCGGCAGCGCCACTTCGCGCGCGCCGGCGACCGCGAACACTTCGAGGCTGCGCTGCAAGTCGATCAGTTCGCCGAGCATGGGCAGCGGGACCATCGTGCCGCCGGCGGTGTCCGGCGTGGTGCCGAGCGCCTTGCGGTGCATGCGGCGGTCGATCCAGTCCGCTTCGTCCGGGTCGAACTTGCTCGCGTGCGCGGTCATCTTCTGGTGCAGTTCGTCGCGCAGCCGCCGGCCCTGCGGCTCGAACGCGGGCAGGTGCGCCGACGCGAGCGGCACGAGGAACGACTGCTGCCCGTGGTGCGGGGCGAACCCGTAGCCGGCGTACAGGTCGCGGAGCTGCTGGTGGGCGTGAATCTCTTCCTTCGCGTACTCCGGGCCGACGAACCCGAGCGCGTAGGCCGCCGCCTTCAGCACGCTGTAGCCCGCGGAGTCGGCGCACACCGGGCCGCTGGTGGCCCACGGCACGCGGCGCTCCACGCGGGCCGCCTTCTCGACCGCGGTCGCGGCCTGCTGCTCGATGAACGAAACGAGTTCGTCGCGGGACTGGAACTTGTCGGCCGGCACTTCGGCAACGGTGGACATGGGGAACCTCGGTGTTGGGGGAAAACAACCTACCCCCGGCCCCCTCTGTCTGGAGCCGCGAGCGACGCCGACCCTGCTTCCGCAGTCTCGGCTGCTTGCGGCAACGGGAAGGGGAGAAAGAGTTGGACATCTCGAATTGCTCGAACGAAGCGCGAAGGTTCTTTCTCCCCCTCCCTTGAGGGAGGGGGCCGGGGGGTAGGTTTCGGATCAAAACAGCTCACTCATCACGTCCGCGGCGCGCCAGAAGCGCCCGCCGCGGTCGTCGGGGATGCGGAGCAGCAGTTCGCGCAGGGTGGCGTCGCGCACCGCGCCCTTTTGCAGCGCGACCGTGAGCGCGCCGGGGTGCTCCGGGATCGGCACCGCGGAGTATTCCAGCAGTTCCCACTCGCTCACGTGCAGCGCGGCGCGCCCGTCGGCGCGGGGCACGCGGGTCGCGCGGCGCGGCACGAACCCGATCGACCAGCCGCGGAGCACGCCCTGTTCGTACAGGCGGAACAGGTCTTCCGCGAACGGCACGCCCTCCGCAAACCGCGTCTCGGCCACGACGCGCCGCGGTTGCACGTCGAGCCACTCGCACGACCCGATGGGCGGCACGCGAACCCGGTCGTGCGCCCAGAGCACCACCGGGTTCATCAGGTACTCGTCGCGGTTGCGCAGCCCGGTGGGAACCACCACATCGCCGGCGCGGTCCGGCTCGATGCTGGTGATGACGCTGCGCACGCGCATCTGGGCGGCGCTCACGCTGAGCGTGCGCGCACCGGGATCGGCCCGAATCGACGGGGACATGGGGTTCCTCACTGGTGTGGGTTTGGGAAGCCGCAGTGCCAGAGTGCGAGGGTGTGAGAGTGGAGGGAGGAAGACACCAACCAGTTGGTTTTCTCTCTCCACTCTCACACGCTGGCACCCTCACGCTGGCGCGCCAGTGCCGCCCAACTCGCGGGGGAGAATCGGCTGGTCGAAGCGCGGGTCGGCGAACGGTTCCAGCCCGCGGCCCTTGCGGATCTCGTTGAACGTGCGCAGGCCCAATCTTGCGTCGGTCTCGTCGTCCTTGCGGCGCTGGTCTTGGTTGCGCGGCGAGCAGTCCGCGAACGACACCGCCACGTCCGGCCCGTAGCGGCTCGCGAGGTCGCGCGTCAGCACTTGGCCGATCAGGTCGAGCTTCGGTTGAATGGTGCCTTCGCAGAACATCACCCGCGCGCCGAACCAGATGTCGGCACCCAAACCCATGTTCTCCACGATCCCGGTGATGGGCGGCGGCACGCGGAACAGCGCGAGGATTTCGTCGCGGGTCATCTTTGCGGAGTTGAGGAAGTCCATCTCCGCGGGCGTGAGCGTCCACGGACTGGCCTTCAACCCCTGTTCGAGCACGAGCGGCCGGTGCCAGTTGTCGCGCCCGCCGAACTTCGCGCCGATCTTCTCTTCGAGCCGCGACACGGTGGCGTCGGCGAGCGTCTGCTCGGTGTGTAGCACCACGCCCGGCCGCTGCCCGGCGCTGAACGTGTGGTACCGCGACCGCAGCAGTTCGGTGTTCGCGTCCACGGTGAGCGCGTTCGCTTGCAGCGGCGACAGCCCGTAGTGCGGGTCCAGCGGGTTCGGGTACTTCAGGTGAACGATCTCCTCCGGCGCGAACGTCTCGCCGCGCGCGCCGGGCGCGGCGACTTCGTACGCCTTCACGAACCGCTCGCGGTCGGGCACCACGCGAACCCACGGCGTCGGCACGATCCAGATTTCGCCCGGCGCGCTCAATCGCGTGTCGCCGACCGACTGCGGCGCGACGTACCAGAAGCAGTTGCCGGTGAGTTCGAGGTACACGACCGTGAGGTACCACAGCTCCCACGGCGTGAGCCACGGGTTCGGCCGGTCCAAGAGCCGGCACAGCGGGTGCGTGTGCGAAAGCGGCTTCTGCTCGTGCTCGGCCTGCCCGGTGTTCGTGTAGAGGAACGGCTTGTGCCGCGCGGCCTCTTGCGCGATGGCGTTCACGGCCGCGTACACCCACGAGCGGTAGTTGCGGAGCTGCTCGGCGGGGTCGTCGTGCCACCAGCCGCCGGACGGAAACGCCGGCGCGAGCGCGTGCGCGATCTTCGGCGGCGGCGCGGGGGCGCTCTTGCGCAGCGCCTTCAGCAAGCGCGCGAACATAGGGCCTCCTTCAATGGCGAACGGCCGGCGTGAGCCGGCCGGTTCTGGGTTGTTGAACCGAGCGCAGACGAAGAACCGGCCGGCTCACGCCGGCCGTTCGCCCGGCGGCGAATCGTCTTCGCTCTTCGGCGGGTGCGGTTCGCTGAGCGGTTCGGGTTCGGCCACCTTGCGGTAGCCGAGGCAGTGCAACACGTGCAGCGCTTCGAGCCACGTCGGGAACCGGCGGCGGAACCGCTTCTGGTACGCGGCGATGGCGAGCAGGAACTCGGTTTGGTCGGCGGTCATGTGCGCCCCGTCGAAGTACAGCGAGTACGAGGTGTAGCTGCCCCAGTGCATGCGCGCCTCGTGCGTTCGCGGGAGACGGGACCGGGCGGGGGGCCGGGGTACCAATACGTCGGCCCCCCACCCGGCGGGGGAAGGGTTTCCACCTCCGCGGGCGCGATACTGACTTTTGTACAGTAGTGGTTATGGGTGATCGAGTGTTCATTGTCAACCGGATCGCGCGAATTTTTTTCGCGCCGCCGCGGGTAACATGATGGCAACACGCACTCGGAGGCCGGTTATGGCGCGCGCAGTGATGCTGGTGCTGGCGGTGGGGTTCGCGGGGCTGGCCCCGGCGGACGAGCCGCCGAAGCGCCCCAAGCCCAAGTACGAGTACCGCGAGGAGCACGACCGCGACGGCATCGGCAAGTTCTACCTCGACCGTGAGATCGCGCACGTCATGGGCTGGCAGGGCGCGGGCTGGCTCGAGCGCAAGGAGCGGGTGAAAGAGGAAGACCCGGAGAAGCTCATCAAGCTGCTCGACCTGAAGCCCGGAATGACCGTCGCGGACGTCGGCGCGGGCAGCGGCTACCACACGTTCCTGATGTCGCCGAAGGTGGGCGAGAAGGGGAAGGTGATCGCGTCCGACATTCAGCAAGAGATGCTGGACCTCATCACCAAGAAGGCGAAGGACGCGAAGGTCACGAACGTGGAGCCGGTGAAGGGCACCACCACCGACCCGAAGCTCCCCGCGGGCAAGGTCGATCTCATTTTGATGGTGGACGTGTACCACGAGTTCGAGTTCCCGTTCGAGATGACGGAGAAGATGGTGGACGCGCTCGCGCCCGGCGGGCGGCTGGTGTTCGTGGAGTTCCGGCTCGAAGACCAGAAGGTGCCGATCAAACTGGTTCACAAGATGAGCGAGCGCCAAGTGCTGAAGGAGATGGCCGCGTTCCCCGAACTGACCCACACGAAGACGCACGCCGACCTGCCGTGGCAGCACGTTATCGTGTTCACGAAGAAGGCGAAGAAATGACCGCGACGCTCCTTCTCAGCGTGTGTATCGGTGCGCCGCCCGCCGTTACCTCCGCAGAGCCGGACGCGGCGCTGAACGCGCTGTTCCGCCCGCAAACCGGGTGGGTCGGCGGCGACGGCGCGTTTTCTGTTGTGCTCCCGAACGGCCGCGCGCTGTGGCTCTTTAGCGACACCTTTGTTGGCTCCATCCGCGACGGGAAGCGCCGCGACGTAACGATGGTGAACAACACCGTCGGCGCGCAGGACGGAGTCGGCGCGGGCGCGCAGATGGCGTTCTTCGTCGCGCGCGAAAAGGACAAGCCCCGCGCGCTGTTCGTTCCGCCGGAAGGCGCGAAGACGTGGTTCTGGATCTTCGCCGGGCACGCGAGCGGCGACCAACTGCACGTCTTCCTCCCGCGATTCGAGAAGGCCGACGGCCCCGCGGCGTTCGGGTTCAAGGCGCTCGACGTGTGGCTCGGCACCGTCAGCAACCCGACCGCGGAGCCGACCAAGTGGAAGACCGCTTACGCGAAAGTGCCGTTCGCGGAGTTCGGTGAGAAGCGGAAGGTGTCGTTCGGGTCGTCGGTGCTGACGGTCGGCGACTTCGCGTACGTGTACGGCTACGAGGAGACGCCCTCGAAGGTGTTTCCTTCGCGCAAGCTGCTGACGGCCCGCGTCCCGAAAGACAAGCTCGCGCAGTTCGACGAATGGCGCTTCTGGTCGAAAGGCGAATGGGCGCGCGACGCGAAAGACGCGATACCGCAAGCGGGCGCGGTCGGCGCGGAGTTCTCCGTCACCTACATTCCGGGCCTCAAGCAATACGCGCTCGTGACCACCGAGAACGGGCTGTCGGATCGCATCGTGGCGCGGTTCGCGGAGAAACCGGAAGGGCCGTGGGGCGAACCGGTGCTGCTCTACACCTGCCCGGAGATGAAGCGCGACACGAAGCTGTTCACCTACGCGGGGAAGGCGCACCCGCACCTCGCGGGCGACACCGAACTGGTGCTTTCCTACGCCACGAACGCGTTCGACTTCGCGCGAGCCGTCAACGACGCGACGGTCTACTGGCCGTCGTTCGTGCGCGTGAAGCTGAAGTGACGCGGGTTCGCCTTCTCAACGGGCCGCCCCGGCGCGCGCCCGGAGGCACGCGCGCCCGCATACACTACTCGCATGAGCGCACCCCTTTGGACCGCGCCGCCGGGCGCCGCGGCCCTCATCTTCGATTGCGACGGCACCCTCGCGGACACCATGCCCGGGCACTACGTGGCGTGGACCGCGCTCTTGGGGCGGCTCGGTATCGCGTTCCCGGAGCCGCGGTTCTACGCGATGGGCGGCATGCCCACCGGCAGCATCATTCGCGTGCTCGCGGCCGAAGCCGGCGTGCCCGTGACCGACGTGGACGCCCTCGTTCACGAGAAAGAGCAACTGTTCCTGCGGAACTTGCACGCGGTCACGCGCATCGAGCCGGTGGTGCGCGTGGCCGAGTGGCACCGCGGCAAACTGCCCATCGCGGTCGCCAGCGGCGGCTACCGCGACACCATCTCGCGCACGCTCGCGCATCTGGACCTGAGCGACTGGTTCGACGCGACCGTAACCGCCGAAGACACGGCCCGGCACAAGCCCGAACCGGACGTGTTCCTCGAGGCCGCGCGGCGGCTCGGCGCGCCGGACCCGGCCCGGTGCGTGGTGTTCGAGGACACCGACATCGGGTTGGAAGCCGCGCGGCGCGCCGGCATGCTCGGTATCGACGTGCGCCCATGGGTAGCGAGCGCCCGCGCGGCGCGGTAGAATCGGCCCCGTCACGTCTCGGAGGTCGCATGGACCCTCGCCCGACCAAGCCGGACGCGCGCCCCGCCGCGCTCGACGCCACCAAGCCGGCGCGCACTTCCGCTTACGAGCCGACGGTGCTTCGCGCGCGCCAACAGCCGGACGAACCGCTCACCGACGCCGACAAGTTCCTCTCGCCGCCGCAAGAAACGGGCGAAGTGGGCCGGCTCGGGCCGTACCGCGTGCTCGGCGTGCTGGGGCGCGGCGGCATGGGCGCGGTGTACCGCGCCGAAGACCCGCGGCTGAACCGCCAAGTCGCGGTGAAGGTGCTCCTGCCCGAACTCGCGGCCGACGCGCAGGCGAAGGCCCGGTTCCGCCGCGAGGCGCAAGCGCAAGCGAAGGTCGAACACGATCACATCGTTCCCATTTACGAGGTCGAAGAGGCCAACGGCGTCGTGTACCTCGCGATGCCACTTCTCAAAGGGCTGACGCTGAGCGCGGCGCTGAAGCTGAACCGCCGCCCGCCGGTGGCGGAGCTGGTGCGGATCGGCCGCGAGATCGCGGAGGGGCTGGCCGCCGCGC
>JALHNS010000106.1 GCA_022843445.1 Gemmata sp.
TGTTCCTGACCGGCACCGGCGGCACCGCGGCGTGGGCCGACCGCGAAACCGGGTGGTCCGCGCTCGCGGCGCGCGCCGGGTTCGCGCTCGCGATCCCCGAAGCGCTGCCGCCGAACCCGAGCGCCGCGCCCTCGTTCTTGAAGAACCCGCCGCGGTGGAACGACGGCTCGCCCCCCCCCTTCGACGCACCGACCTTCGACGACGTCGCGTTCTTGGAAGCCGTGCTCGACCGGTGCGACGCGCCCCGCGCGTTCGTGTGCGGGTTCTCGAACGGGGCGGGCATGGCGTTTCGCTTCGCCGCCGAGAGAGCGGAGCGCGTGGCGGCGGTCGCACCGGTCGCGGGTCACTGCTGGCTGAGCGCCCCGAAGCCGGCGCGCCCGGTGCCCACGCTGTACATCATCGGCACCGAAGACCGGCTCGTTCCGCTGCGCGGCGGCGACGTGCCTTCGCCGTGGCTGAACCGGCTCGTGCGCCGCCCGCCGGTAAACGAGACGCTCGAGAAGTGGGCCCGCGCGCTCGGGTGCGCGGACGTGTCCGAACTCGTACGCGCCGGCGCGGTGCGCGCCGAGCGGTACCCCGGCCCGGTGCGGTTCGAGGCGCTCACCGTCGAAGGACTCGGCCACCACTGGCCCGGCGGGCGCGCGCAACTGAACCCGCGGCTCGCCGGCCCGCCCAGCGCCGCGCTGAGCGCCACCGAAGTGGTGTGGGAGTTCTTCGCGGCGTGCGCCGAACCGTCGCTCACGCTTCCGGCTCGTTAGGAGCACTTGCTCATGTCGTCCGACCGCGACGCGCTACTCGCCGCCATTCGCGCGCATCCCGAAGAGGACACGCCGCGACTCATGTTCGCCGACTGGCTCGAAGAGCACGGGGACGAACTGCGGGCCGAATTCGTGCGCCTCCAGTGCGAACTCGCGCGCCTCGAAACCGACGGCAGCGGCAGCCAAGCCTTGTACGAATTCCTGTGCGAGCGCGACTACGTCACGCGCCCGGCGGCCGACTGGACACAGATCGACGACGGGATCCACAAGCGGCTCGCGCTGAGCACGCGCGCCGGCGACCTCGAAGTGCGGCACGGTGAGGCGTGGCGGCCCAAACTGCCGCGCCGCTCGAAGGTGCAGTTCGGCTCGTTCCGCCGTGGGTTCGCGCACTTCGTCACGCTGCCGCGCGGCAAGGCGCTGGAGAAGGTCGCACCGCTGATCCGCGACCGGCTCCCGGCGTTCACGCTCGTCGCGCACAACTTCGACGCCGATTTCGTGGTACAGTTGCGCGAAGCACAACTCACGGAGCGCATCGCGGGGCTGTACCTCACGGGCGAGTGCGCCGAGGGGCTTGAAGCGCTCGGCGAGTTGCCGGAAGCGCTGAACCTGCGCGCGCTCGACCTGCGGGCGTGGGACTCCCCCGCGGTTCTCACCTCACTGGCGACTGCGCCGCACTTCGCCGGCCTGCGCTCACTCAACCTGCGCGAAGTGAACGTCAACGCCGACGACGCCGACCAGCTCTTCCGCGCCGCGCACCTGCACGGCCTCACGCGCCTCCACGTGCGCGGCGACGGCTCGTGGGGGCGCGACAACATCCTCGCGTTCGCCGACGCCGGCTTCGACGCGCTCACGTCGCTTCGCTTCACGCGCGCCGTGTTGGACGACTACTCGGCCCGCGTACTCGCGCGCTGCGGCGCGCTGAAAAACGTCACCGATCTGGACCTCGGGCACAACTTGCTCACCGGGCGCGGCGTCACGGACCTGTTGTGCTCGAAGGTGCTCACGAAGCTCGCGTTCCTCGGCATCGAGTACAACGCGGCGAACGGTCTGGACGCGAAGAAGCTCGCCGCGGCGCGCCCGGCCGCGCTGCGCATGCTGCACGCGCACGGGTGCCGGTTCCGCACCGCCGACGTGCGCGCGCTGGCGCGCTCCCCGCGGCTCCGCACGCTGTGGTACTTGGACCTCGACAGCAACGACATCGGCACGCCCGCGGTGCGCGAACTGGTCCGCGGGTTCCGCGACTTCTGCCCACCGATTCTGTGGATGACCTACAACCGGCTCGACGACCGCGCCGCGGAACTGCTGGCGAACTGGCCCGCGGCGCAGAGCCTGCGGGTGCTGCACCTGAAGCACAACTCCGGCCTCACCGCCGCCGGGTCGCGCGCGCTGCTCGAAAGCGAACGCCTGAAGAACCTCGACAGCCTCGGTGTGCCGCTGCCGGACGGCGACGACGTGGCGCGGTTGTACGGCGAGCGGTTCCGCAAGCCGGACGCGGGGTACTGAGGGCGCATACAACACCCCTCCCTTTCCCACGAGGCCCGCCATGCGCGCTGCCGTCTGCTGCCTGTTCGTTTCCTGCGCCGCCGCACTCGCCGTGCCGCCGCTCATCGACCTCGACGCTCAGGCCGAGCGCCAAGTGATCGTGGACCGCGAGAAGGGCCAGTACCTCGGCCACCCCACCACGCTGTTGCTCGAAGACGGCAAGACGGTCCTGTGCGTGTACCCGAAGGGCCACGGGCGCGGCGCGATCCAGTACAAGCGCAGCACCGACGGCGGGAAGACGTGGAGCGAGCGCCTGCCCACGCCGAAGAACTGGGAAACGTCGATGGAAACGCCGACGCTTCACCGCGTCCTCGACGCGAAGGGCACGAAGCGAATCATCATGTTCAGCGGGCTGTACCCGGTGCGGCTCGCGGTGAGCGAAGACGACGGGAAGACGTGGAGCGAACTGAAACAGGTGGGCGATTGGGGCGGCATCGTCGCGATGGCGTCGGTGATCGAACTCAAGACCGCGGGCCACTACCTCGCGCTGTTTCACGACGACGGCCGGTACTTCGCGAAGGGCGGGAAGGCCGGCGCGTTCACGCTGTACAAGTCGCTCAGCACCGACGGTGGTCTGACGTGGGGCGCACCGGACGCGATCTTCAAATCGGGCGACGTTCACCTCTGTGAACCGGGCGCGGTGCGCTCGCCCGACGGCAAGCAACTCGCGGTGCTGCTGCGCGAGAACCGGCGCGTGAAGCGCTCGCACGTCATCTTCTCGAACGACGAAGGGAAGACGTGGACCGAGCCGAAGGAGGTGCCGCTCGCACTCACCGGCGACCGGCACACCGCGAAGTACGGCCCCGACGGCCGGCTGTTCATTTCCTTCCGCGACGTGCCGCCGAAGGGCACGGCGAGCGCGACGAGCGGCGATTGGGTGGGCTGGGTGGGCACCTACGCCGACATCGTGAACGGCCGCGACGGTCAGTACCGCGTGCGCTTCAAGAAGAACCACAAAGGCTCCGATTGCGCGTATCCCGGTGTGGAAGTGCTGCCCGACGGCACCTTCGTAACAACGACCTACGGGCACTGGGTGATGGGCGAACCGCCGTACATCCTGAGCACGCGCTTCACGCTGAAGGAACTCGATGCGCTTGCGAAGGGGAAGAAGTAGCGCGCCTCACGCGCGGCGCGCGGCGAACACTTCCACCGTGGTTTCGCGCACCGCGCCTTCGCGCGGCAGAAACGCCTCAGTATCCCAATCGCTCACCGGTGTGCCGAACGGTTCGGCGGGCACCTCCGCGCGGCGCACCGTGCGGCCCGCGTGCCGCAACACGAACCCTTCGTCGGCCGCTTCCCACGCGCTCACCGGGCCGGCGAACAGCATCTCGAACCCGTGCGCCGGGCCGAACGCGGCGCACAGTTTCGCGCGCACGAAGGCGCGCGACGACACCGCCCGCACCGGCCACTCGCGCCCCATTTGCTTGGCAGTGAGCGCGAGCGCCACCAGCGCGCGGTTCAGTGCGAGCAGGCGCGCGGGGTCGGCGCTCTCGCGCATGAAGTTCAGCGCGAGCGCGTCCGGGTCGAGCGCGCCGGGCCGGTGCAGTTCCGCGTACGGGCCGAGGCGCGCGAGCAGCGGGTGCCCGGTCGCGGCGAGCAGTTTCAGCAGCGCGTGGAACGGCTCCCACCGCACCGCGAGCACCTCGTCGAACTCCCCGGCTTCGGGCAGCGCCTCGCGCTGCGCGTCCGAAAGCACTTCCAGAAGGGCCGTGTCGCGCGCGAAGTTGGTGAGCGGCACTTCGCCGCCGGCGATCAGTTCGGGGAACAAGGCGTCGGGGCTGGTGGCGAGGTCGAGCACGTGCAGCACCGCGCCGCCGGGGCGCAGCACGCGGCGCAGCTCGTCGCGCACCGCCCCGAGGTTCCGCAGCGTGTCGAACACGCACAGCGCGAGTGCCGCGCGCACTTCGCCGGCACCAAAGGGAAGGGCGTCCGCGTTCGTTTGAAGCACCGGTGCGTTCGGGTGCCGGGCGCGGAGCGCGCGCGCGAACGGTTCGGACGGCTCCGTGAGCACCGCTTCCGCCGCAAGCGGCGGCGGTAGCCATTCGAGCAACTGCCCGCCGCCCGCGCCCAGTTCCACCACGGCTCCGGGCGCGGGCGGCACGAACCGCGCCGCCGCGGCGCGCACGATTCGCCCCGCGAGCGCGTCCCACGGAGCGCGCACGCGCGCGAGGTGTTCCAGTAGTGCCGGGTCGTGCCAGCGGTCGGCGGCGGGAAGCATGTGTGGTTGCGCGCGAGGACGCGATTCGGTGTGGTACATTGTCGGAAGCCGCCCGCGCCGCGACCGCGAGACGACACATGGAAACGACCGCGCAGAGCATTTACGACATCCCGCTCACGCGGCTCGACGGCACGCCGGCCGCGCTCGCGGAGCACCGCGGCAAGGTGCTGCTGATCGTGAACGTCGCCAGCAAGTGCGGGTTCACGCCGCAGTACGCCGGGCTGGAGGCGCTGTACCAGAAGTACCGCGACCGCGGGCTTGTGGTTCTCGGCTTCCCGTGCAACCAGTTCATGTGGCAGGAACCGGGCGACGCGGACGCGATCCGCTCGTTCTGCACCCTGAAGTACAACGTTACGTTCCCGATGTTCGCCAAGATCGACGTGAACGGCAAGAACGCGCACCCGCTGTACAAGCACCTGAAGCGCGAGGCCCGCGGCACGCTCGGCACGAAGTCGATTAAGTGGAACTTCGCAAAGTTCCTCGTGGCCCGCGACGGGACCGTCGTGCGCCGCTTCGGCACCGCGATGCGCCCCGAAAAGCTCGAAGCGCACATCGAGAAGTTGTTGGGAGACGCGCCTACCGCGTAACGCGCACGAGTTCCACCCCGTGGTCTTCTACGGTGAGCGCGCCCTTCAGCGGTGCCCACTTCTTCGCCGCGCGGTCGAAGAACTCCACCGCCTTCGGTGCGGCCGCGAACTTCAGTTCCACCTGTTGTGATTCGTACGGGTTGTGGTTGGCGAACACCAGCACGTCGCGCGTGTCGGGGTCCGCGAATTGGCCCACGAGCACCTCGCCGCGGGCGACGCGGAACCAGTGGCCCTTCGGGAACTCCTTCAGCCCGGCGGGCACCGCGAGCGGCACCGGGTCGTTCTTCGCGTCGCGCGAGAGCGCGGTGGAATACACCGCGGTCGGCACCCCGATCTTCATCAACTCGTCGCCGACACTGGCGAACCGCGCGTTCACCTTCTTCAGGTCTTCGCCGAGCGCGGTGAGGGCGAACGTCTTCTTGTCCACTATGTCGGCGGAGAAGTGGTAGAAGATGCCCTTCAGCCCGAACGGAACGCTGGTGGCGAACGTGTACCCGACGCGGTTCGGGTTGCCCTTACCGACGAGGCCGGACACCGCGTCGTCGTAGCGCAGGAATCCGAACTTCTTGGCTTGGGCGGTCGCGAGCGCTTTGTTCAGGTGGTTCCAGTGGCCGCCGCGCTTCCAGTGGAAGTCGTAGTAGCCGAACAGGTCGTAGCCCTCGACGCGGTTGACGCGGTTCATGTAGGTGGTGCCCACGTACACCGGGTGCGTGTCGTCCCACTCGCGCACGCTCTTCGCGTCGCGGGTGCGGCCGGGCACGGTGGCGTCGGTGATGTTGTCGCTCCAGATGTGGTACCCGTAGACCGTTTCGTTCCCCTTCAGGCTCTGGCACAGTTTCTTCGCGGCCTCCGGGTTCTTGTACACGTGGTGCGCCGGCACCAAGAGATCGACGAAGATGAGCAGCCCGTGCTTCTTGCAAATCTCGGCGCGCCACGGCTCGTACTGGCACAGGATCACGTTGAAGTGCGCGGCTCTGGCGCTCTTCACGAGCGCCTCGAACTGGTCTTTGTCCGTCGGCAGGTTGTCGCCGGAGTAGCCGTGGTTGTAAACGAGCGCGAACGCCTTCGGCTCCGCGCCGGGGGCGGGCGCGGCGGCGAGGAGCAGCGCGAGAAGCGCGAGCGAGCGAACGTGCGACACGGCGAATACCTCTGGTGGGAGCGGCACGCGACTACGCGATGCCCAGTTCCTGCTTCAGTTCCTTGTACCAGTTGCGCACCCACCCGGCTTTGACGCGGTTGTGGCCGGTGCGCTCCATGAGCGTGACCACCATCGCCCGCACCTCGCCCGCGCTCTTCTTGCCGCGCAGCGCGGCGAGCGCGTCGGCGGTAATGCGGTCGAAGGTGGCGCGGTCGATGCGCCCGGCGCGCCCGGCCGCGGTCACGCGCGCCTCGGTCTGCGCCCACACGTCGGATTCGAGCAGGTACCCGAGTTCGGTACACACGCGCCGCAGGGCCGCGAGCGCGTCCTCCACGCTCACCCCCAACTGGATCGCGGTTTGGATGAACGCGCGCTCCTCGGCCCGGTCGATGAACTGGTCGTTGTACCCGTGCAGCTTGATCTCGTTGACGATCCGGGTCTTGATCTCGTCCGGCGTCATCGGTGCCTCGGCGGAAATCGTACTCGACGGCGCGGAAATTATAGTCTAGCTTGCGGCCCGTTCCACTCGGTACGGGGTACGGGGGCACTTGCGATGCGCGGACACGGCGACACGAGCGAGGGACCGCAACAGGCCGTGCCCGGCGCGGGCTACGCGCTGGCGCTCCTGCTCGGCATCAACTTGTTCAACTACATCGACCGCCAGATCCTCTCCGCCACACTTCCGAAAATCCGGCTCGACGCGACGATTCTGGCCCCGGACGACGAGTGGGCGAACGCGAAACTCGGCGCGCTCACCACCGCGTTCATGGTCGCGTACATGCTGCTGTCGCCGGTGTTCGGGCGCGTCGGGGACACCGTGCGCCGGTGGCTCGTCGTG
Organism: Gemmata sp.; assembly: GCA_022843445.1. Classification (GTDB taxonomy): domain Bacteria; phylum Planctomycetota; class Planctomycetia; order Gemmatales; family Gemmataceae; genus Gemmata. The sequence goes on from JALHNS010000106.1 coordinate 7,082, forward strand.
GGCGTCGCGGTGATCGCGTGGAGCCTCGCCACCGGCGGCACCGGCCTCGCCACGGGCTACCTCGTGCTGTTCCTCACGCGCTGCTTGGTGGGCGTCGGCGAAGCGGCCTACGGCCCGGTCGCGCCCGCGATGCTCTCCGACCTGTACCCGGTGTCGCGCCGCGGGCAAATCATGGCGTGGTTCTACATGGCGATCCCGGTGGGCAGCGCGCTGGGGTTCGTGATCGGCTCGCAGGTGGCCGAAGCCGCGGGCTGGCGGTGGGCGTTCCTCGTAGCGGTGTTCCCCGGCCTCGCGCTGGGCGCGCTGTGCTTCTTCATGAAGGAGCCGCCGCGCATCAAATCCGCGAGCGCGACCGACGCGCCCGCGCCGAGTTACTTCGCCGTATTGAAGGAACTGCGCTGCATCCGGTCGTTCGTGCTGTGCTGCGCCGGCATGACCGCGAGCACGTTCATCCTCGGCGGCGTCGCCACCGTGATGCAGCTTTACATTTTCGAGCGCGAGGCGCGGTTCCAACTCACCGGCGACGCCGTCGCGAAGGTCGAGAAACTCACCGCGAGCGACGGCCGCGCCGTGGTGCCGCCGGAGGTGGTGGCGAAGCTGCGCGCCGCGACCGGGCCGACCGTATACACCGTGCCCGAGTTCCGCGCGAAGCTGAAAGAGGCACTGACGAAAAGCGAGTTCGAGTTGTACTCGTCGTGGGCGTTCGAGAGCGCGCCCGCGGAAGGCTCGCTCACGAACGGGAAGATCGGCCTCATCTTCGGCGGAATCGTGGTGCTCGGCGGCCTGTTCGCCACGCTGCTCGGCGGCATCGCCGGCGACCGGCTCCGCGACCGGGGCTATCGCGGCGCGTACTTCAAGGTGGCCGGGTGGGGGATGCTGGTCGCGTTCCCGTTCTTCGTGGGTATGCTGTACGCGCCGTTCCCGGTCGCGTGGCTGCCGCTGGCGGTCGCCGTGTTCTTCCTGTTCTTCAACACCGGGCCGATGAACACCGTGCTGGCGAACGTGACGCGGTCCGAGATTCGAGCCACCGCGTTCGCCATCAACATCCTCGTGATCCACGCGCTCGGCGACGCCATTTCGCCGCTCATCATCGGTGTGATCGCGGACCTGAGCAGTTTGCAAACGGCGTTTCTTGCGACCTCGCTGTTCATCCCGCTGAGCGGCGTACTGTGGCTCATGGGCGCGCGGCACTTGGACGCCGACACGGAGCGCGCCGGAGAGTGACGCTCATTGGGCGCTCGCCGCCTGCCACGCGACGAACGCCCCGTACGCCACCAGCAGCACCGCGCCTTCCCACCGGTGGACGCGCAGCCCGTTCGCGACCACCGCGAACAGCAGCACCGCGAAGCCGAGCATCACCGGCAGGTCCGCGCGCAGCGCCGAGGGCGGCACGGTCATCGGCTGCACCGCCGCGGTGAGGCCCAGAATCAAGAGCACGTTGAACAGGTTCGAGCCGGCGATATTACCGAGTACGAGGTCCGCTTCGCCGCGAATCGCCCCGGCGACGGCTGCGGCCAGTTCCGGCAGCGAGGTGCCCACCGCGACCACCGTCAGGCCGATCACCCACTCGCTCACGCCCGCGGCGCGCGCCAGTTCCACCGCCGCGCCCACCATGATGTGCGCGCCGCCGACCAACCCCACCAGCCCCACCGCGACCAGCACACACGCGACCCACACCGGCATCTTGCGCCCCGCGCTGAGGCCGATCTCTTCCTTCACTTCCGGCGGTTCGTTCTTCGCCGACCGGTACATGTACGCGACCAAGAGTGAGAAGCACGCGAGCAGAATCGCGCCGTCCACTCGGCTCACGTCGCCGTCGGCGCACAGCGCCCACAGCAGCACCGATGTGGTAATCACGAGCGGCGTTTCCACCTTCAGCAAGCGCATCGCGGCCGTGAGCGGTGCGACCACGGCCGCTATGCCGAGCACCACGCCCACGTTCGCGATGTTGCTGCCGACTACGTTGCCCAGCGCGATGTCGGAACTGCCGTTGAGCGCCGCGGAGAGGCTGACGACGAGTTCCGGCGCGGAGGTGCCGAACCCGATGATGGTGAACCCGACGAGGAACGGGCTGACGCCCAGTGCGCGGGCCACGCGCACCGCGCCGCGAATCAGCGCTTCGGCACCAACGGCAAGAATCACGAGGCCGAGCGCGAACAGCGCGACTTGAACCAGCATCAACCCCTCATTTCCGCAGCACGAGCCACAGCACGAACGCGACGAAGCACGCGGCGCGAATCGCGCCCTCCCACCGGCGCACGAGCAGCCCGTTGATGTACACCGGTACGAGCAGACCCGTGACCAGCGCCATCGCGGGAATTTCGTTCAGCGCCACCAGTTCTTCCACAACTAGCGGGTGCATCAGAGCGATTGTGCCGGCCACCAGTGTGAGGTGCGCCAGCGCCGGCCCCACCGCGAGCAGCAGCGCCAGTTCCGCGTGGCCGCGGCGCGCCGCCAGCACCGCGGCCACCAGCGCCGCGGCCGCGAGCACGCCGCCCGCGAGCACTTCGCCCAGCACCGGCGCGCTGAACTTCAGCACCCGCGCCGCGGGGATCGCCGTCTGCGAAGCCAGCACCGCACCGCCCACCAGCGCCGCGAGGCCCGCCAGCGCGAGCAGCACTGCGATTCCTACTTTGGTGCGCTCCGGCACCCACACCGCGAACGCGGCCTTCACGTCGTCGTGCTCGCGCCGCGCTGCAAGCACCAGTGGCACCAGCGCCACCCCGAACGCGACCCCCAGCACCGCGCCGTCGGTGCGCGTGAGCGCGTTGTCGGCCGCGAGGAACCAGAACAGGAGCGTGACCGCGAGGAGCGCGAGAATCGCGCGCCCCAGTACCTTCCCGCGCGCGGAGATGGGCCGAACGAGCGCCGCGACGCCGAGCACGAGGCCCAAACTGGCGACGTTCCCGCCGACGAGCGTGCCGAGCGCGAGCCGCGGCATGGCGTTGGGCGCGGTGCGAATCACGCACGCGACCCCGAACGCGAGGTGAGCCGCGCACGGCGCGAGCGCCGCCAGCGCCAGCCCAACCGCGAACGCCGACCGCCCGGTCGCGCGATCGAGTCGCGCCGCCCCGACCGCGAGCAGCGGCACGCCGAGCGCCAACAGCAGCAGCCCGCACACGAACAGCCCGACGTATTCCACGCTTTCCCCTTTAACAAGGGGACAGGGGACAGGGGCCAAGGGACAGACACAACATCCACAGCGGCGCGCCTTCTGTACGCCAAACACTGCTTCCTGTCCCCCGTCCCCTGTCCCCTCTCCCCTTAACTCCACTCGGCCTTCACTGTGAGCGTTTCGTTCGCGCTGAACTCCAGCGGGATCGCGTCGCCGTTCAGCACGAGCGGTTGCAGCTCGCGCCCGAGGCCGTCGGTTTGCGACGCGCCTTGCGGGTCGCGGGCGAACCGCAGTTCGGACGCACCACCGAAGCCGACAGTTTCCAAAAGCGTCGCGGATACCGCCCGGTTGTAGCCGGTGCCCGGCGCGGCGGGGCGCAAGCTCGTTACGATCAGACTCGGCAGATCGACGTGCGCGAGCCAGCCGCTCGCGCCGATGTGCGGCGGCCCCTTCTCCGTGCGCACCACCGGTGCCGGCGACACCCACCCGGCGGCGGTCTGCATCGGCACCTCGCGGTCAGTACTCAACAGCACCTCAAACGCGCGCGCCTGTTCGCCTTCGGGAACGAGAATCACGTCGGCCATGCGGTCGCCGTGCCGCTGCACGAACGGCAGCCCGCCGGTGAAGAGGAACGAGCGCTCCGCGCCGAGTCGCACTTCGAGGTAGTCCGGCGACACGGGCCGCGTGTAGGTGGTCTGCGCGTTCGTGCCGTTCACACCGCGGAACAGCACCGCGCGCTCGTCGCGCCAGCCGAACCGCGAACCGTAGTACGCGTGCCACGGGTAGCCGCTCGGCGCGTGCTTCACGTCCAGTTCCGTGCGCACTTCCAGCACCGGCCGGCCGAGCCACGCGCGGAACCGCTGCTTAAAGTGTGCGAGCACTTCGTCCGTGTCGCTCACGAGGTCGCCCTCGCTCACGATCTCGCCGAGCGCGGTGCCGCTGTTGGTCACGCGGATGTCGCGCGCCACCATCTTCGACCCGGGGTTGAACACGAGTTGCTGCGCGAACCGCGTGGCGCGCGTGCGCAGGTCGCGGAACGACCGGATGCCACCGGTGCTCGCGTCGATGTCGCACTCGAAGAACTCGTTCCGCACGGTGAGGCCGTCGGCGAGTTTGATGCGCAGCTTCGGCGGCGCGGCGGTCCCGGCGCGCGGGAGCCACACGAACCCGAACGCCGGCACTTCCACCACCAGCCGCGCGGTGCCGTTGGCGAACTCCGCGGCCTTCACCGCGTCCGCGACCGGGATCGCGCCTTTGAAGCCGTCCACTTCGAGCGCGACGCGCCGCGTGAAGTTGCACGGGTTCAGCACGATCAGGCCCGGTTGCCCGTCGGCCGCGCGCACCTGCACGCGGTCCGCGAGTTTCTGCGCGTAGTGCGCTTCGAGCGAAGCGAGCTCCGTCTCCCCCTTCCCTTCAGGGAGGGGGGCCGGGGGGGTAGGTTCTTCGTTCACCCCGCGCGTTTCGATCGCGTCTTCGGCTTCGCCCAACTTGCGCAGCGCCTCGTCGTCTTCCGCGGTCGGCGGTGTCAGCGCGCGGTGCAGCGCCGCGAGCGTGAACGCCGCATCCAACCGGCGGCGCAGGCGCAGGTGCCGCGGGAAGCCGCTCACCGCGTCCGGGCGGCGCAGGTTCGTGACGCGGTCGTCGAGGTAGTCGGCGAAGAACTCGTCGGCGGATTGAACACCGATGTAGTCGCCGCTCGTGACGCCGCCGAAGTACCGGCTCAGGTTCGTGAACTCGCCGAACACCGGTGCAAGTTCGTGCAGCGCGAGCAGATCGTGGTACGAGTCGAAGGCCGGCTCGCCTTTGTGAACCAGCGACACGGTCGGGGCGGAGTCGTAGTTGGTCGCTTGGTGCAGGTGGTAGACGAGGTTGAAGAACGTGTGCGGGTCGTGCGCCGGGTGCGGTTCGCGGCAGTACGCTTCGACCGAGCGCCCGTCGGGTCCGGGCCAACTCACCGCGCTCGCACGGATGCTGGGAATCAGCGCCGAATCGGTGCTGACGAGCAGCGCGTGTTTGTACCCGAAGTGCCGCAACCACCCCGGCAGTTGCGGGTGAAACGCGCTCTTGTGCCGGCCGTACACCACCGGTTCCGCGCCGAACAGCTTCTTCGCGGTGCGCACGGCGGCGCGCAGGTTCCACCACTGACTTTCCGGCGGCAGCAGCGCGTCTTCGCGGTCACGGAACGAGCCGCAGCACAGATCGACCGCGTGCGGCAGGTCCGGCGGCAACTTCGCCTTCAGTTCGGCGAACCGCTCCGGCGCTTCCACTTCGAGTCGTTCGAGTAACTCACCGCTCGCCAGCACCGTGATAGGCAACCCGGACGCGAGCGACGCGGGCCACGGCGCGCCGAGGTTCTTCGCATCCAGATGCACCCAATCGAGCCAGTTGGTCGCCATCGACGCGACCGGTTCGCGGCCGTGCTGCAACTTCGTCGCGGCGCTCTTGAGGTGCTCGACGTAATCGCCACCGCTTGCGAGCGCTTCGAGCGCCGCGGACACATCGCCCCAAAAGCCGGGCGCGTCGAGGAGCTTTTCGTGGTCCATCGCTTCGTAAAGCGTATCGAGCATCGCGTACCCGTAGCCGACGCCCGCGAACAGCCGCACCGCGTCCGGCGGCGCATCAATCAGCTTCTCTTGGCCGAAGGTGCGAAGCGCCTCAAAGAGGTTGGCGAGCGTTTCGCTTCGCGACGCGGTCGCTTTGAACACGACGGAGCGCGCGGTTTCGGCGCGCGAGTTCCAATCGTCCGGCAGGAAGACGTGCGGCCCGTCGGGGATGCAGTAGATGAAGCCCGTCCGCGGGTCGGTGTGGTCGTAGGGGCTGGTGGACGCGGGCGGCTGCGTCGCGCCGACGAGCGCCGCGGGGTGCCACAGGGCCGCGTGCCCGTTCAGCCACGACGCGACTTCGTCGTGCGTCTGCTGCATCGGGTACGAGGTGCTGAGTTTGTACGCGGAGAGCAGGTACAGTTGGCGTTCGTCGCTCATCGGTTCGCGGGAACGTGAGGTCGCGGGCAGAAGGAAAGTGCCGTTATACTACGGAAGCCCCGCGCACCGCCCGCACGCTCGACCTGTTCCGTCGCGTGTGACGAGTCGCCACTACCAAGTACCAACGGAGGAACGCCGTGAAGGATTCACGCTCGCTCAGGATTTCGCTGGCAGTCGTGATTGGTTTCGTTCTGACAAGCGCGCTCGCGCGCGCCGAGGAGCGCCTCAAAGCCTACTACCCAACAGAAGTCGGAGCAAAATGGGTTTTGCGACATTACGCCGGAAAGCTACACTGGGACGAAACCCGCACCGTGACCGCAGTTGAGATGGAAAAGAACGGGTCGAAGGTCGTGACGGTCCAACAGCGCAGCGTCAGGAAGGAAGGAATCGTCCTTGAGGGGCAGGAACCCAAGGATCTCGTACTCGAGAGTTCCTCGAAAGTCCGCGTTTCAACCACCGGGTTTCAAGTGGTGGCAACCAACGACACCGACGACAAGAAGTGGAAGCAACTCGAATCCTCCGTCCTCTTCCCGTACCCACTCAAGGACGGTGACAAGTGGGACCACAAGATTCCTGAGTCGAAGTACGAGGTCGTTTACAGGGTCGGTAAGCCGGAGCGCGTGAAGGTGCCGGGGGGAACCTTCGACGCGGTACCGGTGTACGTCGAGGGAACCCAAGGCGGCAAGAAACTGCCGAAGCGGACGTTCTGGTACGCGCCGGGCATCGGCGGTATCAAGAGCACGATCGACGACGAAGTTTGGATGGAGTTGGTCTCCTTCACCCTTCCCAAGAAGTAGGCGCTGTCTCGTCGCCCCGCCTCCCCTTCGGCTAGCACTGCGCGCAACTCGGCCGTTCGCCCGCGTTCGTTCGTCGCGGGCACCTAGAATGGCCGAACTATGATCGATACCGTTCTCATCGTGGACGACGAAGAGTCCGTCCGCCGCACGTTCCACGAGTGGCTCGCGTCCGCGCTGCCCGCGGTGCGCGTGTTCGCGGTCCCGGACGCCGAGTCCGCGCTGCGCGTCGCCAACGAGCACGCGGTCGATCTCGCCGTGCTCGACTGGAACCTCGGCTCCGGCTCCGACGGCCTGCGGCTCCTCGAAGACCTCGTGGAGTTCCGGCCCGATGTCGTCGCCGTCCTCGTCACCGGGTTCGCGCACCAAGCCACCCCGCTTGACGCCCTGCGGATGGGCGTCCGCGATTACATCGACAAGAACGCCGACCTCACCCGCGAAACATTCGTCGCGGCCGTGCGCAAGCAACTCGACCGCATCCGCCCCGCGAAGCAGCAGCGCGAACTGAACCGCCAACTCGCGGCGTTCCGCGAAACCGTGGAGAAGGTGCTGCCCATCGTGCGCACCTCCGCCGCGTTCAACGACCCGGTGCCGCTGCCCGCGGCCATCAAGTCGCTGCTGCGGTTCGTGATTCGCGGCACCAAAGCCGCCGACGGCGCGCTCATCGTGCGCCACACCACGCCCGACGGCACCGAATCCACCAACGTGTACGATTCCAACGGCGACTCTTTGCCGGTGCCGGCGGTCCCGTTCGGCCGGTCGCTGGCCGCGAGCGTCATTTCGTTCCAAGAACCGGTCGCGCTCAACGACTTGGATTTGCGTTCGCTCGGGCCGGTGGAACTGCTGCCGTTTGAAGCGAGCCGGTCGTGCGTGCTGGCCGCGCCGCTGCGCGTCGGCAGCGATACCGTCGTTGTGATCGAGCTGTTCGATAAGGCGTCTCCGGGCTTCGCGGAAGACGACAAGCGGTTGCTCGCGTCCGCGGCCGAAGTGGGCGCGGACCTGCTGCGGCAGGCCATCGCGGAGCGGCACACGCACAAGTTGCTGTTCGACGCGGTGGGGGCCGCACTGAGCGCCACCGAACTGCTGTCGGAGGCGCTGCCGGCGAACGCCGAGAGTGCGCCGCCGCAAACGGTGATGGAGAAGCTGAAGGCCGGGCTGAGCGCCGACGCGAACGCGGTCGCGGACCCGGAGACGACGCTGCGGTTGGTGGAAGCGGTGCGGTCGCTGGCGGTGAAGCACGGCACCACCGCGGTGGATCATTGCGTTCGCGTGGTGAACGATCTGCGCAAGCTGCTGGACGAGGTGACGGGCACGGTATGACCACTCCCACAGTGTTCGACCAGTTGTTCGCGCTGCTCACCCCGGACAGCATCTTCCGCGACCCGCGCGCCACGGGCGAGGGCGTCGCGGTCGCGGTGATCGATTCGGGCGTCGAGCGCGCGGTGCTGGAAGACAAGTTCCGCACCGCCGGCACGCCGATCAATCCCATCGAGGGCGCGATCTTCCGCGCGAACGGCGACCCGCTGCCCTACACCGGGCATCAGTCCAGCCCGCACGGCACGACGGTCGCGGACATCGTGCTGACGATGGCCCCGCGCGTCACGCTGTACTCCGCGGACGTCTTCGGCCCCGCCGGAGCGTGCGAAGTGGAAACCGTAATCGCCGCGCTCCGCCACGCGCTGGACGTGTGGAAGGTGAAGGTGGTGAACCTGTCGCTGGGTGTGCCCGAACACCGATTGCAGCAACTCCCGCGGCGGCACCAGTTGCAGAAGGCGATCGAAGAGGCGTACTTCCGCGACGTGCTGGTGTTCGCGGCGGCGCACAACGAGCACCCGCTGACGCGGAGCTACCCGGCGGCGTTCGCCCCGCCGCTCATCTCGGTGGACAAGGGGCTGTTCGACGACCCGTTGCGGTTCGCGTACCGGCTGAGCGAGCAGGTGGAGTTTCAAGCACATGGGAAGGGCTACTTGGGCCCGCTGGCGCGCGAACCGGCCACGAGTTGGGCGACCCCGCACTTGGCCGGCATCGCGGCCCGCATCCTGTCGCTGAAACCGGACTTGAAGCCGTTCGAGATCAAGACGATCCTGTACTGGCTGTTCCGCAGCGGCGGAACGTAAACAGGAGTGCGCCCGATGGGAACGAACCTGACGCCGTGGGGAAACGGGCTCGAATACCCTGATGAATTCGCGAAAAAGAAGAGCGCGCTGCTGCTCAATCTTCAGCGCGGTGATGCAAGTGCTATTCGAGAGTATCTCTCGAAGAACCGCCAATGGCTCTCCTACTATTACTTCAGCAAGTCGCTTCTTCACATGGTTGCCAGTTTTGGCGACTACCCAGATGTTCTCGAAGTGCTCATCGATTTGGGAATGGACGTTAATACTCCCGAGAGGCGTTACCCGTGGGGAGCGCTCCTGACTGCGGTTCAGAACGACCATCCACGTTCTGTACAGTGGCTTCTCGAACACGGCGCGCGCACGACTTACCCATTCAACGGCTACCTACACGACGCTGGGGCACTCTTCTCCGTTGATACCGGGCGATTTGAGTTCGTTCAGTTGCTGGTCGAGCACGGAGCCCCGGTCGATGTGCTGCTCGGGAACCCGCCCCGCGGACTACTGTCGTCGGCACTGGTCGGCGAGGACGCTGAGATCATCGCGTACCTGAAGTCGAAGGGCGCACTGACCGACGACGAGATCAACGCCCGCGACACGAAGGGCAAGCCCAAGCGCAAGAAGTGACGCCGTTTTTGCTTCTTGTGGCACCGGCCTCTGGCCGGTGTAAAAGTGCCTTGAATTTGCACCGGCCAGAGGCCGGTGCCACAACACAAAGGCACAGCGCGTCATTTCACCAGAGCATCTTCATTCCTCACCCTCGCGCCGCAGCCAAGCGCTTCACGAAGCGGGCCGCGACGTAGCCGGCCTTGAACCCGGCGTCGATGTTCACCACGCACACGCCCGCCGAACAGCTATTCAGCATCGTCAGCAGCGCCGCGACGCCCTCGAACGCCGCACCGTACCCGACGCTCGTCGGGCACGCGATCACCGGGCAGTCCACCAGCCCGCCCACCACGCTCGGTAGCGCGCCGTCCATACCCGCGACCACAATCACCACGTCCGCCGCCGCGAGCCGGTCGCGGCGGCGCAGCACGCGGTGAATCCCGGCCACGCCCACGTCCACGATCAGCTCGCAGTTCGCGCCCATCACGCGCGCCGTCACAAGCGCCTCTTGCGCGACGGGCAAATCCCCGGTGCCGGCCGTGACCACGAGCACGTCGCCCGTCGGGGCAACACGCGGCGCGCCACTCGGAAGCCAGAAGGTGCGAGCGAGTCGGTCAGATTCCCCGCGCGGGAAGTCGCGCGACAGCCGTTCGGCCTGTGCGTCGCTCACGCGAGTGACGAAACAGTCTTGGCCGGCGTCCGCGATGCGCTTCGCCGCGCCCGCGGCCCAGTCCGGCGTTTTGCCCTCGCCCAAGATCACTTCCGGGAACCCGCACCGCGCGCCGCGGTCGAGGTCGAGAGTGGCGAAGTTCAATTCGGCGATGGTCGAGCGCGCGAGCCGGTCGGCGGCGTCGCCCACCGGAACCGCCCCGCTTCGCACGCCTTCCAAAAGCGCCCGCACTTCGTCGCCGCTCATGCCGCACTCCCCGCTGTGTCTCTCCTATTGTGGGCCGCCTGCGACCGCGCGTCCGCAACTTGAAGAAATCGGCCGCGAATCTCGAAATCCTCAATTCCGCGGGCGGCGCGGCCGATACACCCGACAGGCTCGCGCTCCGCGCGCGCTTTCGCACCGTTCGTCGGGGACCCGGCCATGAACTTCGCCGCCGTCGCGCTCCTCGGGATGTCGGTCGGCCAGCCCGCACAGCCGCTCGGCCCCGACTACTTCCCGATGAACTCGCGCACCATCAAGCTGCCCATCGAGTACAAGAAGGATCGCAAGTCCATTCGCCAAGTGCTGCTGTATGTGGCGCGCAACGGCGAGAACACGTGGTATCAGGACGCGTTCGTCACGCCGGATAAAGACCACTTCGTCTACGTGGCGAAGGACGACGGCATTTACTGGTTCAAGATGGTGATTGAGGACTTGAAGGGGAACAAAGACCCGGTAGACGTGACCCGCGACCCGCCGGACCTGAAGATGCTGATCGACACCACGCCGCCGGCGATCCGCGTGACCAACGCGAAGCGCACCGGCGACGACGTGGTGATCGAGTGGGCGATCGAGGACAAGTTCCCCAGCGACGCGGAGCCGAAGGTGCAGTTCCGCGCGATGAACAATCCGCAGGGCTATTGGACCGACGTGAAGCTGCCGGCGAACTCGCGCACCGGCGTCGCGTTCAAGTGCGGCCCGGACGCGGTGACCGTGCGCATCGTCGCCACGGACCTCGCGGGGAACCGCAACGAAGCGAGCCGCGACTTCCCCACCGGGAGCGCCAGCACGAGCCTCGCGCCGCCGAACACGCCGGTGCTTCCGAGTGGGCCGAGCGCGCCGAGCGGCCCGGCGGTTCAGCCGCCGGCGGATTTGGTTCCGCCCCTCGGCCCGGTGGGGC
>JALHNS010000107.1 GCA_022843445.1 Gemmata sp.
GGGTCGAACCGCCGGCACGAACCGGCGGTTCGACGGCGCGATTGAAATGAGCGCGCCCCGCTCTCGGCGCTTCCTCCGCGAACGGGGCGCAGTGTACGAGCTAGCGCGGCTTGCGCGGGAACTTGTACTTGCTGAGGCGCGCGTCCTTCGCTTCGGCCGTCGCGCTCGGGGCGGGCGGCACGGGCACGCCGACCGGTTCCGCGAGCGGCACGTCGCCCTGCACGATCAGCGCGGTGTCCGGGGACGGACCGACCATCGTGGCTTGCGCGTCGCTGGGGGAGGCGGTGAGGGCCGCGAGCACGTCCGCGTTGCGCTCGATTTTCTCGTGAATTTCTTGACGATCGATGCGCACGTGCGGAGGGGCCTCGATGCCGATCTTCACCCGGCCGGGGCCGACACTCACGATCGTGATCTTGATGTTGTTCCCGATGACGATGGACTCGTCCGGGCGGCGAGTGAGAACCAACACGAGAGGTACCTCCTTGATGGGTGCGGCCGGGGAAACGGCTCGCGGTGCGTCCTTCCACCGGATTCTACGTCACAACTCCGGCGATCTTAAACCACTTCACCCATTTTTCGTGAAGTTCGCGTTGCCGGATTGCCGAAGAGTACTATTTCGACGTTTCAAGTTGCAGGTTGGTTGCAATATTTTTCTACCGCAATTCGCGCGCCAAAAAAAAACGGGCCACCCAATTGGGTGGCCCGTGTCGATTCGCGAACCGGTCACCGAAGTTACTTCACGATCTTCGCCACGTCCTTCACAATCGCGTCGACGTCCTTGTCCGTCAGTTTGCCCTTTGCGAAGGCGTGGTTCGCTTGCACGATGCGGTTCACGTAGAGGACAACAGTCACGTCCGCGTCCTTGTTCAGCTTGTACTTTTCGGGGATCGGTTCGTCCTTCTCTTCGATCGCCACGATCAGTTTCTTCAGCTCGGCCTTCTTCGTGGCGTCTTTCAGCACCGGTTCGAGTGCGGCCTTGTCGCCGCTGAACACGGCGTAGGTGAGCAGGTCGGCCTTCGCGTGCTTCACGTTTTCGGCGTCGAGCGCTTTGAGCAGTTTGTGAACCGCGGGGTCGGATGCGGTCCGCGCGAACACCGCGATCACCGGGTCGTCGCCGGCCTTGCAGTAGAGGCAGCCGCACTTGCCGGCCTCTTCGCCGTTGACGTGGTACGGGTGGAACGCCCCGCTCACCTTGTCGCCCGGTTGGTTGCCGGACTTCAGATCGGCCGCGACCGCGGTGCCGGCGAGCGCCGCGGTCACCGCGAGCGCGAACAGTTTGCGAACCATCGTCTCGTTCTCCGCGAGGAAGATACGACGAGATTATACTCAGCGCCGAAGGGTGTACGCAAACGCGCCGAGCAGGTCGCCGCGCTGCCCGCCGTGACACTCCACGCACTGCTTCGCGCTGCGAATCGCGCCGAGGTAGCGCACCACGTCGGGGCGCTGCGCGGCGAAGCCCTCTTCGCCCTTACGAATCGCTACAAGCCCGGCGGTCTCGAAGGCGTCGAGCGGGCGCGTCGGCGCGCCGCGCAGGTCGTCCATCGCGGGCAACTTGTCGGAGAGGTACACCTTCGGTGCCGCGTGCTTCAGCAATCCCACCAGTTCGATTCGGTGAACGGTCCACGTTTCCGTTGTCGGCACCTTGCTGAAGCGGTGGCTGAGGAACCCGGCGACGCGGTCGCGGTCTTGTCGGTATCCCCAGCCTTCGCGGAACGCGAAATCGCCGAGGCCGTGGCGGTGCATTTTGGCGAACTGCTCGCGGGCCGGCGCGGGCGACAGCTCGAACGCTTCGCCGTGCGGCCAAAGCGCCGGTGATCCCGGTTGCGGCGGCACCTCCGGGCGCTCCGGCGGCTTCAGTTCGTGCTCCGTGATGCGGCCCGGCATGCGCGCGACACCGAACCCGTCGCTGTTCACAAACGCATCTGTGGTGCGCGTGTGCAGGCGGCGCAGTTGGCTCTCCCGCCAGCCGAAGCCGCCGGCGAGCGGGTCTTCGTGTGTCGAGAGCCACGCGAGCGCGCGTTCGTCCGCGATCGGTTCGGGGCGCGGTTCCGGCACGCGGGCGGCCATCGAAACGAGCGGGTACGCCTCGCGCAGCCGGTTCTCTTCCCGCAGGTCGCGGTACGCGGACCAACTCGCGATCCCGTAGGCGACGAGCGCCGCCGTGATGCCCACCGGCCAGAAGTTCGATACGCGCCGGCGAATCAGCGGCCACGCAGCGAGCGCGAGGAGCAGCAACCCGGCGAGCCAGACGATCACCGGGAATACCATCAGCATCACGACCGGCAGGCAGAACGCGCCGAGGCCGACCGGCACGAACAGCCCCCACCGCACGCGCTCCGGGGCCGGCGTTGCCGCGTACTTCGCCGCGAGCAGCACCGCGAACGCCGGCACCAGCGAGATGTAGAGCATCGGTCGGCCCTCAGCGTGGTAGTAGGCACGCTCCGCGTGCCGTGTGTTCGGACCGATTCCGCTCCACGGCTCTTCGCACAGCCTCTTTCGCTCTGTAGCGACGGCACGCGGAGCGTGCCTACTACCTTGGGGAATCACTCGTGCTTGTCTTTGATGAGCCACGGGTCGGCGGTTTTATTCCGCCACGCGGCCAACTTCGCCCGCATCTCTTCTAGCACTTTCGCGCTGCCCGCGTCGGCCGCGAGGTTCTTCAACTCGTTCGGGTCGCTCGCGATGTCGTACAGTTCTTCCTTCGGCCGCTTCACGTACGCGCTCACCGAGCGCTTGCCCATGAACGGGTCCTTCCGCTTCAGTACGCCCTGCCACATGTCCGAACCCCACAGGTCCGACGCGAACGGGTACTCCAAGCCGTGCGCGATGTTCAGGATGTACTTGTGGGTGCGCGTCCGCACCGCCCGCATCGGGTAGTACATCGTGATTTCGTGGAACTGGTGCGACGCGTACACTTCGTTCCACCCGTCGCTCTTCGTCGTTTCGAGAACCGGCAGCAGCGAGCGGCCGGGCAGCGGCGCGTCCTTCTTCCCGACCGGCGCGGGCTTCACGCCGCACCAGTCCAGCACCGTCGGCGCGATGTCGGTCCAACTCGCCATCGCGTCGCACGCCACACCGGCTTTCGCGCCGGGTTTGCGCACGAGCATCGGCAGGTGAATGCCCGCGTCGTAGAGCGTCGTCTTCGCACCGGGGAACGGGATGCCGTTGTCGCTCACGAAGATAACCAGCGTGTCGTCGGCCTTCTTCGCGTCGGCGAGCGCCTTCAGCACGAGGCCGACGCCGTGATCGAGCCGCGCGACCGACTCGTAATACTCCGCGAGTTCGGCGCGCACTTCGGGCTGATCCGGCAGGTGGTACGGCACCGGCACCGTCTTCGGGTCGAACTTGATCGCGGGCACGCTCGCGGGGTACTTGCCGTCGTTGGCGAAGCCCTTCGCGGCGCGGTGCGGATCGGTGAAGCCGACCAACAGGAAAAACGGCTTCTCGCCGCAATCGGCGATGAACTTCGTGGTCTGTTCGGCGATCTGCACCGGGTTGCGGCCGCCGCCGCCGATTTCCACGTCGAACGGGTACACCTCTTTCGGCTGCACGTGCAACTTCGCGATCACACCGGTTCGGTAGCCCGCCGGGCCGAGCAGCGCCGGAAGCCCCTTCACGGTGCGAAAGGTGTGCGCGTTGTGCGTGGCGTGCGCGAGGCCGTACTGCCCGCACTGGTGCGTGGGCATGCCGGTGAGGATCGTCGCGCGGCTCGGGCTGCACGACGCCACCGACGCGAAGGCGTGCGTGAACCGCGTGCCGCCTTTCGCGAGCGCGTCGAGGTGCGGCGTCTTCGCCACGGGGTCGCCGTAGCACCCGACTTGGAAGCCGAGGTCGTCGGCGATCAGCAGCAGCACGTTCTTGGGCGCGGCGCTCGCGGGCAGCGACAGCGCCGCGACCGCGATGAGGGAGAGGTGGTAGCGCATGGGTGCGACTCCGCGGGTAGTAGGACAGGTTGGAAGCCGGTCCTACTTGATGAGTTCGATCTCGAAGACGAGCGTGCTGTTCGCCGGAATCTTGCCACTGGCCCGACTCCCGTAGCCCTTTTCGGGTGCGATCACCAGTTTGCGCACGCCGCCCGGCTTCATGCCCGGGATGCCCTCCTGCCATCCCTTCACGAGGTCCGCGAGCGGGAACGTCGCGGGTTCGCCGCGGGCGCGGCTGCTGTCGAACACGGTGCCGTCGGCGAGCCAGCCGACGTAGTGAATGGTCACGGTCGCGTTCGGCTTCACCGGTTCGCCGGCACCCTCTTTCACGTCGCGGGCCTTCACGCCCGGCGTCACCTCGCGCAGGCCGGGGTCGGTCACGGTGCTGTCGCTGCCGTCGATCATCTTGTACGGCCCGGCCCCGGGCGCGGGCGGGGGTGCGGTCGCGGAGATCAGTTCCACCTCGAAGACGAGCGTGCTGTGCGGCGGGATGCTGCCCTTGTTCTGCGTGCCGTAGCCGAGCGCGGGCGCGATCACCAGTTTGCGAATGCCGCCCGGTTTCATGCCGGGAATGCCGAGCGTCCACCCGCGCACGACACCGTCGAGCGGGGTCGTGTACGGGTTGCCGCTCTTGCGGCTGCTGTCGAACACGGTGCCGTTGGTGAGCCAACCGGTGTAGTGAACGGTCACGGTCGCGCCGGGCGAGCACGCTTCGCCGAGGCCCTCTTTCAGGTCGCGGATCTGCAACCCGGGCACGACCTCTTTCAGGGCCGGGTCGTTCTCGGAGCCGTCGGAGCCGTCGGACATCTTCGGCGGGCTTGCGGAACCGGACGTGAGCACCACAAGGCCCACCAACACGACCAGCGCGCCGACCCCCAGTGCCGGCACGAGGTACTGCATCATCTCGCCCTTGTCCACGCCCTTCGCCGGGTCCGCCATTGTCGCACTCCGCTGAATTTGGGATGCGTGCTGTTATACGCCGCGCCGCGGCGATAGGATCATCCGCACACACCTTACGGAGTTCACCCATGCGCGTGATCGGAGCCGCGGCGCTCGTGACCGGCCTCGTGTTCGCCCTCGGCGCGTGCGCCGACGAGAAGCAGGACAAAGAGAAGGAAAAGGAGTTGGAGAAAGTGCTGTCGGAGATCGAAGCGGCGAACAAGGGCCGCAAGTTCGACGACGTGCTGACGCTCGCGGCGCGGGGCGCGAAGTTGGACCCGAAGAACCCCGCGTTCCCGTTCGCCGCCGGCACCGCGCACGACAAACTGCGCCAGAACGCCGAGGCCGTGAAGGCCTTTTCCGAAGTGCTGAAACTCGAGCCGAAGGCGATCGTGGCGCTCGACCGCCGCGGCGACGCGCAACTGAAGCTCGGCAACTTCAAAGAGGCCATCGCGGACTTCGACGCGTTCCTGAAGGAGCGCCCGAAGTTCGCCCCGGACCACTGGCGGCGCGGCATCGCGCTCTACTACGCGGGCCGATTCAAGGACGGCACGGCGCAGTTCGACCTGCACCGCAAGGTGAACCCCGAAGACGTGGAGAACAGCGCGTGGCACTACCTGTGCAACGCCCGCGCGAACACGCCCAAGAAGGCCCGCGAAGACCTGATCCCGGTCACGAAGGACACCCGCGTGCCGATGAAGGAAGTGATGGAACTGTTCGCGGGCAAGCTGAAACCGGCCGACGTGCTGGAGGCCGCGGAGAAGGCGAAGCTCGGCGAAGAGGACCGGAAAGAGGCCCGGTTCTACGCGAACCTGTACGTGGCGCTCTTCTACGAGAGCGAGGGCGACGCGAAGAAGTGCCTCGAGCACATGACCGCCGCCGTGGAGAAGTACCAGATCGGCCACTACATGTGGGACGTGGCCGCGGTTCACCTGAAGCTGCTGAAGAAGAAGTGACAACTCCCGCTTCGGGCGCGTCGTCGTTGTGGTAGCCGCGCGCGATTCGCGCGGCCGTTCCGAGGGCTTCTCATGCTCCGCTCGTTCGCACTCCTCACCCTGCTCGCTCCGGCCCCGCTGTTCGCGGCCGACGACGCAGCGAAAGCCGGTACGCCGGTTGCCGGTGTCGGCATCGTTTCGCCAGACGCGAAGTTGGTGTTCGTGCCCGCGAAGGGCGGCGGGATCGAGGCGCTCGACGTCGCCACCGGGAAACCGGTGTGGAAGAGCACCGACGCGCCCAAGTTGGCCGGGGCGGACGCGAACCGCGTGTACGGTTGGGTACCGAACGCGAAGAAGGCGAACGAGTTCACCGTGGTCGCCATCGACGCGGCGACCGGCAAGACGCTCGGCAAGGCCGGGCCGATTCTTCTGCCGGAGTGGGTCGTTACCGAAAAGGCGTACGGCCGCACTTTCCTGACGGCAGTGCGCGCCGATGGCGACGGCGCGATTGTGGCATGGACCGCGAGCGCGTTCTACGCCGGCGGCGCGCGGCCGACCCCCCAAATGGAAGCGGCGGCGCGCAAGGAGGACGGCCGGTTGGTGAAACTCGACTTCGCCACCGGCAAGGTGACGCCCATGAAGGAGAAACTCCAACTGGCCGATCTGAAGTACGCTCCCGCGGGTTCGACCAGCCTCTCGGTGGCCGGTCTGACACTTGAGGCGAAGGAGGACCCCAACGATTTTGGACCGCCCCGAGAAGGCCGGCACACGATCGTGACGCTCTCCGCACAGCGCAACAACAGGCTCGTGTGGTCGCGCGAGATCGCCGGTAACCCCCACCTGCCGCCGCTGCCGTAGTCTTCAGGGTGGTCCGCTCGCTCCGCGAGCGGTGCCACGGCGCGCTGCGCGCGTCCCCGTCACTCGCATTCGCACCGGTTCCGCGAAACGCCGCTCGCGGAGCGAGCGGACCACTCTCAAAGTATGTCCACGCCACCCACCCCCGCCGGTAAGGGTCGCCCCCGCGGCAGCGGCGGGTTCGGCTGGCGCGCGTTCTTCCAACTCTCCGCCACGCCGGTGTTCGTGGTGGGCAAGGGCCGGCGGTTGCGGTTCGCCAACGCCGCGTGGGAGAAGCTCACCGGCGTCTCGCTTTCCGAAGCGCTGGGCATGGCGTGTTCCACGAAGCGCACCGGCACCGCGCTGCAAGCGGCGCTCGCGCCGACACCCGAAGCAATGGCCGGGCGCGCCGACCGCGCGCGCCGGCCCGCGCCGCCCGCGAAGAACGGCCCGCCGTGGTGGGACATCACCTTCGCGCCGCTCAGCGGCGAAAGCGGCATTTTCGGCGTCGTCGGGTTCGTTCACGTCGTCGGCGAACCGGTGCCCGCGGCAGCGAAGCGCGTGCCCGCGAGCGTCGCCGAGCTGCGCGCGGCCCGTGCAGCGCACTTCTCGCTCGATCTCCTCGACGGCCCGGCGCTCGCAACGGCACACTTCGTATCGCAGGCGCGCCTCGCGGCGCAGGTGCTCGCCCCCCTGTGGCTGGTCGGCGAGCGCGGCAGCGGCAAAGAAACCGCGGCCCGCGCGATTCACCACTCCGGCCCACACCGCGAGCGCGCGTTCGTGGCGCTCGACTGCGCCGGCCTTCAGCCGTACCTCATCGAAAGCGCGCTGTTCGGGCTGGGCGGGGTCGCGGCCTCGGAGCGCGTCGGCACGCTCTATTTAAAGGAACCGACCGCCCTTCCCCGCGACTTGCAGCAGAAACTCGCGGACCACGCGGCCGAGCACCCGCAGTTGCGGCTCGCGTGCGGGAGCGAACGCACCGCGGCAAGTGCGGTGAGCGACGGCGCGCTGGTGCCGGTGTTCCAAACGGCGCTTTCCGCACTCGAACTGCGCGTTCCGCCACTGCGCGACCGGCTCGACGACCTCCCGCGGCTCGCGGCGCGCGTGGTGCCGGGCCGCGCGCTCGATCCCGCGGCGCTCGCGGTGCTTCAAACGCACAAGTGGCCCGGCAACCTGCGCGAACTCGCGGACGTACTCAGTGACGCCGCGGCGCGCGCCCCGGACGGCCCGATTCTGCGCGAGCACCTGCCGCTGGTGATGCGCGTGAAGGCCGACGCGCCGCGCACCGCGCCGTCGAAACCACTTGAGCTCGATGCGATTCTCGAAGCCGTTGAGAAACGGCTCATCGCGCTCGCGCTGGCGAAGTGCAACCAGAACCAGACCGACGCCGCTCGACTCTTGGGCGTGTTCCGCGGGCGGCTGTCGCGGCGCATCGAGGCGCTGGGCCTTCAACCGAAGAAGCCGGAAGGGGGCGCACCGTGACGCGCGTGCCGGCGCTCGTGATTCTGGAAGCGGACGGCTGGATCGCACGGCAACTCGCGGACCTCGCCGCCGAAAGCGCGTGGCTGATTCGCCCCACGCGCACCGTTGACAGCGCGTTGTCACTCGTGCGCGAGCGCCGGCCGTGCGTCCTCTTTGTTCAGGTAGAACTGGCCGAAGACTCAACCGGCCCGCTGCGGCTGATCGCGGACCTGTCGCGCGAACTGCCGGACGTGCCGAGTGTGGCCGTGAGCGACGTGAAACTGAACGACGCCGACCGCGTGCAGTGGGCCGCGGCGCTGTTCGACTTGGGCGCACGGTTGGCGCTGTTCCCGCCGCTCACGCAACCGGTGCTGGAAGACGCCGCGAGCGGGCTAATGGCCGCGGCAATTCGGCGCACAATCGGCGACGCGCCGGGCGCGAAACCGAGCGCCCCGAAGCCGAAGCCGCGCCGCAAGCCCGCGGAACCGGTGATCGACTTGGCCGACGAGGAGTTGCACGAGTGACCGCGTTCGGCGAACTCCCGGTGCTGGACGCGTCGCGCTGTACGCGGTGCGGCGACTGCGTCGAAGTGTGCCCCACCGACTGCATGGCGCTCGCTGCGTCTGGGCCGTGGCTGCCGCGCCCGCGCGACTGCGTCTCGTGCTTCGCGTGCGCGCTGGTGTGCCCGACCGACGCGCTGAGCATGGGAAGCGCCGAACCGCAGTCGGCCGGAAGTGCGAACGCACCATGACTGCGGATGAGTTTCAGGACTTTCTTCTTACCGAGATGACGCTCCGGCGGTTCAACGAGTTGGCCGGTCGATTGCGCGCCTGCGACCCGTCAACCGTTTTCGATTGCTTGTTCGCCGTCGCGGTGAACCCGCGCCGCTACGGGTTCGATCAATGGGCGTCACGGCTCTTGGTTCTCCTCGAACCGCCGTGCCCAATAACACTCGATGTGGCTCTCGCAGCAATCGAAGACGGAGAACTCGACCTGAGCAACAAGTTGATCCCGTTCTACCTCGCCGGGCAGTTCGGCAAAGCGAGTGTGGTTCGAGCGGCCAGAGGTTCGCGAATCGTCGCCGTCAGCGGAATCGCGTACTGGCTGGGATTTCCACTTTTTGAATTGGTCGAATCGGACGCTTGTTGGCTTCACGAGTGGCGCATGGGCCGCTGATATCGCTCTTGCTTCACTCGCACAAACTACTCACCACTCGAGCGCGCCCGTGAGGCGGCCGGTGGTCGCGTCGGTGGCGATGCGCACGTTGGTGCCCTCCAGCGCCCCGCCCCAAAGCCCGATTACCGCGACCGCCGGGGCGTTCGTACGCGCGAACGACGGCGGATTTCCGTTCGCGAACTGCGCGATGAGACCATCGCGCACCAACTCGGAACTGCCGTCGTGCAGACCGATCGGTTGAAGGAACCGCACGAAGCGGAACGTGAAGTTCCAACCCGCGGTGCGCCCGTTCGGCGCGACCGTGCCCGGCTCGAACGGCAGATCTTCGTAATCGGTGCCGCGCCGGAACTGGCTCCAAATCGCTTCGGGAAACCAACTGAACGGCGAACCGGTGTCGATGATGCCGTCGCGCGGCACCAGCAGGTTCGGCAACCGGAGCAGGCACCGCAGTTGCACTCGCGGGAGCAACAGAGCGGTTCCGCTCGGTTCGCGCACGGGCAACCCCGCACCGACCCCGAGCGCGGTCAAGCGCAGAGTGGGCATGGGCGATTCACTCACCGAGGTACAGTGCGACGATCCGTTCGGGATGGACCCCGAACTTCGGCGAGAGTTCGAGGAGCATGTCGAGGTAATTGTCGCCGACGCCGACCACGGCACGGTTGTAGACGGCGACGACCTTGCCGTAGTGCGCGGCGAGCGCACCGTCGTTCATCTGCTCGTTTAACCACGACCGGTCGGCGAGCCACTCGGCGATTACCGGCGGCGGGTACAGCGCGGCGAGTTCGCGCAGGCGCGCGTCACGCAAGGAATCGGTTGTCAGTGTGTCGGCGGTCACGGTAGCGCCTCCGGTGGCGTTGTACTCTCGCATTCTACCGCGGCGCGGTCGGCGGCGCACCTGCTATACTGTCTGTTTGCCCGCGAACCGCACCGAGCTTCCGCGATGTCCCGCTCCGGCCGCCCCACCGACGACAAGCCGCTCCCCGCGCTCTACGCCATGACCCACGGCGGGTTGGAGTCCGTCGCGGCCGACGAGATCACGCGCGACCTCGGCGGTCAAGTTGTGAAGACCGCGCGCGGCCTCGTCGTGTTCAAACTCGACACGCTCACCGACAAGTTGCTGTCACTGCGGACTACCGAAGACGTGTTCCTGCTCGCTTGGGGGTCGGATTCGCTCACCTACAAGAGCGAAGACTTGGAGACGCTCCGCAACTGGACCGCGCGCAAGCCGGACTGGGAGCACCTCTTCAAACTGCACCACAAACTGCGCCCCAAGACGAAAGGCCGGCCGACGTACCACATCGTCTGCCAGATGCAGGGCGAACACGGGTTCCGCCGCGCCGACGCCCGCGACGCCTTCGTCGCCGGTCTCGAAGGGAAGGTTCCGCACGGGTGGCATTACAACAACGAGAACGCGTGGCTGGAGATGTGGCTCACCATCTACAGCAAGACCGCCGTGTGCGGCGTGCGCCTCAGCGACCGCACCATGCGGCACCGGACGTACAAGCTGGATCACGTCGCGGCGTCGCTGCGGCCCACGGTCGCGGCGGCGATGGTGCGCCTCGCGGGCATCGGGCCGGGCATGACCGTCCTCGACCCGATGTGCGGTGCGGGCACCATCATGGCCGAAGCGCTGTACGTGGCCGAACAGCGCAGTAAGGCGGGCCGCGTGCGCGTCGTGGGCGGCGATTTGGACCCGAACGCGGTGTTCGTCACGTCGCAGAACTTGGAGCAAGTCGGGAAAGCCGACCTCGCGCGCTGGGACGCGACAGACCTGCCGCTCGAAACGCACTCGGTCGATCGGATCGTGTCGAACCCGCCGTTCGGGAAGCAGCTCTTGAGCGTGGAGAAGATCGTGCCGCTGTACGAGGGCGCGGCCCGCGAGTGGGACCGCGTGCTGCGCCCCGGGGGCCGCGCGGTGCTGCTCGTGCTCGAACACGAGTTGCTGAAGCGCACGATGAAGGGCTACGGCTGGAGCCTCGCGCGGCAGACGCGCATCCGCATGCTCGGCCTGCCGGCTGTGCTGAGCGTGTGGAACAAGCCGTTCTGACGTGCCCGTGGCGCGCGTCTAGACGCCCCGGCGCGCCTCCGGTATACAGTTCATTAAGTTTTCATTTCGCCCGGTCTGCGGTCTCATTTCTTCCGTTCACAGAGGCACCCCATGCGCCGGCGCTCCGCGTTCACGCTCATCGAGTTACTGGTGGTGATCGCCATCATCGCCATTCTCATCGGTCTGCTGTTGCCGGCCGTTCAAAAGGTGCGCGAGGCCGCGGCCCGCATGAAGTGCAGCAACAACCTGAAGCAGTTCGGGTTGGCCGCACACAACTTCGAGAGCACCAACGGCACCCTGCCCCCGCAGCAGCACACGGTGGTACTGCCGGCCCCCGGCCCCGGAACTCCCACCACGTACAGTTCCGGGGCCACGCTCCAAGCGCTGCTGCTGCCGTACTTCGAGCAGGCGAACAAGTTCAACCAGTTCAACATGAACTACAACGTGAACAGCGACGCGCCGATCAACTCGAACTTCCCGGCGCTGGCGAACGCGAACCGCGCCGCGCGCACCGCGGACGTGCCCATTTTCCTGTGCCCCTCGGACCCGTCGAGCGAGACCTATCTCGGCGCGGGCCGCCAGAACTACTTCGGCTCGCTGGGCGCGTGGGCCCACCAGCGCGGCGGCAACGCGGCGCTGGAGGGCGTCTTCTCGATGCCCCTGCTCGCCGGTCAACTGATGAAGGGCTACCCGATCGTCACCGTCACCGACGGCACCAGCAACACCGCTCTGTTCGCCGAAGTGATGCGCTCCACCACGCTGTGGAACGCGGGCAGCGGCATCCGCGACCACGCGACCGTGATCATCAACTCCGCGAACACCGGCTACAACGAGAGCGACGGCACCACCATTACGATGTGCCAGACCGGGACCAACTGGAGCAGCAGCATCAAGTATGTGGGCTACCAGTACTACCGGAACCTGCCGGCGAACTTCCTGTACACGCACACGCTGCCGATCAACTGGAACGCGCGGAACCCGACCGGCGCGCAGCGGTACAGTTGCGGGAACAGCGCGTTCAACTCGATGCACATCTCGGCCAGCAGCTACCACAGCGGCGGCGCGAACGTGGGCCTCGCCGACGGGAGCGTGCGGTTCTTCCGCGATTCGCTCGCGATCCCGGCGTGGCGCGCCTACGGCACGCGCGCCGGCGGCGAAACCGTCAACGACAACTGACCCCTCGCGGAGCGCGGAATGCGTTCGATCTGTGTTCTGGTGTTGTGCGCGCTCGCCGGCTGTGCGGACAAACCGCCGGCGGGCGGGCCGGGCGGCGCGCCCACTAGCGCCGACGCGCTGAACGAAGTGGCGTCGGTGCTGCGGTTGTACTCCGGCAAGGCGAACCGCGGCCCGGCGAAGGTCGCCGACCTCGCCGAGTACGAGGCCGGGCACCCGCTCGCGCTCGCGGCCGTTCGCAAGGGCGAAATCGTGATCGTGTGGGGTGCGACAATGGCCGGCGAGGGCGACACCGGCGGCGCGGCCGAAGTGGTGGCCTACGAGAAGGCGGCCCCCGCCGACGGCGGCGCGGTGTTGCTCCAAAACGGCCAAGTGAAGCAACTCACCGCCGCCGAGTTCGCTTCCGCGCCCAAAGCCGCCGGCAAAAAATAGCCCTTACACGCCCTTCAAGAGCTTCAAATACGCGCGCATCCACGCCGCGTTGTCGTGCCACGTGCGCGCGGTTACGAGGTTCCCGCTCACCACCACTTCGCGGTTCACGTACACCCCGCCGGAGAAGGTGCAGTCCAGAGCGCACTTGGCCACGGTCGTGACCTCGCGCCCGCGAATCACGTCGGCGGCGGCCACGATCTCGATGCCGTGGCACACGCTCGCCACCGGCTTGTTCGCCGCGAACAGCGCCCGCGTGATGCGCAACAGGTGCTCGTCGTACCGCAGGTACTCCGGGGCGCGCCCGCCGGTAATCACCATGCCGTCGAGTTCGTCCGGGTTCACGTCGCGGAACGCGATTTCCGCCTTCAGCGTGTACCCGGGGCGCTCTTGCGTGATGTCCCAGCCGTCCGGGCGCTCGTGTAGCACGAGGTGATAGCCCCGCGCTTCCGGTCCGGCCACGAGCACGCGGTACCCCTCTTCTTGCAGTCGGAACAGCGGGTAGTAGGTGTCCAGCACCTCGGCCGCGTCGCCGATCGGCATCAGAACCGTTTTCATTGCAACCCTCTCGGCGAACCGCCGGCACCCGCCGGCGAGTGGGACATCAAATCGTGATCCGCCCGCGGAAGAACCCGCCCTTCAGCCCGCTCACCGTCAGCAACATCTGTTTGCGCACCACCGGCACGTAAGGGAGCAGCGGCAGCACCACGTCGCGGCCCCAACCCAAGACGCGCCAGTCGGACTGGAAGAACGGCGAGAGGAACCACGTCACGGTGGAATAGTATCGCACGTAGGCGCGCTGCGCCGCGCGAAACGCCGCGAACGCCGCCGCGGGGGTGTCGGCGGTGCGCAGCGCCGCCGACAGCCGCCACGCGTCCAAGAGCGCGATGTTGATGCCCTGCCCCAAGTGCGGACTCATCGCGTGCGCCGCGTCGCCCACGAACAGCGCGCGGTCGTCGTGCGCGCGCACCATGCGCACGTGGCGGTACGGTGTGTGCAAGAACTGATCGAAATCGCAGACGTGTTCGAGCACCGGCGCGGCTTCGGGGCAGAACACGAGCACTTCGCCCTTCAGCGCGTCCAGCCCGCGCGCGCGAATCGCAGGAACGTCGGTGTTCCGCACGCCCCAATACAGGCTCACGAGGCCGTCGCCGAGGGGCAGCAGGCCGAGCAACTGTTGGGTGCCGCGCACCACCTGCAAGAGTTTCCCCGGCACGCCGGTTCCCGGCACCGTGACCCAGAGCGTACCGTGGTCGTACTCCGTCACCTTCGCGCTGAAGCCGAACGCGGCGCGCAACTGCGACCGCGACCCGTCGCCGCAGATGACAAGATCGAACGGCCCGTACGCGCGGCCGGCGGTGTCGCGGAGCAGCACCTCGCCACCCGGTGCGGCTTCGCGCGAGGCGATCTCGCACCCGAGGCGCACGTCGACCGGTTGCCTCTCAACGAGTTCGCGCAGCGCGCCGAACAGCACGCCGCGGTGGACGCCGTAGGCGCGCCAGCCCGGTTCGTAGTTGCCGTAAATGTTGCGCACGAGCGTGCGGCCGCTCTTCGCCTGCCGCGCCCACAGTTCGTCGACCGGGGCGGCGTGCGCGACCACGCGGTCCAAGATGCCGAACCGCTTCAGCACCGCTTGGCCGGAGCACTGGAGCAGCACGCCCGCGCCGATCGGTTCGACCGCGGGCGCGCGCTCGATCAGCGTGACCGAGTGGCCGTCCGACGCGAGCAAGTGCGCGCACGCGGCCCCGGCGACGCCGAACCCGACGATCCCGACGCGAAACCGCCGCGCCATGCGAGTGCCTCCCCGGAGCGGGCCAGTGTAGCCGCGCCCGCGGGGCCGGTCTAGCCGCACGCGCGGAGCATGGCGCGCGTTTCGCGGACGGCCGCGACCACCACCGCGCCGAGTTTGACCGGCGTTAGCGCTCCGAGGGCCGCCCCGAGAGCGCCCCGAAGGGCGACGAACCCCGGCGCGCGCGTTGCGCGGAACTCGGCCACCTTGCGCTTGCACCGCAGGTGGTTCGCGACGTCGGCGGCGGCCGCGGTGCGCGCGACGAGTACCGGTAACCGCTTCTCGTCGGCATGCCGGGTGTGCCCTTCGATGGCCGCGGGCACGCCCTCGGACAGTCCGTTGGCGCGGGCGCACTGCCCTGAGGGCGCAGTGCGTCGTGCCCAGCAGCGCCTGCTCGGTGTCGAGGAGCGCCGGCGATTCGTCGAACGTCAGGGGGGCGACTTCGGCGAACGCATCCGGCACGCGGACGCAGATCACCAGCCGCCCGATGTCGTGGAGCATCCCCGCGGTGAGCGCCTCGCCCCCGAACCCGATGCCGGCGGCGGCGTTCGACTGCCCGGCGAGCGCGGCGGTGAACAGGCCGTGCCGCATCAGCGCCTCGCACGCGTCGGCCACCTGCGGCGGGCGGTTGCGGAACACGCCGCGCATACCGGCCGCCGCGAGCACCTGCCGGCACCCGCGCAGCCCCAACCGCGGCACCGCCTTCTTGAGATCGTCGACCGGGAACTTCCCGCGATACGCCATCGAGTTCGCCAACTTCAGCACGGAAACTGTGAGCACCGTGTCTCGGCGCACGAGGTCCGCGATGTCGGCGAGCGTCGCGTTCGGGTCGTTGGTGAGGGCGAGCGCGCGCGCGGTCGTGTCGGCCAACACCGGGAACGTGTCCACGCGGTTCAAGTCGTGGAGCAGGCGCTCCGCCGTGACCACCGACAACCGGTCGGGGCGGCGGCGCAGTCGTGAGAAGATGTTGAACAGCATTGGTCGCTGAAGCGGTTCGGGGTACTCTCATATAGCAGCGCTGCGGGGCGCGGGCGCGAACCCGTGCCCGGTTGCGCTCGGCCGGTACTTTTCTCCTCTTCCCCGTACGGGCATTACGCCATGCGCACCGCCGGTATCGTTTTGATCGGGGGCCGGTCCACGCGGATGGGGGCGCCGAAGTGCGCGCTCGATTTCGGCGGCGAACCGCTGCTGGCGCGCGTGGCGCGGGCGGTGGCCGAAGCCGCCGGGCCGCTGGTGGTGGTCGCCGCGCCGGGTCAAGAACTGCCGCCGGTTCCGACGCCGTTCGAGGTGGTGCGCGACGAAGAGGAGGGCCGCGGGCCGCTCGCCGGGCTGTTCGCCGGACTGACCGCGCTGGAAAGCCGCGCCGACACGGTGTTCGTCGCGTCGTGCGACATGCCGTTCCTTACGGCGGCCGTGGTGAAAGACGTGCTGAGCACACTCGGCACGAACGAACTGTGTAACGTGCCGCGCACCGACGGGCACCGGCACCCGCTGGCCGCGGCGTACCGCGTGCGCCCCGCCCTGGCCGCCGCGCGCGAGTTGCTCGCGGGCCAAGAGTTGAGCCTCCGCGGGCTGCTCGACCGACTTCAGGCCAAGGCGTTCGACGCCGACCCGCACCCGCTCACGAACGTGAACACCCCGCAGCAGTACACCGCCGCGCTCCGCGCGCTCTACGCCTTCGGGTGATTGGCTGTGATCGTGGCGCGACGCTCCGCGTCGCGTTCGTGACTGGTGCGTGCGGTTGCATCTGTGAACGAAGAATGCGACGCGGAGCGTCGCACCACGATCATGGCACGGAGCGCCGCAGGGGGAGCACTCTACCCCAGCGCCTCTTGCAATCGTGCGATCTGTTCCGCCATCGGGCGCGGGGCGCTCGGCGTCGGCTTCCCGCGCTCGCCTTCGACTTTGAGCCACACGAACACGGGACCGGTGCCCGCGAGCGCCGTCTCCGCGACCGCTTCCCACGCGGCCCGGTCGAGCGCTTCGTACACCCGCGCGAAGCCGGACGCGCGCGCGAGCGCCGCGAAGTCGGTTCGGCCCGCGCCGGCCACCGGTTGCCCGCCGGTCACTTCGTACAGCCCGTTGTCGATGAGCAGCACGTAAAGCGGAACGGAATACTGCGCCGCGGTCACGAGGCAGCCGAGGTTCATCAGCAACCCGCCGTCGCCGCACAGCACCACGACCCCGCGCCCCGGTCGCGCGAGGCACAGCCCCAACCCGAGTGGCACGCCCTGCCCCATGCTCGAAGGCAGATAGTGGAAATCGAGCGGCAAATCGGACAGTTGCGGCCACAGCGCGACCGAACCCATCGTCGTGACGACGACCTGTTCCCCACGCCGAGCCGCCAACACTTCGAGCGCGTCACGGTGCGTCATGTCACTCGCTCCAAAAGAGCGCCCGCGGCCCGGTTTGTGTCAGAGTTGCGAGTGCCGCGCTGAGGTTCGCGTTCGCTTCGGCCGGGTCGAAATGCGCGTGCGGCAGTTCCCACGCCTCCACCAACCGCTGCGCGAAGTGCGGGCAGTTGTCGCGCCCGGTGCCGCTCTTCGCGGCGCGCGCGCCGCGCACCCCAACGAGCAACTTCAGCGGCAGTTTCATGTCGTGGACGGCGTTCCGCACCGCGTCGCCGGCTTCAAAGAACCCGGTACACTGGATTGCGACTAAAGGTTTCGCGCCGCCGAGCAGTAAGCCTATCGCGACGCCGACCGCTTCCCCTTCGCGGCACACGCGGATCGGCGCGAGCGGCGAGCCGGCAAGCGCCGGTTCCCACGTTCCGAGGTGGCTGTCCGGAATCCACACCAGATGGGTGAACCCGGCGGCGCACAGGGCCGATACGATTTCATTGGGGTTTGGCATCCGCGCGCTCCGCGTGGCGAACACGCGCATGATACGCGCGCCGCCGAACCGATGCGAGGGCCGAAGCGGTGGAGATCGTGGTTCGCGTTCCGCCGGACACGCCCGACGGCGCGCGGCTGTTCCTCGCGGGCACCGGGCCGCTCGGCGACTGGCACCCCGCCGCCGTGCCGCTCACCGCGTGTGACGACGGTTCGCACCGCGCGTGGCTCGACGTACCGCCCCACTTCCGCGCGCAGTTCCTCGTCACGCAAGGCCGATGGCGGGCGGCGGAAACCGACCCGCGCGGGCACGAGCACCCGCCGCGCGAGTTGTACGCGGCCCCGCACGTCGAGGTTCACGTCGGCGGGTGGGGCCGCGCGAGCGTGCGCTACCACGCGGACTTCCACTCGCGGTTCGTGCCGCGCGCGCGCACCGTGTGCGTGTGGCTGCCGCCGGGCTACGACGCGCACCCGCACCGCCGCTACCCGGTGCTGTACATGCACGACGGCCAGAACCTGTTCGACCCGCACACCGCGTTCGCGGGCAACCCGTGGTGGGCCGACGAGCACACCGAAACCGCCGTCCGCGCCGGCCGCACGCCGCCGATCATTCTGGTGGGCATCGCGAACACCGAAGACCGGTTGCACGAGTACGGCCCGCGGCGCTGCGGCCCGGCCCAAACGCACGACCTGTCGCGCGCCTACGGCCGCTTCGTGGTGGAAGAGGTGAAACCGTTCATCGACTCCGAGTACCGCACGCGCCCGGAGCGCGCGCACACCGGTGTCGGCGGGTCGTCGATGGGGGGCTTGATCTCGCTGCACTTGGCGAAGTGGTATCCCGGCGTGTTCGGGAAGTGCATGGCGATGAGCGCGTCGCTGTGGTGGGACCGCGAGTTCTTCCTGCGCACGCTGGACACCAGCACACTGTGGCAGAAGGCGTGCGCGGTGTGGGCGGACGCCGGCGACCGCGAG
>JALHNS010000108.1 GCA_022843445.1 Gemmata sp.
GGCACCGGCTGGCAGCAGGTCAACTTCTCCACCCCCGTCGCCATCGCCGCCAACACCACCTACGTCGCCTCCTACTACGCCCCCAACGGCGGGTACGCGGTCAACGTCAACTACTTCGCGTCGTCGGGCGCGACCAACGGGAACCTCCAACTGCTCGCGAGCGGTGTGGACGGCGCGAACGGGCTGTACCGGTACGGCACCGGCGGCGGGTTCCCGACCAGCAGCTTCAACTCCAGCAACTACTGGGTCGACGTGGTGTTCTCCACGAGCGCCACGGACACGACGGCCCCGCAAGTGGTGGAGCGGACGCCGGCTCCCGGCGCGACCGCGGTCCCGGTGTCGTCGGCCGTGACCGCCGCGTTCTCGGAATCGGTAACCGTCGCGTCGCTGGTGTTCACCCTGAAGGACGCGGCCAACAACACGGTTGCGGCGTCGGTGAGCTACAACGACGTGACCCGTACCGCGACCCTCACGCCCACCAGCGCGCTCGCGTCGAACGCCACCTACACGGCGACCGTGAGCGCGAGCGACGCGGCCGGCAACGTCATGCAAGCGGTGAGTTGGTCGTTCACCACGCCGACCCCGGCGACGGACACCAGCCTGTGGCCCGCGTCGGCGACGCCGCAAGTGGCCAGCGCCGCGGACACGGACGCGGTCGAACTCGGGGTCCGTTTCTCCTCCAGCGTTACCGGGTTCATCACGGGTGTGCGGTTCTACAAGGGCGCGGGGAACACGGGCACGCACGTGGGCAAGCTGTGGTCCTCGAGCGGCACGCTGCTGGCCAGCGCCACGTTCACCGGCGAGACCGGCACCGGCTGGCAGCAGGTCAACTTCTCCACCCCCGTCGCCATCGCCGCCAACACCACCTACGTCGCCTCCTACTACGCCCCCAACGGCGGGTACGCGTACACGTCGGGAACGTTCGCCAGTGCGGGCGTGACGAGCGGCTACCTGCACGCCCCGCAGAGTAACGCGAACGCGGGCAACGGCCTGTACCGGTACGGCACGGGCGGCGGGTTTCCCACGAACTCGTTCAACTCGACCAACTACTGGGTGGACGTCGTGTTCAGCCAGAGCACCTCAGACACGACCGCCCCGACGATTACGAACCGGACGCCGGCGAACGGCTCGACCGGCGTCCTGCCGAGCGCGGGCATCTCGGTGACGTTCAGCGAAGCCGTGAATCCGAGCACCATCAGTTTCACTCTCAAGGACGCGTTCAACGCGACCGTGTCGGGGAACCTGAACTACGATTCGGTGACCCGCGTCGCCACGTTCGTCCCGAGCTCCCCGCTGCTGGCGTTCCTGAACTACACCGCGACGGTGAGCGGGGCGAAGGACCTGAGTGGTAACACGATGGCGGCGGACTCGACGTGGTCGTTCCGCACCCGCGGCATCTGGATCCAAACCAGCGCCGCCGACTTCGGTGCCGGTACCCACGACGGTACCACTGTGGTGAACGGGTCCGGTGGCGAGGTGGCGCTCGCCCCGGTGCTGGCCGAGACCTTCTCCGGTTCGAGCCTTTCGACCGCGAACTGGTCGGTGGCGTCGTGGGCCTCAGAGGGTGGTGGCACCGTCACCACGAGCGTCGCGAATGGGGTGCTGTCGGTCGGTGGGGCGGGGGTGTTCAGCACCACTGGGTACGCCAACAGCGCGCTTGAGGGCCGGATCAAGTTCGGCGGGACCGCGTACCAGCACTTCGGGCTGGCGACCGGGTTGGACGCGGTCGCGGGCCGCTACTGGGCGCTGTTCAGCTCGAAGAACACCTCGGATCGTCTGTTCGCCCGGGTGAACGACAACGGCACCATCACCGATGTGGATCTGGGCGCGCTGCCGACCGGGTTCCGAACCTACCTCATCAAGCCGGTGAGCACCGGGTTCGAGTTCTACGTGGACGGGGTGCTGCAAACGACCATCGCCGCGTCGTTCCAGAGCACAGTCATGAAGGCCGTACTGTCCGACTTCTCGGGTGCCGCGAACCAACTGCTCGAAGTCGACTCGGTGTCGTTCGTGAGCTACAACACGACGCGCACCGGGAAGTTCACGTCGGTGCAGTACGACGCCGGGGCGCAGGCGACCTTGAGCGCCGTGACCTTCACCGCGAGCGTGCCATCCGGAACCAGCCTGTCGGTGCGGGTGC
Source organism: Gemmata sp. (assembly GCA_022843445.1). Lineage (GTDB taxonomy): Bacteria > Planctomycetota > Planctomycetia > Gemmatales > Gemmataceae > Gemmata. The sequence goes on from JALHNS010000108.1 coordinate 2,141, forward strand.
GGGTTGGCAGCATCGTGAACGGCGTGCTCGTGTGGACCGGGTGGGCCGCGGTGACGAGCGGGTCGGTGCCGGTCGACGCGAACAGCAACGCGCTGGTCGGCCAGTACATCCAGTACGAGATCGAGATGAGCACCTCGAACGCGACGCTCAGCCCGCGGTTCGACGACATCACGATCACGTGGGTGTGAGCACCCCGCGGCGACTGGGCTGGTAACGGGTCGCCGTGGTCGGAGCCGTTCGAGAAGTGTAAACGCGCCGCCCCAGTGTAAGCCGGGTGCGGCGCGCGGTTTTGGCCCTTCGAGCGTTCACCTCTCAGTTCCCACGTGCGGGAATTGCTGCCGTTTTCTCATCAGTTCTGCTATCGAGTCACATTTCTTTGGGTTCGGTCCCGTCTTTGCTTCTCTCCCTCTTGTACCCCGGCCGGCGTGCCGGGGGAACACTCCCCAACCTCCTCAGTGGGTGCCCGGTACCCACGGGACCGGGGTTCGCGCGGCGCGGCGCGCCGCGCCGCCCGGCGGCAGCGAGCGCGCGATGGCCTTTGCCCTGCTCATCCTCGTGAACGCCGTGCTCATCATCCGGCCGACCGAACTGGTGCCGGGGTGGGAAGAGTATCCGATCTACAACGCGGTCATCCTCGCCGCGCTCGCCGCGTCGGCGCACGGAGTGTTGCGCGAGGTGCAGCGGATCGCAGAGGGGCGCTCGCCGGCCGGGGCGTGTGTGCTCGGGCTGATCGCGGCGGTGTTCCTCTCGCACTTCAGCCGCGGCGCGGTAGCGGAGGCGATCACCGGCGGGACGATGTTCCTCAAAATCGCGCTGTACTACCTACTGGTCGTGGCCAATGTGCGCACGGCGGCGCGGCTCCGGGCGTTCGTCGCGTGGGTGTGCGTGCTGATGTCGGCTCAGGCGGGCCTCGCGGTGCTCCAGTACCTCGGGTACATCGATTTCGAGGCACTGCGGCCGTTTGAGCAAACCATTTGGGACTACACGACCGGGGAACTGGTCGGGCGCACGCCGCGGCTGTGCGGGGCCGGCATCTTCAACGACCCGAACGACCTGTGCGTGCTGCTGGTGATCGGCGCGCTGCTGGCGCTGTGCCTGCTGACGCGCCCCGGGGCCGGGCCGGGCCGGTTCCTGTGGGCCGGGCCGCTGGTGGTGTTCGCGTGGGGCGTGCCGCTCACACAGTCCCGGGGCGGGCTGCTGGCGCTGGTCGCCGGGATGAGCGCGCTGCTGGTGATCCGCGTCGGCGCGCGGCGCGGGCTCCTGCTGTCCGCCCTCGCGCTGCCGGTACTGGCGGTGGGCCTCGGCGGGCGGATGACGGACATCGCCGTGAGCGACAAGAACGACACGAGCAACGCCCGCATGCAGCACTGGAGCGACGGGCTACTGGCCGTGCGCGGTGCGCTGCTGTTCGGTGTGGGTCAGGGCACCTACGAGGCGCTCGCGGGGCACGTCGCCCACAATTCGTACGTCGAGGGCTACGTCGAGTTGGGTCTATTCGGAGGTACACTGTTTGCCGGGGCGTTCGCCTACGCGGTGTGGGCGCTGGTGCGGGTGGGTCCGCGACTCGACGGCCCCCGCGCCCGCGAGTTCCGGCACCTGCGGAGCTACCTGCTGGCGGTCCTCGCGGCACTCCTGATGGGGCTGGTGTCGCTGTCGCGCAACTATAGCCTGCCCACCTACCTGCTGCTGGCTCTCGCGATCTCGTACCTCCACTTGGTGGCCCCGCACGCGCCGCGCGCCGTCCCGCCGCTGAGCCAGAAGTTGGTGGCGCGGGCCGTCGCCCTGAGCCTCGCGTTCTTCGTTGCCCTCAACGTGGGAACCGCCCTACTCGTTCAGTGGTAGCCGCGCCGCGGCCGCCGGTCCCGAACCCGGACCCCAGATGCCTACCGCCACCGACCCGCGCACGCGCGCGGACCTCCGCCGACACTACGAGGTGGAGCGCGAACTCGCCGACCGGTTGCGAGCCGCCCCGGCCGAGGCGCGCTCGGCACTGTACCGCGCGCTGTACAACGAGCTGTTCGCGCGTGTGCCGGACCACCCCCAGAACGTGTGGAAGGACAGCCCCGAACAACAGGCCGCGCGCACCGCGGAGCAGTTCCGGTTGCTCGAGCCGTTCCTCGCGCCCGAGACGGCCTACCTCGAAATCGGAGCCGGGGACTGCCACCTCGCGCGCACCGTCGCCGGGCGCGTGAGCCGCGCGTACGGTGCCGACGTATCCGATCAGATCGCCTCGTCGGTGGACCGGCCCGCGAACTTTGAATTGCTGATAACCGACGGGAGCCACCTGCCGCTGCCGACCGGTGCCACGACGGTGGCCTTCAGCAACATGCTGGTGGAGCACTTGCACCCGGACGACTTCGTAACGCACTTAATCGAAGTGCATCGCGTGCTGGCCCCCGGAGGTGTGTACGTGTGCCGCACGCCGCACCGCTTCGCCGGCCCGACCGACATCTCCGGCTACTTCGACCGCGAAGCGACCGGGTTCCACCTGAAGGAGTACACGGCCGGTGAACTGGCCGCCCGCTTTCGGGCCGCCGGGTTCGCGCGCGTCGGGTTCCGCGCGCGCCTCAAGGGCCGGGCGGTCGCCGCTCCCGCGTGGGGCGTGAAACTGGTCGAAGCGGGTCTGGCTGTGTTCCCGTATCGCGCGCGGCGGGCGCTCAGCCGGTCGGCGCCGCTCCGCCCGCTGTTCGCCACCATCACCGTCGTCGCTCGGAAGGGCTAAGGCCGGGGGTCGCTCATGTTCGCGCATTTGTGCAGAGATTTCGTCCGCTGCGGCGACACGACGCGCGAGCGGGTGCGCGAGTTCCTGCTGAACCCCGGCATGTGGGCGGTGGTCGGGTACCGTTACCGCCGGTGGGTGCGCACGCGGGTGCCGAAGATCGTGCGGCTGCCGTTCGCGCTCGTCGGCCTCGTGGTGCAGGTGCTGGCGGAAGTGACCAGCGGCGTGCAGTTGTCGTCCGCCGCGCAGATCGGACCGGGGTTGTACGTCCCGCACGCGGGGACGATCGTGGTGGGTTCCGGCAGCACGATCGGGCGCGACTGCACCCTGTGCCACTGCGTGACGGTCGGACACCGGGGCGGCGGGCGCGACCCCCGGGCCGGGAGTCCGGTGATCGGAGACCGCGTCTACATCGGCCCCGGTAGCGCGATCGTCGGCCCCGTTACGGTGGGCGAAGACGCGGTGATCGGGGTCGGCGCGGTCGTGGTGAAATCGGTGCCGCCGCGGGCGGTCGTCGCCGGCAACCCGGCGCGTGTGCTCTCGGAGCACGGCTCGTTTGAACTGATCAAGTACCCCGGTAGCGACGACGACCCGCCGCGCGTGGCGTCGCTGGCCCGCCGCCCGGCACCCCCAACCGAACCCTGTCGAGACGGAGACCGCGCGTGACGAACCGCTTGCGAGTAACCCACGCCGTGTTGTCGCTCGAGTTGGGCGGGCTGGAACGGCTGGTGCTCGACCTGACCCGCGAGGGCCGCGCGCGCGGCCAAGACGTGTCGGTGCTGTGCCTCGAGCGCCCCGGCGTACTGGCCCCGCGGGCCGAAGAGTTGGGCGCGCGGGTGCTGTGTTTGAACAAGCGCCCCGGGTTCCGCCTGAGCGCCCGCCGCGCGGTGGCCGCGGCACTGGGCGAGTTGCGCCCGGACGTGCTCCACACGCACCAAGCGGCGGTTCTGTTCTACGCCGGCCCCGCGGCCCGCGCCGCGGGCGTTCCGGTGGTTCACACGAAGCACCTGAATCACTTGCGCAAGGCCGGCGTGGGGTTCTTCCGCCGCCTGCGCATGGCGTGGCTGTTCTGGCTCGCGGGGCGCTACGCCGACACGTTCTGCTGCGTCTCGCAAGACATCGCCGACGAGATGGCGGCGCGGCACCTCGTGGCCCCGCAAAAGCTCGAAGTGGTGCTCAACGGGATCAACACCGAGCCGTTCCGCCATCCGACGGACCGCGCCGCGGTGCGGGCCGAGTTGGGCGTCCCGCTCGACGCGCCGCTCGTCGGCACGGTCGGCCGGCTCACCGAGGTGAAGCGCCAAGACCTGCTGCTCGCGGCGTTCGCGCGGGTGCGGGCGGCGCACCCGGCGGCGCACTTGCTGGTGGTGGGCGACGGCCCGCTCCGCGGCGCGCTGGAAGCGCAAGCCCGCGCGCTGGGGATCGTCGGGGCGACCCACTTCGTCGGCTACCGGCCGGACCCGGAGCGCTACTTGGGCGCGATGGACGCCTTCGCGCTCACGAGCAAACTCGAGGGCCTCCCGCTCGCGGTACTCGAGGCGTGGGCCGCTGGGCTGCCGGTGGTAGCGTCCGCGGTCGGCGGCGTGCCCGATCTGATCGAAGACGGGAGCAGTGGGTTCCTGTTCCCATTCGGCGACGAGGCGCGGCTCGTTGCGCGGCTGTGTGAAGTGCTCGCCGACCCGGCGCGCGGGGCGGCACTGGGGGCCGCGGGGCGCGCCGCCGTCTTCGCGCACTACGACCTACGGCGCACGGCCGCCGACTACGAAGTGCTGTACCGGACGGCCCTGCGCACCAAGGCCCCCAACGGGCGCGTCGCGCCGGTCGCACCGGGGCCCGTGTAACCCGCCTTGTCTTGCGAGGTGTGATGTTTGCCCCTCGGTCCTCACACAAGGTCCGCGTCACCCACGTCGTCGGGCAGTTGCGCACCGGCGGCATGGAGCGGTTGCTCGTCGAGTTCGCGCGGCACGCTGATCGCGCCCGGTTCGACCTGCGGTTCGTGTGCCTCGACACCGCCGGCCCGGTGGCCGACGACATCACCGCGTGCGGGTGGCCGGTGGAGTGCCTCGGCGCGCCCGAGGGGCTGCGCCCGAGTCTGCTGTTCCGGCTCGCCCGCGCGTTCGCCCGCACCGGCACCGATTTGGTTCACACGCACAACAACCGGGCGCATATCTACGCCGGGCCGGCCGCGGCGCTGTCCGGGTTGCGCCCGGTGATTCACACACGGCACGGCCAGTCCGTGGGGACCAGTCGGCGGCACCGGCTGGCGTTCCGGTTCACCGCCCGGCTCGCGCGGCGCGTCGTGTGCGTGTCCGAAGACGCGCAGAAGTTGAGCGCGACCGAGGGCGTCGCGGAGCGCCGGCTCGCGGTGATCCGCAACGGGATCGACACCGAGCGGTTCGCGTACTCCGGGCCGCAACCGGGCGGTCCGGTGGCGATGGTCGGCCGGCTCGTTCCCCTGAAGGGCGCGGACACGCTCCTGCGGGCGGTTCCACAGGTGGCGCGGGCGCGCCCGGACTTCCGGCTCGAAATCGCCGGCGACGGCCCGGCCCGGCCCGAGTTGGAAGCGCTCGCCCGCGGGCTCGGCGTAGCCGACCGGGTTACGTTCTTGGGGAACGTGCGCGACGTGCCCGCGGTGCTCGGCCGCGCCGCGGCGCTCGTGCTCCCGTCGCTCAGCGAGGGCATTTCGCTGACGCTCCTCGAAGCGATGGCCCGCGGGCTGCCGGTCGTCGCCACGAACGTGGGCGGCAACCCGGAAGTGGTCGAACACGGCGCGACCGGGTTGCTCGTTCCCCCGGCCGCACCGGACGCGCTGGCGGCGGCGCTGTTGGAAGTGTGCGACGCGACCGACGCGACGCGCGCGATCGGTCTGGCCGGGCGCGCGCGCGTCGAAAGTGCGTTCTGCGTGCGCCGCATGGTGGCCGAGTACGAAGCGCTTTATTTGCGTGTGTTGCGCCGCGCGCCCGCCCTTTCGGAGTGAGTCGTGCCCATCCGCGTTGTGAATCTGGTGTCCGGCGACGAGCGGTACTTCGACGCCACCTTCGGCCCGGTGGGCGCGCTCGCCGCCGCGTACGCGCGCACCGAACTGCAGGTGCCCGGCACGCCCGAAAGCGCGCGCGCCTACGGCCATCTGGTGCGGCAGTGCGGCGAGCTGTTCCGCCTCGGCGATTGGGTGTGCTGGGCCAAAGGGAACTGAGGGCGTCGCCCCGTGAAGGTGCTGTTCGTCTCGACGATCTTCCCGAACCCGGCCGAACCGGGCAAGGGCACGTTCAACCGGCACCTCGCGCGCGCCCTCGCCGCGCGGCACGACGTGACGGTGCTCGCGCCGGTGCCGTGGACCGCTGCGCCACCGTGGAAGCGGTCGCCGAGCCTCAGCGCGGACCGCTCGCGGGTGCTCGACGGCGTGCGCGTGGAGCACCCGCGGTTCTTCTACCCGCCGAAGGTACTGCGCGGCCGCGCCGCGTGGTTCTACTGGCGCTCGGTGCGGCGCACGGTGTCGCGCGCGTGCGCCACGTTCGCGCCGGACCTCGTACTCGCGTACTGGGCGTACCCGGACGGGGCGGTTGCGAACCGGATTGCGTGCCTCACCGGCGCGCGGTCGGCCGTCATCGTGGGTGGATCCGATGTGCTGATCGACGGGCGCGTGCCGCACCTGCGCCCGCGCGTCGTCGACGCGCTCCGCGGCGCGCACGCGGTCCTCTCCGTGAGTGAAGACTTACGGTCGAAGGTGTCCGAATTGGTCGACAGCGACGCGCGCTCGCACCTGTGGCGGCAGGGCGTGGAAACCGAAGTGTTCCGCCCCGGCGACCGCAGCGCGGCACGGGCCGCGCTCGGCATCGCAGACGGCCCTCCGGTGCTCGTGTGGGTCGGGCGCATGGTGCCGGTGAAGGGGTTGGACGTGCTCGTGGCCGCGTGCCGGCAGTTGAAGGAGCGCGGCACCGCGTTCCGCCTGTTCCTCGTGGGCGAAGGGCCGCTGCGCGGCGCGCTCGAAGCCGACTGCCGTGCGAACGGAATCGCCGAGAGCGTGCGGTTCGTCGGGCCGTGCGAGCAGGACCGGCTCGCGGACTGGTACCGCGCCGCGGACCTCGTCGTGCTGCCCAGCCGCTCCGAGGGGCTGCCGAACGTGCTCCGGGAATCGGTGTCGTGCGGTACGCCGTTCGTCGCCAGTCGCGTCGGGGGCATCGCGGAAATCGCCGACCCGCGGCTCGACCGGCTCGTGCCACCGGAGAACCCGGACGCGCTCGCCGACGCGATTGCCGAATCGCTCGCGGCGCGCGACGCCCGCCCGGAGCGCGAGTACCGTCCGCTGAGTTGGACCGAATCGGCCGAGCACCTCGTGGAACTCGTTGGGTGCGCCGACCGCGCGCGCCCGGCGCGCACTCTGGAGACCGCCGCACTATGAGCACGGCCGTTGAAACTACGCCCGCCGTTCCCGCGCCCGCGCCGGTTGCGCCCGAAAGCGCCGAGTTCGGCCCGGACACGGTCGTGCTGTACTTCGGCAACGACTGGTTCGCGGAGAACCGCACGTCGAGCCACCAGCTCGCGCGGCAGCTCGCGAAGCGGTGCCGCGTGTTCTACATCGAGTGCCCCGGGTGGCGCGCGCCGCGCGGCTCCGGCCGCGACCTGAAGAAAGTGTTCGTGAAACTCTGGCGGTTCCTCCGCGGCACGCGCGCCACCGAGGAAGGGCCGAAGTTGCGCACACTGTTCCAAATCCCGTTCCACCGGTTCGCGGCGGTGCGGTGGCTGAACCGCCGGATCATTCGCACGACACTCGCGTGGATGGCTTGGCGGCACGGGATCAAGAACCCAATCTCGTGGTTCCACGTGCCGCACGTGCCGTTCCTTGTGGGCGAACTCGGCGAGCGCCTGTCGGTGTACTACTGCATCGACGACTACGCGGCGTACCCCGGCGTTCACCCCGAAACGGTGCGCGCGATGGACGCCGAGACCACCAAGCGCGCCGACGCGGTGTTCATCGCGTCCGATACCCTGCTGCCCGCGAAACTGGAACTGAACCCGAACACGCACGTCAGCCCGCACGGCGTCGAGTTCGACCACTTCGCACGGGCGCAAGACCCGGCGCTCGCGGTGCCCGCGGACATCGCGCACCTGAACGGCCCGGTGGTCGGGTTCTTCGGGCTGATCGAGAGCTTCGTCGATCTGGACCTCATCGACTGGCTCGCGGAGCAGCGCCCGGAATGGCAGTTCCTGTTCCTCGGGCGCGTCGCGGTGCCGGCGGAGGCGCTGCCGCAGCGCGCGAACGTCCACTTCATCGGGAAGCGCCCCTATGCCGAACTGCCGGCCTACGCGAAGCGGTTCGGTGCGTGCGTGATTCCGTACCGGGCCGGGGCGTGGAGCTTCCACGCGAATCCGATCAAGTTGCGCGAGTACCTCGCCACCGGGAAACCGGTCGTGTCCGTCGATACGCCGCAGGTGCGCAAGTTCGCGGACGTGGTGGACGTGGCGACCGACCGCGCCTCGTTCCTCGCCGGTCTCGACAAGGCACTCGCCACACCGAGCGACCCGGAAGCGGTGGCGCGGCGGATGAACCGCGTCGCGGATTCGAGCTGGTCGGCGCGTGCGGACGCGGTGATCGAAACGAGCCGCGCCGCGCTGGCGGCGAAGGCGCGTGCGGAAAAGTGACGACAGTTACAGCCCGCGGCGCGCCCCGGACACTCGCGCCGAGAGTGTAAACGAGGCGCGCGAGCGGTGCGAAATCGGGCCGCGTCGGTTCATCGAGCCGCTGAGATTTCAAGGGCGGCGCAACTGTTTCGGTCGAACGGGGCGGTTTGGCCTTTCGTTTGCGTTCTTCCCGAATTGTGTACGCCCGACACCGCGCGAGTTACCGGAGCGATGACGCCCTCGTACCGAACCGCCGCCCTCGGCCTCGCGTCCGCCGTGCTCTTGCTCGGCGCGGCGCTGTACCAGTACCGCGGGTACCGGCTGCTGTTCGCGCCGGAGAGCGCGGTCGATTTGAAACAGCGGTGGCTCGAGCAGCAGTACGTGTTCCGCGGGCAGAACCCGTTCGACCTCACGTACATCTATTGCAAACTCGGCCGGCCCCCGCTCCACGAGCGCAAGGTGGAACCGGACTGGACGATCGGCGTGCCGGATTCCGGCGGCTACCCGCCGTGGGCCTTCGTGTCCGGGGCCGCGCTGTTTTGGCCGGGCTGGGAACAGTCGCTGTGGCTGTACGCGGTGCTGTCCGCGGTCGCGCTCGCGGGCACGGCGGTGTGGGCGTACCGGTGCGGCGCGCCGGTCGCCGGTCGCACCGGTGGGCTGTTCCTCGCCGCCGGTGCGGTCGCCGCCGCCGCGTACTGCACTACGCTCCAAGTGGGCCAGTACACGAACCTCGTCATCGCGGCCCTGATCGGCGCGCTCGTGCTGTGCGCCGGTTCGCCGCGGCAGCAGTGGCTCGGCGGGCTGGTGCTCGGCATCGCGTGTCTGAAGCCGACGATCTCCGGGCCGTTCTTGTTGGCGGCTCTCATCGCCGGGAAGTACCGGGCGGTGGCCGCGGCGCTGCTGTACATGGGCGTCGCGTCGCTGGTCGTGTGGGGACAAACCGCGACGACGCCCGTTGAGATGCTGCTCCAGATGCTCTCCGCGTCCGAAGGGTTCATCCAAGACGGGCAAGGGCTGGTGGGGCTGCTGGTGTCGTCCGGGCTGAACCGCGGCTTGGTGACGCCGGTGTTGGCGGCAGCCGTGTTGCTCCCCGCGGCGGCGCTGATGTGGGCTCGCCGCGACCGCCCGCTGATCGAACTGTTCGCCGTCGCCGCGGTCGCCGGGCGGTTGTGGACGTACCACCGCAATTACGACAACCTGATGCTCTTGTTCGTGCTCGTGCCGCTCGGGGTGCGGGCACTTCAGTACGCCGGCGACCGGCTCGCGGCGGTCGCGTTCCTCGCGGTCGGGGTGTCCCTGTGGGCACCGGCCGCGGTCACCGAATACCCGGCGTTCTTTGCGTTCCAATTGTGCGCGTGGATCGGGGGCGCGGCGGTGCTCGTCGCCCGCCCCGCCGCCGACGCGCCCGCGGCCCCGGTGCCCGAACCCGCTCTCGCGCCGGCCGCGACCGCCTGAATCCGACACGCTCTCACACCCGCTCCGGAGTTCGACCCATGGTTGCGACCGCCGCTCCCCCCGCCCCCGTGCGAAGCGAACCCGCGGCCGAAGCCGGGGCGCTCGAACTGACCATCGTGATGCCGTGCCTGAACGAGGCCGAGACGCTCGAAACGTGCATTCGCAAGGCGCAGCGGTTCCTACAAGAGGCGGGCATCGCGGGCGAAGTGGTGATCGGCGACAACGGCTCCACCGACGGCTCGCAAGAGATCGCGCGGCGGTGCGGCGCGCGGGTGGTGGACGTGTCGGTGCGCGGGTACGGCGCGGCCATCTACCACGCCACGCTCCAAGCCCGCGGCAAGTACGTCATCATGGGCGACTCGGACGACAGCTACGACTTCACGAACCTGATGCCGTTCGTGGAACAGCTCCGCGCCGGCAACGACTTGGTGATGGGCAACCGGTTCCTCGGCGGGATCAAGCCCGGCGCGATGCCGTGGAAGAACCGGTACATCGGCAACCCGGTGCTCACCGGGATCGGGCGGTTGTTCTTCAACTGCCCGTCGAGCGACTTCCACTGCGGGCTGCGCGGGTACTCGCTGGCTGCGTTCCACAAGATGGACCTGCAAACGACCGGGATGGAGTTCGCCTCCGAGATGGTCATCAAGGCGACGCTGCTGCACCTGAAGATCGCGGAAGTGCCCACCACGCTCAGCCCGGACGGGCGCTCGCGACCGCCGCACCTGCGCCCGTGGCGCGACGGCTGGCGGCACCTGCGGTTCATGTGCCTGTACTCGCCCAAGTGGCTGTTCCTGTACCCCGGCCTCCTGCTGGTGGTGCTCGGGGTGCTGGGGTTGGTGTGGCTGCTGCCCGGCCCTCGCGCGGTGGGTGGGGTCGTGTTCGACGTGCACACCCTCCTGTACGCATCCGCCGCAGTGCTGCTCGGGTTCCAAGCGGTCACTTTCGCGGTGCTCGGCAAGGCGTTCGCCGTGACACAGGGACTGTTACCCAGTAGCCGGCTGGTGCAGAGAACCGTCGGGGCGGTGCGCACCGAGTGGGGGCTGCTGGTCGGGCTGGGGCTGGTGGTGCTGGGCCTCGCGGGTTCGATCGCGCTGTTCGCGGGGTGGCAGAACGTCGGGTTCGGCAACCTCGACCCGCTCCGCACGCTGCGGCTCGCCATTCCCTCGGTGCTCGGTCTGGTCCTCGGTGCCCAAGTGGTGATGGCCGGGTTCTTCCTCGACATCATGCGCCTCCACCTGCGGTCCCGCCCGTCCGCGTGACCGCACCCCCGCACCGCACACCGGAACGACACATGGACCTTGCCACGCTCGAAGCCGAAGCCGCGTTCGCCGACGGCGAGTACGCCACCCAGTTCGCCGGCGACCTCGCGCTGTGCCCGCGGTTCGTGCGCCAGTACGAACGGCCGCGCCAGCGCTGGGACTGGCGGCAGTTCTCCGCCAAACTGCTCGGCCCGCTCCGCGACCGCGACCTGCTCGACTACGGGTGCGGGATGGGCGAAGAGGCGGTGTGCTTCGCCAAACTCGGCGCGCGGGTGCGGGCCATCGACGCCTCGCCCGTGGGCGTGCGGCTCACGCGCGAGCGGGCCGCCGCCAACGGCCTCTCCGACCGCGTGACGGCCGAGGTGATGGACGCGACCGCGACCGCGTTCGCCGACGACACCTTCGACCTCGTTCACGGGTTGGGCATCCTGCACCACGTCGGGCTGCGCACCGGGCTGACCGAGGTGCGCCGCGTGCTGAAGCCCGGCGGGCGCGCCGTGTTCCTCGAACCGCTCGGCAGCGTCGCCGCGATCGAGCGGTGCAAGGGCTGGGTGTCGCGCCGGCTCGCGGGGCGCATGAAGCTCACACCGGTGACCGACCACGAAGAGAACCTGCGGCTCCCGGACGTCCGCGCCTGCGCCGACCTGTTCGCCGAACTGGACGTGTACCCGTACCGGCTCGTGTCGCGGGTGCGCAAACTGGTCGCGCCGCGGTTCCTGTACGCCGCGCTCGAGCGGTTCGATTACGCCCTGTTGCGGATCGCGCCGTTCCTGTCCCCGCTCGCCGGGGCCGCCGTCATCCACGTTCGCAAGTAACCGAACGCACCCCCGAACCGAGGCACCCGTTGGCTACTCCCGTTTTCCTCCGCCGCGCCGACCGCACCGACCCGCTGCCCACCGTCCGCGAGCTGATGGACCGGTGCGACTGGCACGCGCTCGTGCCCGCCGGCGGTTCGGTCGTGGTGAAGCCGAACCTGTGCACCGAGCGCGCGGAGATGATCCCTTGCGCGAACACCTCGCTCTCCGTACTGCGCGCGGTTTGCACGGTGCTGAAGGAGCGCACGCCGAACGTCACCATCGTGGAATCCGACGGCGCGCGGTACCCGGCCGAGGCCGCGTTCGAGAACACCGGCGTTTACAAGATGGCCGCGGAACTCGGCTGCAAGGTGCTGAACCTATCGAAGGACACGCTCCTCGACGTGCCGGACGCGCGCATGGCCGGGTTCGGCATGTCGAAGACGTGGATGGAGGCCGACTGCTTCATCACGCTGCCGGTGCTCAAGACGCACGCGACCACCGTGTTCACCGGGGCGCTCAAGAACCAGTGGGGCTGCATCCCGCGGTACGACCGCATCCTGTTGCACAAGCACCTGCACGAACTGATCGTGGAAGTGAACCGACTGCGCCCGGTGAGCCTCGCTCTCATGGACGGCCTCGTGGGGATGCAGGGCCGCGGACCGATCAACGGCTACCCGATCGACCTGAACGTGCTGCTTGCGAGCCGCGACCCGGTGGCGCTGGACGCGACCGGGATGCGCCTGATCGGGCTGGAGCCGCTCACCAGTCAGCACGTCGTTCACGCGCAGCGCATCGGGTTGGGCGAACTCGCGGCGGAAAAGCTCGCGGTGGACGGCCCGTTCGCCGAGATCGCCAAAGTGGTCGAGCCGGCGGTCGAGGACTGGGCCATCAAGCTGATGAATCGCGTGTCGCGGTCTCCGTTCCTGACGCGCAACTTGCTGCTGAACGACGGCATTTTCTACCCGATCCGCCGGGCCGTGAACGCGGTGCGGGGCGTGTTCAAGCGCAAGCGCAAGCCGGCCCCGGCGGAGCCGACCTCGGCGGCCTAACGGTACACCTTGTTTCGCACTTCTCCGTTCGGAGAGAGCACATGTTCGACGCCAAAACGGTGCTCGAGGTGGCCTTCTGGAGCTGCTTCGGGCTGGTGTTCTACGCGTACGTGGGGTACCCGGCGGTGGTCCGGTGCCTTGCAGTGCTGGTGGGCCGGCGCGCGGTTCCGCCGACCGCGCCCGCCGAAGCGCTGCCGAAGGTGTCGCTGCTCATCGCGGCGCACAACGAAGCAACGATCATCGCGGCTCGGATCGCCAACGCGCTGGCGCTCGACTACCCGGCCGACCGGTTGGAGATCGTGATCGCCACCGACGGTTGCTCCGACGGCACCGCCGACGTGGTGCGCCGGTTCGCCGACCGGGGGGTGCGACTGTTCGAGTACAAGGTGCGGCGCGGCAAGGCGACCGTGCTGAACGACTCGATCCCGCGGCTCAAGGGCGACGTGGTGATCCTGTCGGACGCGAACACACTCACCGCACCGGACGCCGCGCGAAAGTTGGCCCGGTGGTTCGCCGACGCGCGCGTCGGCGTGGTGTGCGGTCGGTTGATCCTGACGGACCCGGAAACCGGCAGCAACGCGGACAGCATGTACTGGAAGTACGAGACGTTCCTCAAGCGGTGCGAGGGGCGGCTCGGCGCGCTGCTCGGGGCCAACGGCGGCATCTACGCGGTGCGCCGCAGTTGCTTCGCCCCGATCCCGCCGGACACGATCGTGGACGACTTCGTGCTCCCGCTGCAAGCGAAGTTGCGCACCGGGTGCTCGATCGTGTACGACGCGGAGGCGGTGGCCCGCGAAGAGACCCCGCCGGACCTGCGCTGCGAGTTCCGTCGCCGCGCGCGGATCGGGGCCGGCGGGTTCCAGAGCCTCGGGCGCGTGTGGGGGCTGCTGAACCCGTTGCACGGGTGGGTGGCGTTCACCTTCTTCTCGCACAAGATTCTGCGCTGGGGCTGCCCGTTCTTCCTGATCGGCATGCTGCTCACCTGCGCGCTCTTGGCCGGGAACCCGCTGTACCTGTGGCTGCTGGTGGGTCAGGCCGCGTTCTACACTCTGGCGGCGGTAGTGCCGTTCCTGCCCCGCACGCGGGTGCTCAAGCCGCTCCGCCTGATCCCCATGTTCACCGGCATGAACGTGGCGCTGTTCCTCGGGTTCTGGCGCTGGTTGAGCGGTCGGCAGAACGGGATGTGGAACCCGACCGTCCGCACCGCGCAGGGGTGACCTCGCGCCCACTGCTGAAAGGGAACCCGTGTTGCCGTTCGCCCTACCCAACGCTCTGGACATCTGGCTGGGGTCGTACCTGCGCCAAGCGCCGCGCCGGTGGGCGCGCCCGCGGGGCGACGTTCACCTGCTGCTCTGCGTGGCCGATCACTACGAGCCGAACCTCGGCGGCGCGTCCGATGCGGTCGCGCTGCGCCGTGTCGAGCGCTGGGTGCGCGACTACCCGCGGCACCTCGGCGCGTTTCGCGACAGCGACGGCCGCCCGCCGCGGCACTCGTTCTTCTACCCCATCGAGACCTACCACGCCGACCACATCGACATGCTCGGCGAACTGTGCCAACAGGGGTTCGGCGAAGTCGAAGTTCACCTGCACCACGACAACGACACTTCGGCGAACCTGCGCCGCACGCTCACCGAAGCGCGCAACACCTTCGCCGGGCGGCACCGGCAACTGGCGCGCGACCGGCGCACCGGCGCGGTGAAGTACGCGTTCATCCACGGCAACTGGGCGCTCGACAACTCGCACCCCACGGGCTGCGCGTGCGGGGTGAACGACGAGCTGGACATTCTGCGCGAAACCGGGTGCTACGCGGACCTCACCATGCCGTCCGCGCCCGACCGCGCCCAGACGCGCACGATCAACAGCATCTACTACGCGGTGGACGACCCGCGGCGGCCGAAGTCGCACGACACCGGTACACCGGTGGGGTCGGCCCCGCGCCCCGCGAACAGTTTAATGATGATTCAGGGGCCGCTGGTGCTGAATTGGGCGTTGCGCAAGTTCGGCATCGTGCCGCGCGTCGAGAACGGGTGCGTGCAGGGGAACCAGCCGCCGAGCACCGCGCGCCTGAAGAACTGGCTCCGCGCGCGGGTGCAAGTGCCGTCGCGCCCGGACTGGTACTTCGTGAAACTGCACACGCACGGCGCGAACGAGGGCAACATGGACGCGCTGCTGGGCGCACCGGCGGTGCGGTTCCACTCCGACCTCGCGCGGCTCGCGGCCGAGAACCCGCGGTTCCACTTCCACTACGTGACGGCCCGCGAGCTGTACAACTTGGCCCGTGCGGCGGAAGACGGTTGGACCGGCACCGTGGACGCCGCCCGTGACTACGAACTGGACTGGATCGGGGCCGAACGCGCCGCACCCGCGGCTGGATCGGTACCCGCGCACGCGAGCGTGTGACGCCGCGACCCGAACCTGACCGAACGCATGACCCTCCCGAAGACTCTGTTCGTCGTTCACGAGTTGCCCGGCGCGGAACTGGACGCGGCCGAGGTGCTGGCCGGGCGGCGCGCGGCCAGCGGGACCCTCATTTCCGTACTCGCGGTCGTTGAAGGGCTTGCCGCCCGCGGGCACCCCGTGGGTGTCTACGTCCTCGGCGGTCAGCGCCTCGTCACCGCGGCCGACACGTTCGACTCGCTGGATGCCGCGCGCCGGTGGATCGGGTCCGGGCGCGTCGTGTACACCTCGTGCGACGAAACCGGGCTGAGTGCCCTGACCGCCGCCGGGTTGCGCCCGGTCGTCTGGTCGCACACGCACTTCCCCAAAGAGTTCGTCCCCAAACTCGGCGACAGCGTCGCCGGCGTGATCTTCGTCTCCGATCTCACGCGACTGCCGTTCCTCCGGTCGCGGCACCACCGCCGGCTCGGGCGCGTCCACAACGCACTGCACCCCGCGTTCGACCAACCCGGCACTGGCCCGGACGAGCGGTTCGAGCGCCCCAGCGCGATCTTCGCGGGGTATTTCGGCGAAACGAAAGGCGCACACCGGCTGCTCCAGATGTGGCCGCGCGTGCGCGCGCGGGTTCCCGCGGCCACGCTCGCGGTGTGCGGCTCACCCGCCCTCTACCACGAGGGGTGCAGGGTGGGTCCGTTCGGTGTCGCCGAACCGGAGTTCGAGCGCGCGTACCTCGCACCACTGGTCGAGCGGTTCGGCTCGCTGGAAGCCGCGGGCATCCGACTGACGGGCCTACTCGCCCCACTCGAGTTGCGCGAACGGTACCTCGGGGCCGCGCTCGGGATCGTGAACTGTAACTGGACCATCGCCACCGAAACGTTCTGCTGTGCCGGCGTGGAGATGCTCGCGACCGGTACCCCGGTGTTCAGTTTCGCGCGCGGCGCGCTGCCCGAATCGCTCGGGCACACCGGCGGCGCGGTGCTGGCCCCGCGCCCCGACCTCGACCGCGCCGCGGACCTGCTCGCCGACCTGTTATGCGCGCCGGCGCGGCTTCGCGCGCTAGGGGC
>JALHNS010000109.1:0-1222 GCA_022843445.1 Gemmata sp.
CATCGGCGGTTGCGCGGCGGGCTGCGCCGAGAGCAGCGGCACCGGCGGTTGGGCCGCGACCCGATCGACCGGCCCGGTGAGGCCGGCGGCAACGGCCAGCGTCCCGGGCAGCCACCGGCGCAGCCGGAACAGCTTCGCGAACGGGATCGCGGGCAAACGGGAACGACGCTGTGCCATGACTTCCCCCAAGAGCGTGCGCCGCGATGCGAGCCCGTCGCGCTCCGGTGGGTGGAGCGCCGCCGCCGCGCCCCGTTCCCCAACGGGGCCCGCGACCGGGACCGCGCGGTCGGCCGACACACATTGACGCGGGTGAATATCGACGGTTCTGCGGCCCCGCAACCAAAAACTCTCGAACCGCGGGAACTTTTAATCTCAACTCAGTTTACCGCGGTTCGCGCGCCGCCGCACCGTGAGATCGGGATGAGAGAACCGAAATGGCGGACGAGCGAGTCCGGGCGAGTTGCGGAACGCCGCCGCAGCCGCAACTCGAGCGGCGCGCGACACGAGTCGCGCGCGCCGCCCGCTGGTGCTTCGAGAGCGTTCGGCTAGCCGAACTCGCAATGCGGATCCGCGAAGACGTGCGCGCCCTCGGCTTCGCGAGGCCGCCTTCTGCTCGCTGCGGAAGACGACGTTCCCTTCGGCCCCGGCCTTTTCACAGCAGAAGAGTAGCTATTCCCGCAGCATGAATTGCGTGTAGGTCACGTCGAGGCGGCGGCCGAACTTCATCCCCACTTCCTTCATTTCGCCGCACACGCGGAAGCCGAGTGCGAGTTGAAGCGCCAAGCTCGCGGTTTGGTCGCTACTCGCACCACCGATGATCGTGTGCAGCCCGGCCGCGCGCCCGCGTTCGATAAGGTCCAACAGCAGCGCGCGGCCCAACCCGCGGCGCTGGTGCTCGTGGTGAACGTACACCGACGCTTCCGCCGCCTCCGCGTACCCGCACCGCGACTTCCACGGCGACAGCGATGCCCATGCGAGAATCGTGCTGCCTTCCACGGCTACCGTGACCGGGTGCCGCGGGGCGCGGTCGCGGAGCCACGCGACGCGCTCCTCGGCCGTCTCCGGTTCAATTTGGTAAGTGCAGGTGGAGTGCGCGACGTAGTAGTTGTAAATCGCGCGGATCGGCTCCGCGTCCGCGACCGTCGCCAACCGGATCACGTAGTCGGGCATCGTGGGTACTCTGGTCCGCAAGAGTAGGGCGCGGGGTGCGCGAGCGGGCCGT
>JALHNS010000109.1:1232-18478 GCA_022843445.1 Gemmata sp.
GCCGCTCGCTCCGCGAGCGGCCATTAGCACGCCCAACCGCCTGCTGGTAACACGCACCGCGAATGGTCGCTCGCGGAGCGAGCGACCTACACTTACACTCACTCCGCAAAGCCGTGTTGGCGGCGGTGGTAGGGGCCGTCGAAGTTTTGCGTGCTCTTCGACCACTCGAAGCGGCCGTCGCCCGCGAACGGCTGCACGCGGGCCAGCAGCGCATCGGTTTCGGCCTTCGCCATCGGCTTGAAGTCGCGGGCGAGCGCCACGTCTTGCATCAGCACCTTCATCGAGTCGATGCCGACCACTAGCGACGCGATGTCTTGGGAGAGCGCGTACCGCACGCACTCTTCGGCGGTTGCCACGCCGCCGCTCACGATGCGCCCGCCGATCTCCATGTTCCCGCCGCCCATGCTCTTCATGCCGATCGCGCCCACGTTTTGCGCCTTCAGCACCGGCAGCACCTCGTGAATGCTACTGCGGTAGAAGTAGTCGCACACGTTCACCGGGAGCTGGCAGGTGGCCCACTGGTCGTACACGCCGAGCATCTTCAGGAAGATGTGCGGGGCCTTGTGCCCGGTGAACCCGATGAACCGCACCTTCCCGGCCTTCTGCGCTTCGAGCGCCGCCGCCAGCGCGCCGCGCTCCACGATCCAGTCCGGGTCGTTGTCGTAGTTGATTTCGTGGAACTGCCACAGGTCGATCACGTCGGTTTGCAAGCGGCGCAGGCTGTCTTCGAGGTGCTGGCGGCTGTGCTCCGCGTCGCGCCCGCAGTTCTTCGTCATGAGGAACACCTTCTGCCGCCGCCCGCCTGTGGCGAGCGCCTTCCCCATGATCTCTTCGGAGCGCCCCTCGTGGTAGTCCCACGCGTTGTCGAAGAACGTGACGCCGTTGTCGATCGCGGCGTGCATGATGCGCTCGGCCTCGGCGTCGCCGATGGCCGGCTGACCGATGTGCCACCCGCCGAGGCAGATGATGGGAACCTGAACGCCGGTGCGGCCCAGAACGCGAGTGGGGAGTGCCATGCGAACCTCCGTGGTTCCCGGCACGATATCGCGCTCGCGGCGTTCGGGGAAGCGCTTACCCGCGGGGCTTCAGGCCGAGCCGCAGCACGGGCGCGGCGCGGGTGCCGTCGCAGAGCGGCACGCTCGGGCTGCTCGGGTCGTCGAGCACCTCTGCGAGCGTCGTCTTCGCGAACGCGGCTTCGACCGCCGCCAGCGCCGCGTCCAACCGCTTGTGCAGCGGGCACAGGTTCGACCCGTGGTTCGACAGCTTCAGCGGGCACGTGTGAAACCGCTTGATCGGCTCCACCGCGTTCACCACGTCCAGAATCGTAAGTTCCGACGGCGCTTTGGCGAGCGCGATCCCGCCGCCGACGCCGCGCTGCGTTTCCACGATGCCCTTCTTCGCCAGCCCTTGCAGAATCTTCGACAGGTAGTCTTTCGGCACGCGGGTGGCCTCCGCGATTTGCGCGGTGGTGCGCGAGTTCGGCGCTTCTTGCGCCAAGTGAACGATCGCGCGCAGCGCGTACTCCACCGTGTCGGAAAACATCGCGGGCCTCCGGTTCGCTGAACGGCCGCGCGCGATTTTCGATATGCGGCTCTTGATTTCCGATTATAGCAGACTACACTTCGAGAAGCAAAATTGGAATTTGGAGTCCAAATTCCACAATTCCTCTCCAACTGGTGATTTCCATGACGCATGTGGACGAACCGCGACTCGAAACCGACACCGCGTACCGGTTCGAGTACGTCTCGAAATTCGTGGGCCTGAGCGCCGACGACGTGGCGACGATTCACGGGGCCGCGCCCCTGCTCGCGCCGCTGGTGCCCGCACTCGTAGACGCGGTGTACGCGAAACTGATTCAGCAAGACGCGACGTGGCGGCACTTCGTTCCGCGGCAGCACGGCTACACCGGCGAAGTACCGGCGGACGTCGCGCACCTCACGATGGACCACCCGCAGATCGCGTTTCGCAAGCAGCACCTCGGGCGCTACCTCACGGCGCTCGTCACGAAGCCCTACGACGGCAAGATGGTGGAATACCTCGACATGGTCGGGAAGATTCACACGCACAAAGCCGGGAGCAAGGAACTGGACGTGCCGCTGGTGCAGATGAACGCGCTGATGGGTTTCGTCGCGGACGCGTTCATCGCGACGATCGTCGGGCTGAACCTGCCGCGCGAGGCGGAAGTGAAGGCGCTCCGCGCGTTCAACAAGCTGCTGTGGATTCAGAACGACCTCATCACGCGGCACTACCAGAAGGCATGGTAGTAGGCACGCTCCGCGTGCCGTCGCTGAACAGCGACGCAAGCTGTGCGATGTCACGTGTAACTTCAGCGGCCCAAACACACGGCACGCGGAGCGTGCCTACTACCATGTAAGGCCCGAACTTGGTAGCCTCTGCGCATGGAACCGTTCGCCACCGAACTCGGCGCGGCGCGCGCCGCGCAGCCCGCTTGGAACGCCGTGCCCGTGCGCGAGCGGTTGCGGCTCGTGCGCAACCTGCGGGCGCTCATCGTGGAGCGCGTCGATGCGATGTGCGATGTCGTCGTCGCGGACCTCGCGCGCGACCGCGACGAGGCGCTCGGGACCGAGGCCATTCCCACCGCGAGCGCGCTCAAGTTCCTCGAAACGCGCGCCGCGAAACTGCTCGCGCCGCGGCGCGTGTCGTGGTGGGATCAACCGACGTGGCTCATGGGCACGCGGGACACCGTTCACCGGCGGCCGTGGGGCGTCGTCGGTGTGATCGGCACGTGGAACTACCCGATCTTCTTGAATGTGGTGCAAATCGCGCAGGCGCTGGTGGCCGGGAACGCGGTGCTGTGGAAGCCGAGCGAGAACGCGCCGCGCACCGCGGAGTTCACGCGCGACCTGTTCCGCGCCGCCGGGTTCCCCGAAGCGGCGCTCCAAGTTCTGCCCGCGACGCGCGACGGCGGCCCGCGGCTCGCGGAAACCGATGTCGATTACGTGGTGTTCACCGGGTCCGATTTCGTGGGCCGCAAACTCGCGACGCGCCTCGGCGAGCGGCTGATTCCGAGCACGCTGGAACTGTCCGGCTGCGACGCGATGTTCGTGCTGGACGACGCGAACGTGGAGATGGCGGCGCGGGCCGCGTGGTTCGGGCTGTCGCTGAACCACGGGCAGACGTGCATCGCGGTGCGCCGCGTGTTCGTCGCGCGTGCCAAGCAAGAAGCGTTCGTGTCGGCGCTTCAGAAGCTGGTGCGCGCCGCGCCGCTGGGCCTCGTGACCGACGGGCAGAAGACGCAAGCCGACCGGCTCATCGCCGACGCACTCGGGCGCGGCGCGACGCAACTGCAACCTACCCCCCCGGCCCCCCTCCCTGAAGGGAAGGGGGAGAGTCGTCTCGCTGCGCTCGACGAACCAGACGCCGACGCGGCGAGCGAATCGCCCTCTTCTTCTGTCTCCCCCCTTCCCTTCAGGGAGGGGGGGCCGGGGGGTGTAGGTGAGCGCGCGCTCGCGCCCACGTTCCTGATGAACGCGCCACCGGACGCCGCCATCTGCCGCGAGGCGTGCTTCGCACCGGTCGCGGCGGTGCTGCCGTTCGACACCGACGCGGACGCGGTGCGCATGGCGCTGGTGTCGCCGTTCGCGCTGTCGGCGTCGGTGTTCACCGCGGACCGGGCGCGCGCGGAAGCCATCGCGGCGCAGCTTCCCACCGGGAGCGTGTGCGTGAACGATGTCCTTGCACCGACGGCGCACCCGGCGACGCCGTTCGGCGGTCGCGGGTCGAGCGGGTGGGGCAGCACGCAGGGCGAAGAGGGCTTGCTCTCGATGACCGTGCCACAGGTGGTGACGGTGCGCAAGGGGACGTTCCGCCCGCACTTCGACGACGCCGCGCACCCGGACCCGGCGACCCCGCAGATGCTCCGCGGCCTGCTCGCGCTGACGCACGCGCGCGGCTTTTGGGCGAAGTGGCGCGGCCTGTGGCAGTTGGGCCGCGCCGCCCGCCGCAAGCGGTAGAAGAGTTTTTCCCGCACGCTCAACGCCGATCGAAGGCACGATCCGAACAAGACAGAAGACGAAGCGTTTTGACAGGGTGAACAGGATAGACCGGATGAAATCAGTGTTCTGAAATCCTGTTGATCCTGTTCATCCTGTCAAAACGCTTCTCGGTTCTTCTTGCTCTGTTGAAATGATGCGTCCCGGCGGTGATTGTTGTGGCACCGGCCTCTGGCCGGTGTCACGAATCCTCGGACTTTGCACCGGCCAGAGGCCCAATGGCACTTACTTTGGAGCTGAGTTCTTGTGGCACCGGCCTCTGGCCGGTGTGAAAATGCCTTGCATTTGCACCGGCCAGAGGCCGGTGCCACAAATCCAACGAGCCAAAGTAAGTGCCATTGGGCCAGAGGCCGGTGCCACAAGAACAAACCGCATCATTTCAACAGAGCAGGTTCTTCTCTGATCGTGTCTTTGATCGGCGTTGAGCGTGCGGCAAAAATCGGCACTCACGGGAGCGTCACTTCGATCTTCGCTTCTTTGCGCAGCTTCGCGAGCAACTCCGCGCGGTGGTCGTCGGCGTAGGCGTCGAGCACTTCGGTCGCGCACTTGTCGTAGGTGGTCGGCGTGCCGGGCTTGCGCTCCACCGCCTGCACGATGTGGAACCCGAACTCGGTTTCCGCGACGCCCAGCGCGCCCGGCTTCAGCGCGAACGCGAGCCGCGCGACCGGTTCGTCCAAGAGCGCGCTCTTGCGCAACACGAAGCCCAAGTCGCCGCCGTCCGCCGCGCTCGGGCACTGCGAGTACCGCTTCGCCGCCGCGGCGAAGTCGATGCGATTGTCGGCGATGGCGGCACGAACCGCTTCGGCGCGCTCCTTCGCCGCGGCGCGCTCGGCGGGCAGCGCGTTCTTGCCGGCGCGCACGAGGACGTGCCGCACGCGCACTTCGGCGCGGTCGAACACGTCGCGGTGAGCGTCGAAGTACGCTTTGAGTTGCTGTTCGGTCGTCACGGATTTCACATAGCCGGTGAGCTGCATGGCGGCGGTCCACGCGGCGCGCACCTGCGGTTCGGTCTGCCCTGTTTCCTTGTAGAAGTCCGCGAGCGATTTCCCGTCGCGGGCGAGTTTCTCACCGAACGCTTTCAGCTGCGCGTCGATCTCGGCCGGGTCCACCTTCGGCCCGTGCTTGGCGAGGAACTGGCGCAGCAGCGCATCGTCGATGAGGTCTTGCACCACTTCACGGCGCAGCGCCCGAAGCTGGTTCGCGCTGATCGGCGCGTTCGGGAGCGTGTGGCGAATGACCGCGTCCACGTCCGCGAGCGCGATCGGTTCGCCGTTCGCGGTTGCGGCGGGTTTGGGCGGTTCCGCGCGCGCGGCGCAAGCGAACAGCGCGAGGAGTGCGAGCGTGCGCATGGGAACCCTCTTCTGCCGGGCGGGCCGCTATAGCCCGCGCGCCGCGGGGCCGCAAGCAGATTCCCGGCTTCGCACCGTTGACAGAAATTGAACCGGCGTATACTATTTCTGTGCCGGGGCGCGAGTGCCGGCCGAAGGGCCGTTCGTTCGCACTCACGAACCCGAAACGACCGCTGCGGCGACTCGAATTTGAGTTCTCGAACGCGAGAGGGGGGATCCCACTGGTGTGTGGCCAACTCGACGGCCCGCACGCACGAAACGCCAAGATTTCTAGAGACTTATGCGAGTTGGCCAGTTGGCCAACTCGGTTGGCCAACTCGGGCCAACTCGGGGCGTCTTGGCCAACGGTCGGCTCAGTACCGGAACTCCGCGCCGAAGGTGAACGTGTGGGTGCTGAAGTCGCTCGCGCGCAGGCGCAGCACGTCGCCGCCGTTGAACGCCTCCGGCCCGCGGCGCACGTTGTTCCAGTAGATGAAGCCGTAGCCGGCACTCAGCCGCAGGTTCGAGGTCACTTGCCACTTCGCCCGCATGCCCACCTCCGCGACCGCGCCGAAGTAGGTCACGGTGTTCGCAACGGTGGTGGTGCCGAGCGGCACGTTGTTCGTGGCGGCGGCGAGCTGCGCGGCGAGCGGCGCGGCGGTCGCCAGCGGCACGCCCGCGCCCACCAGCGCCGCGGTGGTCGCGGGTACGTTCACCCTGCCGTCGATGGCGTTCGCTCGAACGAAGTCGAGGTCGCTAACGGTGGCACCGAGCGCCGCGGTCGCGTGCGCTTCGAGCGACAGCCGCCCGCGGCCGGTGGAGAGCAAGAAGCCGAGTTGCGGGCCGTAGAAGTCGTTCCGCGAACTCACACTGTTGCGCGTGGTGAGCGCGGCGGGCACGCCGGTGACGGTCGCGTCCGCGTTCAACGAAAGCGCGTCGCCGAGGTACATCTGCCGGTAGCCCGCGAGCAGTTCGAGCCGGTAGCCCGGTTCGCGGTGCAACAGCAGGCGGGCGCTCAGGTCGCCGCCGGTGAAGGTGCTGCGCGCGCCGCCGACCGCGGTGCCGGTGGTGACGCCGGGGAAACCCGCGAACACCGGGACCTGCGTGAGCACGCCGTTCACGCTCACGATCTGCGGCACGTTCAGCACGTTCGTGCCGTCGCCCCGCGCGAGCACGTTTTCGCGCGCCGAGAACAGCGTGTAAAAGCGGGCCATCGCGCCGAAGGTGTGCTCGCGGTCGAACCACATCCCGGCTTCGACGCGCACGCCGGAGCGCCAGTCGTTTAGCACGGAGCGCCCGCCGAACAGCGGCACGGTGCTCGGCTGACCGGGCACGCCGGCGAGCAACCCGGCGGCGGCCGGGCCGGTCGTTACGAGCGGCGCGACGTTCGGACCGCGGGTGCGGCCGAGCAGGTACTCGGCGTAAAACCACGTGCTGAAGCAGGGCGCGCTCTCGGCGCACGCGCTCGCGGCGGTGGGCGGCAGCGGGAGCGGGTCGTTCGCGGTCGCGGCGTCGAAGAGCGTCGCGGCGAACGGATCTTCGGGCTTCGCCGCGGGCTTGGGCTTCGCGGCGGGTTGCGGTTTCGGTTGCGGCTGGGTCGCGCTCGCGGGTCGGAAGAACGGATCGCTGAACGGGTCGTCGGCGCGGGCCGCGGCCGTTGCGAGGAGCAGAGCGAAGAGCGAGTACCGGGCGCGCATGGGATCCGCCTCCGTGCCGGGTTGCATAACCGGTGTAATCGGCGCGCGCGGCACTCGCGGATTAGGCGGAATGCGCGCGGGTTCGCCCGCCGCGCGAAGCTGGGGAACTTCGCGTCACTTCCCCGGCCAGCGGAGGGTGCGGCCGCCGAGCGCGTCGGCTTTGTACTCGCCGTCCGATACCGCGGCGCGCCCGTTCACGAACACCCACTTCACACCGGTCGGGTACTGGTGCGGCTTCTCGTAGGTCGCGGTGTCGCGGAACGTCTTCGGGTCGAACACCACCACGTCCGCAAACGCGCCCGGCTTCAGGTAGCCGCGGTCCTTCAGCTTCAAGATGTCCGCGGGCAGGCCGGTCGCGCTGCGGATCGCGGCCTCGACCGGGATGAGTTTCTCCTCGATCGCGTAGAAGCCGATTTTCCGCGGGAACGTGCCGTAGCTCCGCGGGTGCGGCACGGTGCCGCCGGGGAACTGCACGCCGCCGTCGCTCGCGGTCGCCACCCACGGTTGCTTCATGTAGATGCGCACGTCGTCTTCGCTCATGCCGAAGTTCACGATCTGCGCGCCGCCGTTGCGCTCGATCTCCAACACGATGTCGATGGCTTCCTTCTTCTCGCCCCCGGCAATCACCGCGATGTTCTTCCCCTGCCACGCGGGCTTGGGCGCATACCGCGCGATCTGGATGCGTTTCGCGCCCTCGGTGCCGAGCGATTTCGCAATATCGGCTTTCATCTGCGGGCCGGTCTTCTCGTCGTCCAACTGCGCGACGAACTCCTTGTTGCTGCCCTCGCGCCACTTCGCAGGAACCACGGTCGCGCGCAGCGACGTGCTACTCGCGATGTACGGGTACTGGTCCGCGGTCACGTCTTGGCCCTTCTTGCGGGCCGCTTCGATGAGCGCGACGGCGCGCCCGCTCGTGCCCCACGCGCTCTTCCCACTGGCCTTGATGTGCGAGACGTGAACGCGGCACCCTGACGCGCGGCCGATGGCGAGTGCCTCTTCGATGGCGTCGAGCAGGCCGCCGCCCTCGTTGCGAATGTGGCTCGCGTACAGGCCGCCGTGCTTCCCCGCGACCGCGGCGAGCGCGGACACTTCGTCCGTCTTCGCGTAGGTGCCGGGGTTGTAGATGAGGCCCGTGCTGAGGCCCCACGCGCCGTCGCGCATGGCTTTGTCCACGAGGTCTTCCATCTTCTTCAGTTCTTCGGCGGTCGGCGGGCGGTTCGCGTTGCCCATCGCTTGCGCGCGGATGCTGTTGTGCGTGGCGAGGTGAATCACGTTCGTACCGGTGCCGCTCGCGTCCAACTGCTTGAAGAACGCGCCGACATCCACCGGGCCGGAACCGCAGTTGCCCGTGACCGCGAGCGTGCAGCCCTGCATCACGTAGTTCTTGTTGAACTTCCCTTCCTTCCCGGTGAGGCCGGAATCGCAGTGCGTGTGCAGGTCGATGAACCCCGGGCAGACGGCGAGGCCGTCCGCGGTCACCTCCCTCGCGCCCGGCACGTCGCCGACTTTGCCCACCGCGACGACGCGGTCGCCCTTGATGTGAACGCTGCCGACGAACGGCTTCCCGCCGGTACCGTCGTAGATCGTGACGTTGCGGAACACGACGTTCGTGTCCGGGGCTTTCGGCTCGGCGGCGCTGACCGGCGCGCCCACCACACACGCGATTAACACGGCACGCATCGAATCCTCCGACGGCTTCGGCTTGTGGGTTCGGAATCGGACGCTACCATTTGGATACGATACCGGGAACCGCCCGCGAGAGGACGCACCGTGTCGGCCGCCGACGAACCCGCCCCGCTCCCGTTCAACGAACCGTTTCGCGCCGTCGTTACAGAGGTGCTCGTCGAGGTGGGCTATTCGCCGATCGGTTGGGAACCGGCGGGCGCGAACGTGCGCCCCGCGGCCGGCGGCGACGACCAGTACATCGGCCTCTCGAACCTGTTCCGCCGCGCGCTCGCCGCCGAACCGGGCGAGTGGCCCGCGATGGTGCGCCAGTTCCTGAACCACCTCACCGGCGCGCTCAAAGCGCCCGCGGTGCCCGACGACCTCATGCAAGTGGGCGCGCGCCTGCGGCCGCGCCTCGGCGCGCCGTTCGACCGCAGCGCCGCGCACCCGTGGGGCATCCCGCTGCCCGGCACCGGGCTGGAAATCAACCTCGTCGTCGATTTCCCGAACACGATGGCCTATGTGACCGAGGCCATGCTGAAGAAGAGCCGCAAGCGCGGCGAAGACCTGCTCGACGTGGCTTTGGAAAACCTGCGCGCCGCGACCCCGGACGACTACTTCGAGCGCGCGTCGGACGAGTTAGACATCTACATCGGGCACAGCGGCGACGGCTACGACGCGGCCCGCGCGCTGCTGGTGGAAGAACTGATGCCGGAGTCGCCCGCCGGGTTCTGGGTGGCGATTCCGAGCCGCGAGGAACTGGCCGTGTGGCCGGTGTCGTTCCCGGCGCTGGGCCGCGTCCACGTGCTGAAGATGTTCGCTCAGGAGAACCACCGCGAGCACGCCTACCCGGTGAGCGACGAGGTGTTCTGGGTGTGGCACGGCACGTGGTACCGCTTCGGCATTGAGCTGAAGGGCGAGGAACTGGTGATCGACGCCCCGGAACCGTTCGGCGCGGCGCTGAACGAACTGGAAGGCCCGGAGTGTTCTTCAGGGTAGCAGGCACGCTCCGCGTGCCGTGTGTTCGGGCCGCACGAGCAACACTCACTTCGTGTGGCAACTTCGGCTGCTTAGCAACGGCACGCGGAGCGTGCCTGCTACCCTGAAATCACGGCAACAAGTCGCCGATCTTCACCGCGCTCGCACCGAGCGGTGTGACGGTTTCGGTCGCGGCGTGCGTGGTCTTCGAGTGGTAGGTGGTGACGCCGAGCGCGGCGTTCGGTTGCGGGTCGCGGAACACGTGCAGCACGCGCCCTTCGAGGTCCAGCACCCAGTATTCCGGGATGCCCGCGGTCGCGTACAACTCCGCCTTCGTCGTCAGGTCGTAGGTGAGCGAAGTCTCAGCGATTTCGAGCGCGAACAAGACGGTTGCCGGGTGCGCGGAAGTGAAATCACGGGGCGTGCCGCGCACGATCGACACGTCCGGTTGCGGTTCGCTGTCGTCCAGCGCGATAGGCCCCGCCGGGCGCGCGACGTACCCCGGCCCGAACGCGGCTTCGATCACCTTCAGCGCGAGGACGAACGCGGCGAAGTGGCGCGGGCCTTCCTTCCCCATGTC
This sequence comes from Gemmata sp., assembly GCA_022843445.1. Taxonomy (GTDB): domain Bacteria; phylum Planctomycetota; class Planctomycetia; order Gemmatales; family Gemmataceae; genus Gemmata. The sequence continues at coordinate 11,494 of JALHNS010000109.1, forward strand.
GATGATCTCCCCGCGAATCAGCTCGAACCGCTTCTCGGTGAAGAACCCCGCTGCGCCGAGCCGCGCGTACTGCTCGCGCGTGTAGCGGTGCGCGCGCGGCGGCGGCGTATCGGTGCCCAACGACGGCAACACGGCAACAGACATTTCTTCGCCCCCGAACGTTCACGGTAGCAAATCGCTGACCTTCACGGCGCTCGCGCCGAGCGGTGTGACGGTTTCGGTCGCGGCGTGTTCGGTCTTGTTGCGGTAGGTGGTGACGCCGAGCGCGGCGTTCGGTTGCGGGTCGCGGAACACGTGCAACACGCGCGCTTCGAGGTCCAGCACCCAATACTCCGGGATGCCCGCGGTCGCGTACAACTCCGCCTTCGTCGTCAGGTCGTAGTGAAGCGTAGAGTACGACACTTCCACCGCGAGAAGGGCCGTTTTCGGGTGCGCGGTCAGGTAGTCGCGCACAGAACCGGGGACGATGGCGACGTCCGGTTCAGGTTTACTGTCGGCCAATTCGATTGGCCCGGCCGGGCGCGCGTCGAACCCGGGGCCGAACGCCGCGCCGAGAACCGCCGCCACAATGCGCACCGCCGAGTAGTGCTGCGAACCCTGTTCGCCCATATCGACGATCTCCCCGCGGATCAGTTGGTGCCGGCGCGGTTGCACCAAGTCGAGCTTGAGGAGCGTGTCGAACTCCGCGACGGTCCAGCGCTTCAACCGCGGCGCGGCGAGTGCGCCCTTCGGCGGCGGGGTGACTGCGCCCGCGGGGGCGGGCGCGACGGCGACAGACATGGTTCACCTCCGAACGCGAACGTAGCAACTTCCCGCGCGGGCCGCGAGGCCGGTTACTTCTCCATTTCGTCAAGCCAGTGCAGCACGATCGCGCAGTAGTACGCCCCGCTCATCGACGACTTGTCGCCGGGCTTCACCGCGTAGCCGTGGTCTTCGTTGCGGTGCTTCGCAACGAACGCGCGGAGCTTCTTCGCGTCCTTCGGTTTCTCTTTCATCAGCATCATTGCGCGCATGACGCGGTAGGTCGTTTCGATGTCGGACGCCTTCTCGCTTGGTTTGCCCCAACCGCCGTCGTCGCGCTGCCCCGTTTGGAGAATCTTCGTCGCGGCGTCCGGTTCGAAGCCGTAGTCCTTCAGTGAGAACCCGAGCCGCAGGACCAGCGCCGAGTACGAACCGACCGTGCGGGCGCGGTCGTCCTTTGCGGCTTTAATCAGTTGAAGCAGTTCGTTGTTCGCAAGGGTTACGAAGTCTTGCACCTTGAACGGGCAGTCCTTCACCCCCCACGCTTCCACCGCGGCCGCGGCGATGCGCACTTCCTCGAACGTCTTCGCGTGCTCCTTCAGGTAGTCCATCGCCTTCGCGAACTTCTCCTTCGGGATGCCCAACTCCACGGCCGCCATCACGCCGATGCTCGTGATTGCCACGTCCGGTTTGCCACCGGGTTCCGCGAACGCGCCGGTCTTGGGGTCGTAGCAACTCAGCACGAACTTCGCGTGCTTCTCGCGCTCCTTCGGCAGTAGCGGCTGGCCGAGGTACTTCAGCGCCCGCACCGCGCCGCTGGTCGCGCGGAGCATCGGTTGCGGCGCGGCGTCCACGTTCGGCGGTTGCGGCGCGAGGTAGAACCCGCCTTTGGGTGCTTCCTGCTCCAGCACCCACTTCGCGGTGCGCGCGATTTCGAGTTTGCGCTCGAGTGCACGAATCGCCTCTTCCGTCTGCGCGCTCGCCAGCGACGGCAGCAACAGAACCAGCACGAGTGACAGCCGCATCGGAACCTCTGGCAAAGGGGACAGGAGTCAGGGGTAGGGGACAGGCGCGAACCGCTCCGGACTGCTCCCGGCCCACTTTCCACTACTTCGCGGGTCGAAACGCTTTCACCACGGCTTCGTTGGTTTCGAGCCGCGGGCCGCCGATCAGGTCGATGCAGTACGGGATCGCGGGCATCACCGCCAGCAGGCACTCGCGGATCGCCGCGGGCTTGCCGGGCAGGTTCACGATCAGCGAGTTGCCGCGAATCCCGGCCGTTTGGCGCGACAGGATCGCCGTGGGCACGCTCTTCAGCGAAACGGCGCGCATGAGTTCGCCGAACCCGGGCAGCAGTTTCTGGCACACGGCTTCGGTCGCTTCGGGCGTCACGTCGCGCCGTGCGGGGCCGGTGCCGCCGGTCGTGACCACGAGGCAACAGCCCTCGTCGTCGCACATCGCCTTCAGCGTGGCTTCGATCTGGTCCTGCTCGTCGGGGATCACCAAGTAGTGCGGCTTCCATTCGCACGCGAGCATTTCACTCAGGCACGCGCGGATCGCGGGGCCGCTCAGGTCTTCGTACACGCCGCGGCTGGCGCGGTCGGAAACGGTGAGGATGCCGATACGCATGGGAGTGGATAGCCGTTCGTGGTAAGTGGCGCGAACGAGGGGCCGTCGCGCCGCGCGCCGATTATACCGCCCCGAACGCGCGCCGCCGCGCGGGTTCTGCGCGGAACCGCATTGCGCGCCCGTCCCACCGCGGTCGCGGAAGCGCATCGCGCCGCGCGTAACAGGTGCGGGGCGCGCCGCGTTCGTACCGTGGGCGCGCGGCCCGCGCCGCGGTACACTGTGCGCACCACCAGAGGGTTCGACCATGGCGCTCCGGTTTCTCGCGCTCGCTCTGTTCGTGGGTGCGTCGGTCGCGACCGCCCGCGCCGCGGACCCCATCGACCCGGTCGGGTTCCCCAAGAAAGGCGACCCCGGTGGCGGCGTGGGCGCGTTCCGCATCTGGCACGAGGGCGGCGCGTGGCACCTGCGCACCAGCACCGAGAACAGCGTCGGGAAGAAGGACAAGATCATGGTGTTCACCGGGTCGGTGCGCACCGAGGCGAAGATGACCGTGGAAGGGAACAAACTGGAGAAGGGCAACGGGAAAACGTCCGACGCGTTCACCGTCCACGCCGACGGAAAGGGCTTCGACTTCGTGTTCAAGACCTACGGCGCGGTCGATCAGGTGGACTTCAAAGTGCCGGCCGCCGCGAAGAGCCTGAAGTTCAAGTTGCTCATCGACAACGACAAGGCCCCGACGATTCGGATCATCATCGGGGCCGAGGGCGCGCACCCGGAGAAGAACGAGTTTACTTTGCCCGCGCACCCGAAGAAGTGACGCGGGCCGGCAGGTCACTTCACTTCAATGATTAGCGGCGCGCCGGCGCTCACGGTGATGGCGTTCTCATCCTTCGGCGATTTGTACGACTGGGGCACGTCCTTGTACGCGGGCACGCCAGCGTTCGCTTCTTGATCGAAGTAAACGAGATATTTGCCGGGCGCCACTTTGACGGTGAACGCCCCGTTGTCTGCACACTTGCCGCCGCCGGGTTGAGCGTTCTCGGTGGGGCGCAGGGTGACCGTCAAGCCCTTCGGGGATTTGCCGCCGGGCAACTTGACGGTGCCCGAAATGTCGGACGGTTCTGGGCGCTGGGGCGGGGCGCTGGAGCAACCGGCAAGGAGGGCGGAGGCGAGGAACAGGATCAGGGCCGCGAGGCGCATGTGTGGCTCCGTGTGGTGCTCGAACGAAAGCGGGCCGGGAGACAAGCCCCCGGCCCGTGCGCGGAACGGTTTCGGTATCAGTCGAGGGTCACGATCACGCCGTCGGTCGCGCCGACGGTGTACTTCAGGGTGCGGAAGTCGATGCTGTCGCGCACGAACCGCACGCTGCCGTCGCCCATCACCACGTTGATGCCGCCGCTGTGGAAGGAGAACGGTTCGTCGTTCGGGCCGCAGTTGTTCACGGTCCACGGGCAGGTGGACGGCCCGCCGATGGGGTTGGCGTTCTGGTTGATGCGGGCCACTTGCGAGCCGCTCGAGTTGCTCGGACCACTCACACCGTTGGCAACCGCGTCCGGGTCGGCCCACGCGTACACGCGGCGACCGCCGCTGAACACTACACCAGCCCCGCTCAGCCCGTTCACCGGGAACGCGTTGTTGCTCCCAGTCGGCGACGGGCGGCTGGACGACGAACCGAAGGTGCCCACGCTCGGGTGCGCGCGGCTGGCGTCTTCCATGCACAGGAACGTGTTGCTGGTGCCGTCGGTGATGCCGACGAGCGTGCGGCCGTCGCACGTGAGCGCGCCGGAGTGCTTACCGCCGGTCGGGGCCACGTTGTTGCGCACGCCGGTCACGTCGTCGATGTCGGTCTGCGTCGGGAACATGTAGTCGAAGCCGCCCAGTTGCGTAACCGGGTCGCGGGCGTCGTTGGCGATCGGCGCGCTCGGGCAGATGAACGTCTTGATCTTGCTGCGGGCTGCCAGTTGGCCGTTGGGCCACCGGATGTCGTCGTAGGCGTAGCCCAGCGACCGCGGGTGCATGCCGGTGTAGCCGGTTTCGGCCAGCGTCGCGGTCACGTTGAACAGCCGGTACACGTTGTCTTGCTCGATGTACGGCAGGATCAGCGTCGCCGTCGAGTGAACCGCGTAGGTGGTGCTGCCGCTCCCGGTGCTGTCGCACTGGCCGATGCTCGGCAGAGCCCCGTTGGCGCTCTCGAAGCTGTGACAGGCCAAGCCCATCTGCTTCAGGTTGTTGCTGCACGTCATGCGGGCGGCGGCTTCGCGCACCTTCTGCACTGCGGGCAGCAACAGCCCGATCAGGATGGCGATGATCGCAATCACCACCAGCAACTCGATCAGCGTGAACCCGCGCCTCTGGCGAACGTTCATCAGGAACTCCGTGGTTGGAAAAACGACTGCACCCGGCGAGCGCCCGAGTGCAGCGATGGCAGGTTGCAAATCCTATTTCCTAAACGCGAAGGTGGCCTACACAGTCCCGCGAAGAGTTAATGACGTTTGCGCATGAAAATCGAGACGATTTCGTGAAGCAAACAAGTAGTACGGAGGTGCTTACTGGAATTGAATTTGCGTCACTTCTAGCGACAAGGCTCGGGGCGCGGAATGTGGCAAACCACACCCAGCGCCCCGAAAACCGGCACGTTCGAAACTCACTTTTTCTCGACGATGTCAGGCTTGGTGCTCGCCACGAGGCCCACCAGCTCGTCGATTTCGGCTTGCGGCACCTTGTACTTCTTCAGTGTCGCCACGAGGTGCCCGGCCAGCGCGCCGAACTCCGCGTCGGTGATGCCCATACCCTTGTGCGACTCCTTCATGCTCTTGCCGCTGTACTTCAGCGGCCCGCCGCTCACGGCGCTGACCAGCTCGACCAGTTTCTTTTCGAGGTCTTCAACGCCCTTGGCGTCCAGTTTGAACTTGCCGTCGCGCAGGAAGTTCACCTTCGGGTCGCCGGCAGCCGCGACCACGAAGTCGTGAACCACCGCGGCCACGGCCTTTTCGCCACCGAGCCGATCCCAGAGCGGCTTCTTCGCGGTCGGCGGGGCCTTCTCGACGATGTCGCCGCGGGTGCCGGCCACGATCTTCACCAGTTCGTCCATCTCGGCTTGCGGCACCTTGAACTTCTTGAGGGTGGCAACGAGGTGGCCGGCGAGGGCGTCGAACTCCGCGTCGGTGATGCCCATACCCTTGTGCGAGGTCTTCATGTCACGGCCGGTGTACTTGAACGGCCCGCCGCTGACGGCGCTCACCAGTTCGACGAGCAACTGTTCGAGCTTCTCCACGCCTTTCCCGTCGAGCTTGTACTTGCCGTCGCGGAAGAAATTCACCTTCTTGTCTTCGGCCGCGGCGAGGACGAAGTCGTGAACGACGGCGCGCACGGCCTTCTCACCGCCGAGCCGGTCCCACAGGCTCTTCTTGCCGGGGGCGATGTCGTTCTGGATCGCGTCCAGCGCCTCGCGCAGGGTGAACGCGCCCTCCACGGCCTTTTGGCTCGCGGCCTTCGTCAGGGCCGCTTTCACCGTCGCTTGCAGTTTGGGGCGGTGGTCCAGCAGCGGGGCGAGCGACGAGAGCGCGCCTTGGTACAGCCGATAGCAACCCTCTTGGTTGCCCCCGTTGAACAGGTTCGTGCCGGCGACCGCGGTCTCGTACACCGCGGCGACGACGCGCTTGTCGAGTTCGGCCCGGTCGAGGGGCTTGTCATCGGCCCGCGCGAGCGAAACGGTCGCGCCGAGCAGCGCCAGAGCCAATACGAAACGCATTCGCATAGGTGGAACCTCGTGTGATGTGGTGCGGCGTTAGTGTACCGCACTCGCGGTGCGGCACAACGGTCTAGTTTTTTTCCGCTCACGGGGCGCGCCCGGATTCGCAATTCGGGGCGAAACCGCGGCCCGCCGCGGCCGGTTGCGCGCGGCCCGGAAGCTGGGAAAGCTGTGGCGAACCGGCGTCACAATTCCGGCATTTTGCCCGCGAGGATGTCGCGCTTCCACTCGTCTTCCAGCGGCCACGACACCGTGCAGGTGCCGAAGTCGGCCATGTGCTGGTACTTCGTGAGCCGGTCGATCGCGGCTTGCAGGATCGCGCCGTCCTTGCGGAACACCGGGCCGTGACTGGGCAGCAGGAACGCCGCGTCGTCGTCGCGGATGCGCGCCAGCGAGTTGATGAAGTCCGGCAGGTTCGAGCCGTGGTGCGCGTCGATCGCGCCCACGCAGCCGTCTTTGTAGATGTTGTCGCCGCTGAACAGCAGGTCGCCGAGTTTGAAGCTGAGCTGCCCCGGCGTGTGCCCCGGCGTGTGCCATACGCTCAGCGTCAGCCTGCCCACCTTGATCTCGTCCCCCTCCTTCAGCTTCACGTCGATCTTGCACTTGGGCATGTCCATCTCGAAGTTCTGCGCCGGGATGCTCGCGTAGGTCTGCACCGCGTCGCCGGCCTCGAGCGCCTTGGCGGCGCGGGCGTGCGCGCCGGTCTTCGCCTTCAGCCGCTCGCGGGCCTTGCTCAGCCCCTGCACGTGGTCTGCGTCGGCGTGGGTGGCGATGAGCATCTTGCACTTGGACAGGGGGAAGTCCAACTGGCGAATCAGGTCGATTACGTCGTCGAGCGTCTCCTCGGTGCCGACATCGATGAGCGCCCACTCGGTGCCGCCGTCGACGAGGTACAGGTTCACCCCGAACGACTGCGCCGCTTGC
>JALHNS010000110.1 GCA_022843445.1 Gemmata sp.
CGGCGACGCGCGGCGCGGCACGGGCGGCGTGTCCGGGGCCGGCGGCGCTTCGGGCGGTTCGCTCGAGTTCAGCGCCGCGTAGGCCAGCGTGCGCCCGCTCGGGTGGAACGCGACCGCGGTGAGGTGCCCCGCGGCCCACTTCAGCCCGCTCTTGTCCCAGTTGCGGCTCCGCGTCCAGCAGTACACGGTGTCGTGCGTGAGACCGGCGAGCAGGTCGCCGTCCGGCGAGAAGGTGAGACCGTACGCGCCGCCGCGCGGCGACCACAGCGTTTGCACGGCGGGTTCACTCCGCGAACTAGAACGGGGCTTCGTCGCCGTCGCCGAACAGCGAAGGGCCGCTGATCTGCGGCTTCAGTTTCGGCTTCCGGCGCGGCGCTTCCGGCGGCAGTACCACCTTGCCCTTCGGCGCGTCGGGCGCGTGCGAAGGAGAGGGAGCAACCGGCAGTTCGTGCTGCCGCTCCAACGATTCTAACACGGCCGCGGCGCGGGCGAGAACCGGTTCCGGCACGCCGGCGAGCCGCGCGACGTGAATGCCGTAACTGCGCTCCGCGCTGCCGGGCGCGATCTTGTGCAGGAACACGATCTCCGTATCGAGTTCGCGCACCAGCACGTTGTAGTTGCGCAACCGCGGCAGCGCGTCCGCGAGCTGCGCGAGTTCGTGGTAGTGCGTGGCGAACAGCGCGCGGCACCCGATCGCGGTGTGCAGGTGCTCGGTCATCGCCCACGCCAAGGAGACCCCGTCGTAAGTCGCCGTGCCGCGGCCGATCTCGTCGAGGATCACCAAGCTGCGCGGCGTCGCGTTGTTCAGGATGTTCGCGGCCTCGGTCATCTCCACCATGAAGGTGGATTGGCCGCGGCTCAGTTCGTCGCTCGCGCCGACGCGCGTGAAGATGCGATCCGTCAGGCCCACCGTCGCGGCCTTCGCGGGCACGAAACTGCCGACGTGCGCCATCAGCGTGACCAGCGCGACTTGGCGCAGGAAGGTGGATTTCCCGGCCATGTTCGGCCCGGTGACGAGCCAGAACGTGCCGTGTTCGCCGCCGAAGTGCGCGTCGTTCGGTACGAACGTGCCCGGGGGCAGAATCTGATCGAGCACCGGGTGGCGACCGTCGCGGATGTCGAGAATCGGTTCGTCGCTGAGGATGGGCCGCACGTAGTTGCGCGCCGCCGCAAGGTCCGCGAGCGCCGCGAGCAGGTCGAGCGCCGCGAGCACGTCCGCGGTGTTCAGCAACCGCGGCGTTTGCGCGGCCACTTGGTCGCGCAGTGCGAGGAACAGTTGCAGTTCGAGCGCTTTCGATTTGTCCTCGGCCGAAAGCACCTTCTCCTCGTACTCGCGGAGCGCCGGTGTGTAGTACCGCTTTGCGTTCTTGAGCGTCTTCTGGTGCTTGTATTCCGGGGGCGTCCGCGTCTCGTTCGCGTTGGTGATTTCGAGGTAGTAGCCGTCGATATCGTTGAAGCCGACCTTCAGGCTCGCGATCCCGGTGCGCGTGATTTCTTGCGCCTGATAGCGGGCGATCCACGTTTTGCCGTCGGCCGCGAGGCCGCGCAGTTCGTCGAGTTCGGGGCTGAACCCGGGCTTGATGACGCCGCCGTCTTTCGCCAAGTGCGGCGGGTCGTCCACAATCGCCTTGTCGAGCGATTCGCGCACGTCCGGGCACAGTTCGAGGCGCTTTTCCAAGTCTTGAAGCAGTTGCGAGCGCCGGCCGCTGAGCTTCGCTTTCACCGCCGGGAGCTTGCGCAGTGTGCGCGCGATGGCCGCGAGATCGCGCGGCCCGGCCTTCGCCGTCGAAACGCGCGTGGTGAGGCGCTGAATGTCGGCGCAGTCGTCGAGGTGTTCGCGCAGCGCGCCGCGCAGCGAATGATCCTTCAGCAACTCTTCGACCGCGTCCAATCGGGCTTCAATCGCGGCTCGATCCGTGAGCGGCGCGAGGATGCTGTCGTGCAGCAGGCGCGCGCCCATCGGCGTGACTGTGCGGTCGAGCACCGAGAGGAGCGAACCCTCGCGCTGGTTGTCGCGCAGCGTGCGGGTGAGTTCGAGCGAGCGCCGCGTGACTTCATCGAGTGTGAGCAGCGAGTCCGGCTTGTGCGGGCGCAGTCGGCGGATGTGCGCGAGGCTCGCTTTCAACGTCTCTTGCAGGTAAATGACGATCGCGCCGGCCGTGACCAAGCACGGTTGCTCGTCGGTGAAGCCGAACCCGGTGAGCGTGCCGACCGCGAAGTGCGACTTTAGAGCCGCGAGCGCGGTGTTGGGGTCGAACGTCCAATCCGGGCGCGCCACACGACTGCGCGGCAGGTGCGGCCCGGCGGCGTTCGCCACCACCTCCGCGAGCGAATCCGAGTACAGGCACTCCGCGGCGCTCAACCGCGACAGCTCATCGGCGAGGCGCGGCGCGGGCACGTCGGTCGCGGCGAACGCCCCGGTGCTCGGATCGACCCACGCGAGGCCGAACGTGCCGGGCTTCAGGCACGACACCGCCACGAGGTTGTTCGGCGCGCGCGCGTCTAATAGCCCGTCGTCGATGACGGTACCGGGCGTGACGATGCGGTTCACTTCGCGGTGAATGATCTTCTTCTTCGGGTCCGGTTCTTCCATCTGCTCGCAGACCGCCACGCGGTGGCCGGCACGCAGCAGGGCCGCGAGATAGTGTTCGAGCTTGTGGACCGGCACGCCGGCCATCGGGATGGAGCCGTCGCGCTTGGTGAGCGTGATGCCGAGCACTTTGGAGCCGAGTTCCGCGTCGTCTTCGAAGAGTTCGTAGAAGTCGCCGTTGCGGAACAGCACGAGCATACCGGGGTGAGCGGCCTTCGCGTCGTGGTACTGCTGCATCATGCGGGACATGCGTTCGCCCTGCGGCCCAACTGTGGGAACCAACAGAAGTGTATCGGCGCGCGCGGCGGAGCGGAATGAAGGAAGGTGCGCGGGTTGGGGGATAATTCGCGGTTGCGCGGCCGGGGTTCGCGCGGCCGGGGTTGAAACCCCGGCCTACGCAAGGTGACGCCGTTGGCGTCCAGAAGACAAACGCGAATGTGATTTGTGGTCCCAACGGGACCACCTTGCAAAGGCCGGGGCTTCAACCCCGGCCGCGCAACGCCGTTACGCTTTGCCCAGCACCAGATCGAGTGCCCAGCAGCCGCGAACGTGCGCCGCGTGCGGGTCGCGCAGGTGGTTCAGCAGGTCGGCGTCTTCGCACCCGGCGTCTTGGAGCGCGTCGGCGAGAATCGGCGCGGCACCGAACTCGCGCGACTCGTACATCTGCCGCGCGATGGCGAGCGCCGTATCGGTGCGCCACGCGGGATCGAAGTGAACCGGGCGGAACGGGTTCCCGAAGATTTCGCGCAGCGCATTCATATGCGCGACACGCTCGGCCTTCCTTTCCGGTCCCTTCACCCACACGGCTCGCGCGAGTGAATTGCAAATAACGTGCGCGTTCGAGTGGATGTCACCCGCTGCAAGATACCCGACGGCGACACACGCATCGTACTGGTTGGCCTCAAGCCCAGAGGCGCTATCGGAAGCAGCCTTCCTAGCAGTCCGAAGCTGTTCCTCACTTGCGCGAGCATCGGCAAATGCTTCAGCAACCTGCATTGCGGTAGAACACTCTGCGGTCAGCAGATGTGACACGCGCCGGCAGCACGCGACGCACGCGAGGCGTAACTTGCGCGTGCCGAACGCGAGGGCAATTTCCGGATCGAGCCAACCATCCGGGTCAGTATCCTGTAGCCATTCTTCTTCCGTCATGCGCTCTGCCCTCAGTGCGCGCCGGGGATGGGTTCGGTCGCCACGAGGTTCGCCACCGCCGCGGGCACTTCGGTCGCGGTGCGGATCGCGCTCGAATCGAACAGGTGGTGCATCACGGTGCCCATCAGGTGCGACGGGCCGATCGGGTTGCTCGCGGGCGAACCGTTGTCGCGCGCGGATTTGCCGATCACCTGCCCGCACTTCAGGCTGCCGCCGAACAGTGCCAGCGTGCAGAGGCCGGGCCAGTGGTCGCGCCCGCCGTTCTTGTTGATCTTCGGCGTGCGCCCGAAGTCGCCCGTGAGCACCACGAGCGTCTTCTCCAACAGCCCGCGGTCGTGCAGGTCCGCGAGGAACGCCGACAGCGCTTTGTCGAGCGGGCGGCCGAGCATCTCCATGCCCTTCTCGACACCGGGGTTGTTGCCGTCCGCGTGCATGTCCCAGCCGGCGCTCTGCACCGTCACGAAGCCGACGCCCGATTCCACCAACCGGCGCGCGAGCAGCAGTTGGTCGCCGAGGGCGCACGGTTCGAACGTCTTCTTCCCGGTCTTGAACGAGCGCGTGTCGTATTTCTCGCGCATCGATTTGGGTTCTTTCGACAGGTCGAACGCTTGGCCCGCGCCGCGGGCGAGCAGGTCCGCGGCCTGTTGCTCGAACGCGGTCATCGTGCCGTCTTCGAGGTGCGCCTTGGCGTCGTCGAGGCCGCGGAGCAGCGCCATGCGGTCCGCGAACCGCTCCGGCGGCACCGCGAGCTGCATGTTGCGCAGCGCGGGCCCCTTCCCGTTCGGCACGAACGGGTCGCACGTCGCGCCGAACGTGCCGCCGCGCGAGCCGACCGCGACACGGTTCATCTCGCGGTTGTACTGCGGGTCTTTGTGCGGGTCCGAGAGCAGCGCGTAGGTGGGCAGCCCGGTTTTGGGATGGTTCGCGCCGCGCACTTTGGCGAACAGCGCGCCGACGCTGTGCCCGTCTTTCGCCTGCCCGCTCGCGTCGGTGCCGCCGGTGAGCACGTGGCTGATCGCCTGTTCGTGGTTACCGATGGGGTGCTGGAACGAGCGCACAATCACCGCGTGCTTCGCGAGTTTCCCCAACTCCGGGAAGGTGCCGCCGAAGCTGACGCCAGTTAGCGCCGTCTGCACGGCCCCCGTCACGGAGCGCGACTGTTCCGGGCCGTCCATGTTCGGGTTGAACGTCTCGATGTGGCTCGCACCGCCGCCGAGGAACACGACCACCACCGCCGCGTCTTTCACGTACGCGGGGCCGACGGCCGCGGCGCGCGCTTTGGCTTCGAGCAGCCACGGCAGCGACAGCCCGCCGAGCGCGAGCGTGCCGGCGCGGAGGAAGTCGCGGCGCGACTGCCCGGCACAGTCGCGGGAGCCGGAACCGGTGTGCAGCGTGAGCATGATCGGCAGCGCTCGCGGCGGGATGGAACGGCGGGTAACGCAGTGTACCGAATCCCGCACGGGCGTGCGATAGACAACTCGGGATATGAGGGAACGGAAACGGCCGCGTTTCCGCGCTTCCGTGACGGCTCGAAGTGACCGCAGCGGGCCGGGCTTGCCACGCGGACCGCGATTCCGGTATCTGTGTGCGGCTCACTCACAGTAGGCGCGCGCACATGCAGAACGTTTGCGTCATCGGTGCCGGATCGTCGGGCCTCGTCGCGGCGAAAACACTGCACGAGCGCGGGATCGCGTTCGACTGCTTCGAGCGCGGCTCGCAAGTGGGCGGCCTGTGGCGGTACGAGAACGACAACGGGCAATCGGTCGCGTACCGGTCGCTGCACATCAACACGTCGCGCACGCAGATGCAGTTCGCGGACTTCCCGATGCCGCGCGACTACCCGGACTTCCCGCACCACTCGCAGATCGCCGCGTACTTCGACAGCTACGTTGCCCACTTCGGGTTCGGCGACCGCATCACGTTCCGCACCAGCGTTCGCAGCGTGGAACCGCTGCCGGACGGCACCTTTCGCGTGACGACGGAGCGCGACGGCGCGGAAAGCTCTGCGCGCTACTCCGCCGTGCTGGTAGCGAACGGGCACCACTGGCACCCGCGCGTGCCGACGTTCCCCGGCACCTTCGATGGCGAAACGCTGCACGCCAGCCGCTACCGCGTGCCGGAAGCGTTCGCGGGGAAGCGCGTGCTGGTCGTGGGTATCGGCAACTCTGGCTGCGACATCGCGTGCGAAGTGTCGCGCGTCGCGGAGCGCGCGTTCCTCGCGGTGCGCAGCGGCGTTCACCTGATCCCCAAATACCTGTTCGGTCGCCCGCTAGACCGGCTCGTGTCGCCGTGGATGTGGCGGCACCTGCCGCTCCGCGTCCAGCAGTTCATTTTCGGCGTCGCGCTGCGGCTGGCCCGCGGCAAACAGAAGCGGTTCCACCTGCCCGAACCGCGGCACCGCATTCTCGAAGAGCACCCGACGATTTCGTCCGACCTACTGAACCTAATCGGGCACGGGCGCGTGTGCGTGAAGCCGAACGTGCGCGAACTCGCGGGCCGCGAAGTCGTGTTCGAGGACGGGTCGCGCGAACCGGTGGACGTGATCGTGTACGCGACCGGCTACGACATCCGCACGCCGTTCCTTGCGCCCGAAGTGTTCGAGGCGAAGGACAACGAAGTGCGGCTGTACAAGTTGGTGGTTCACCCGGAGCGCGCGGGGCTGTACTTCATCGGCCTCGTGCAACCGTGGGGCGCGATCATGCCGCTAGCCGAAGAGCAGTCGAAGTGGGTCGCGGACCTGATTGAGAACAAGTGCGGCCTTCCGCCGCGCGCCGAGATGCTAAAGGCGATTGAGGCTGACCGCGAGAAGGTGCGCCGCCGCTACACCGCGTCGCGCCGGCACACGATCCAAGTGGACTTCTACCCGTACTTGGACGCGCTCCGTAAAGAGCGCACGCGCAAACCCGCCCCGCGCGCGGAAGAGAAATCGGAAGCGCGCCGGGCCGCGTAGGGCGCACAGGGCGGAAGCCCTGTGCTACGCTAGCCGGCCCCTCCGGGGCGGAAGACAACAGATGTCTTTGCACCCTGCTCGCAGGGTCGCCTTACAAAGCACAGGGCGGAAGCCCTGTGCGCCATTCGCGAGACACCGGTAGCCTGAAGGCACAGCCTCACTTCCCGCGGTTCTACAATAGCGGCGCACACCCTCCCACACGCTCCGGAGCGCGCCGCGATGTCGCAGCAGTACCGCACCGAAACCGACAGCATGGGGCCGATTCGCGTCCCCGCCGACCGCTACTACGGCGCGCAAACCGCCCGCTCGCTCACGCACTTCGCCATCGGCGCGGACACCATGCCGCGACCGGTCATCCGCGCGTTCGGCGTACTCAAGAAGGCCGCGGCGCTCACCAACACCGGCCTCGGCCTCATGCCGCAAGAGAAGTGCGACCTCATCTGTAAGGCGGCCGACGAGGTCATTTCCGGCGCGCTCGACGACCACTTCCCGCTGCGCGTCTGGCAGACCGGCAGCGGCACGCAGACCAACATGAACGTGAACGAGGTGATCTCCAACCGCGCCATCGAACTCGCGGGCGGGGCGATGGGCAGCAAGAAGCCCGTTCACCCGAACGACGATGTCAACATGTCGCAGTCGTCGAACGACACGTTCCCCACCGCGATGCACATCGCCGCCGCGGAGGAACTGGTTCACCGGCTCGTTCCCAGCGTGACCGCGCTGCGCGACGTGTTCGCGGCGAAGTCGGCCGAGTTCGCGGACATCGTGAAGATCGGGCGCACGCACCTCATGGACGCGGTGCCGCTCACGCTCGGCCAAGAGTTCGGCGGGTACGTCGCGCAGCTCGATTACGGCATCGCAGCGGTGAAGGCCGCGCTCCCGATGCTCTACGAATTGGCACTCGGCGGCACCGCGGTGGGCACCGGGCTGAACGCGCACCCGGAGTTCGCGGTGAAGGTGGCGAAACAGATCGCGGACCTCACCGGGTTGCCGTTCGTCACCGCGCCGAACAAGTTCCAAGCGCTCGCGGGCCACGAACCGCTCGCGTTCGCAAGCGGCGCGCTGAAGGCGCTGGCAACGGGCCTGATGAAGATCGCCAACGACATTCGCTGGCTGGCGAGCGGTCCGCGGTGCGGCCTCGGCGAACTGAGCATCCCGGAGAACGAACCCGGTTCCAGCATCATGCCCGGCAAGGTGAACCCGACGCAGTCCGAAGCGCTCACGATGGTGTGCGTGCAGGTGCTGGCGAACGACGTGGCGGTGGGCATCGCGGCGAGTCAGGGCAACTTCGAGCTGAACGTGTTCAAGCCGGTGCTGATCCACAACTTCCTCCACTCGGTGCGGCTGCTCACCGACGCGTGCCGCAGCTTCCGCGAACACTGCGCCGCGGACGTGCCCGAAACGGACTACGAGGCGCTGGAGTACGGCGTGGGGGCCGATAGCGGAATGGTGGAAGTGGACCAATCGAAGATTCGGCCGAAGGCGGGCGGGAAGGTGCGCAAGGGGATCGACGCGAACCGCCCGGCGATTGCGAAGATTCTGAAGGAATCGCTGATGCTGGTAACGGCGCTGAACAAGCACATCGGCTACGACGCGGCAGCGAAGATCGCCAAGACCGCGCACCACAACGGCACGACGCTGCGCGAAGAGGCGGTGAAGCTGGCCCCGCCGCTCAAGGACGGCAGCGGGGTGCTCACGGCGGAGAAGTTCGACCAGATCGTGCGCCCCGAAAAGATGACCGCCCCCGGCAACGAGTGACGAAGGCGGCGCGCCGCGCGGGAAGCGCGGACGCTTACCGCGCGGCATTAGCGCCCGAGGTTCCGCAAGACGCGGCCCGCAAGCGCGTACGCGCGCTCCTCGTTTCGCTGTTCGTTGTTCCAGCGCGTCGAGGAGCGGTTCTTTGCTTCGAGTGTATCGTCGCCTGCCGCCATCGGAACGGTCCCGCCCCAGCGGCGCTGAATCTGAACGGAGTTGCAGAATTCAGCACCTTTGAACAGGTGACAGGTGATTGAAACGAAGTCACCGGCCTGAACGGCTGTCACATCGTGGTCGCCGCATTGAACAACTCGAGGAGCGGCACAGAATTTGAACTCGCGCGGCGGTTTGCTGTTGTCTTGAAGGTAGAAGCGCTCGCGCGGCGTGCCGTCCGGCTTGTGATCGAGAACCAGCATCTTCAACCACCCGGTCGGTTTGATGACGAACCCGTTCGGGCCGACACCGACGACAGTCCCACAGAACCGCCCCGGATACCAGTCAGCAGGAACGGGTGTCGGTTGCTGTTGTGGAACCGGTGGCTTCTGGCGCGCACCGCTTGGCGAACAAAGCACGAGCGACGCAAGAAGCAAAGCGCAGATACGGCGCATGAACAAGTCTCCTGTGTGTGTGAGATTGTCCAGTGCCTTACTTTTTCAGGTCTAAGGCTTTCACCGTGCCATCGTTCAGAGTCGTGGGCTGTAGAAACCAGCCTTGTGGGAACTGCGGGAACTGCGGGTTGTTTGCCACAGATGTGATTTTGTTTGCCTCAATGATCGTCCACTGCCCGGCGACCTCTTGGCCTTGCGGCAGGAACTGCGGCACCGGAATGATAGTGGGCTTATCGGCGTTGCTCGTGTCGATCAGCAGCGTCCCAGTCACCACCCACTTGTTCGCGGAAAACTGATTCTGGCCGGGTTGACGACAGTCCAACCCCGGATTGTAGATGCCACCGGCCCAGAGTGCATCGCCTTCCACGCGGAACTGACCCCAGACCAGCGTGCCACCGACTTCTGTCGGCGTTTGATGGAACCCGATCAAACCGCCACGGAACTCGAATTTGCCCTTGATCGTCGCGACTTGCTGAGCCACAGCGGTGTTTCCGACAAGAATCACCTTCCCGTGGCGTACGTCAGCACCTTTCGTCATGCTGACATCGAGAACAGAGCCGTTCTGAATCACCAGAGTCGCAGTGGGCGCAGCAACCGTTTGGAGGTAGCCGGACACGTTCGTCGAGTTGAAGAAGTCCTTGATGGCGAGGTTCACTTGGCCCTGAAGCTCGAACTGCCCACCCGTGTTCCCGACTTGCAGTTCGAGGGTAGCAGTTCCTTGACCCGTATACCCCCAAAGTGCCCCCGTGTCCACCGTCAGGGTGCGCAGTGCGTTGTTCACGCCCTTCACGGCGTTAGGTGAACCGATTTGAACGACGTTGTTCACCTTCGCGTCCGCGTTCACGAAGATGCCGTCACCCGTGCCGTTCAGAAGGAGGTTCCCGCCGCCGCTGATCGTGGTGAGTTTCTCGCCGCCGCTGCTGCCGAAGGTGAGTGTACTGCCGGTGGTGAGCGTGTTGTTGCCGCCCGGAAGTGTGATAGTGCCGCCACCGTTCAGGTAGACCACTGCGGCGCTCGGCGTGCTGTTCAGCACACCGTCGGTCCAGTTGAACGCGCCGGTTACGGTCAGGCCGTATGCGTTTGCGCTCTGCGAGATCGCGCCGTTCGCCAGATTGAAGACGCCGAACGTGAGCGCTTCGCCCATGGTCACGGTGCCGGTGTAGGCCGCACTGATGTGGACGCCCGCGAACCCGCTGCCCAGCGATTGCAAGTTGTCGCAGTTCACCGACGTGCCGCCCGGCGAGGGCGGCGACGGCGGCCCGCCGAGCGGGATGACGATCACACTCGGACCGCCGAAGTACAGGTGATCGTCTTCGCCCGGCAACCCGCCCGGCTCCTCAAACGACGACCAGTTCGCCGGGTTCAGCGCGTCGCTACTGACCGCACCGGTCCATGTGAACGCGGCCGGCACCTCGCGCACTTCCAGCGCTTCGAGCGCGGGGCGGAACCCGCGACGCGCGGACGTTCGCATGCTGCTACGAATGGGGGGGGGCAAGCCGTCTTGCCGAGCAGCTTGGCGAACCGAGATAGGGTGCGGCGGAGCATGGGTACACCCTGTTGCGTCGTGAAGTGTGTGCTTCCAACCTCCACCGCGATGCTACCCACACGTTCGCCCCGACACTAGACCAGTTGCGACCAATTCCGCGAGAATCACGAATTCTTCGCGCGTCTGTCTCTCGACGCGAAGCACCCGCGTGGGTTCCCCGTGTCGCTTGTGGGTGGGCGAGCCGACACTTCTCCCATTGACCCATTTTAAACGCGCGTATACTATTTATCCGGCGGCGCGAAGGCGCGTTGGCCGAAGGGGTTTTCGTGCGCGTGCGCGAACTCGGTGCGAGCGCCAGTGAGCGGCGTTTGCACCGCCTCGCGTCTGCGACTCGGTGCCCCAGAGCAGTCCGAGAACTCGAATCCGCGTTCACCGCGACGGCCGCGCGCCGCATCGCGGTACCGGCGTTTCAACAGGCCGAACTCGGATTCGCGCTAGAAAGTGATCGGTTTCGCTTGTTTTCAAGGCGCAGTCGCTGGGGCGGGTTGGGGGCTTCGGGCTTGAGCTAGACGCGCACGGCCGCGTACCGCACAATCTCACAATTCGGTTCCCGGTTCCACGCGCAGGAGGCGCTCGTGAAGCACCACGCCGCGAAGTGGCTCGTTCCGTTCCTCAAATACGGCGTCGGCTTCGGACTGCTCGCCTACGTCATCTCCAAATACTGGGGCGTACAGACCACCGCTCGCAAAGAGGCGGACGGCACCGAGACCGTCATCACCTCGCCCGGCCTCGAACAGCTCCTCGGCGGGCCGATCGCGTTCGAGTGGCTCCTCGCCGCCGCCGCGCTCATGACCTTCGCCGCGAGCCTCCAAATCTACCGCTGGTACCTGCTCGTTCGCGCACTCGACCTTCCCTTTGGTGTGCGCGACGCCTACCGGCTCAGTCTCGTGGGCATCTTCTACAACACGTTCTTCCCCGGGTCGGTCGGCGGCGACCTGCTCAAAGCGTACTTCATCGCGCACGCCCACCCCGAGCGCAAGTCGCGGGCGGTGGCGTCGGTCATCATCGACCGCGCGTTCGGGCTGTTCGGGCTGATCCTGTTCGTCGCGGTGGTGGGTTCGGTCGCGTGGGCCGCGGGCGACGCGCGCCTCGAATCGAACGCCGGCCTGCGGTGGCTGGTAAAAGTGATGGCCGCTATAGCCGGCGGAAGCGTACTCGTGTTCCTGCTGCTCGGCCTGCTGCCGCAGAGCCGCATCGACCGGTTCGCCGGGCGGCTGAAGTCGCTCGGCAAGGTGGGCGGGTCGCTCGCCGAGATGTGGTACGCGGGCATCGCGTACCGGCAGCGGCTGCGAGTGGTGGGAATCGCGCTGGTGCTGTCGGCGGTGTCGCACGTGGCGCTGGTGTCGGCGTTCCACTGCTCGTCGCGGCTGTTCCCGCCGGAGAACCCCGAGCGCGACCTCGCGACCGCGGTCGAACACGCGGTGGTCGCGCCCATCGGGTTCATCGTGCAAGCGGTGCCGGTGTCGCCGGGCGGCGTGGGCGTGGGCGAAGCGGCGTTCGCGGCGCTGTACAAGATGTCCGACCGGCCCGAAACGCGCGGCGTCGTCGCGCGGCTGTCGCTGCGCATCGTCGAGTGGCTCATCGCCCTGTCGGGCTACATCGTGTTCCTCACGATGCGAAGTGAAATGCGCGAACTGCAACACGAGATGGAAGAAGACGAAGAACAGGGGACAGGGGACGGGGGACAGGGGACAGGGACGGAGAATCAGGAGACGGGAGACAAGGAACCGAAAGCGAAGAACTGACGTGCGTGGTTCGCGGGTGCCCCGAAGGGGCATCTGCCCGACTCACAACTCGCAATAAAAACAACCGCTCGAGCGACCGGCAGCCTCTCCCCTCTGCCGGTGCCCGAGCGGTCGTATGGAGTAAAGCCTGTTCCGGGGTGCCAACCGAACCGCCTCTCCCCTCGGTTCGGTCAGCCGTATCCGGCGTTTGGCTCACTCGATGGAAGGTAATGCACCCTCTGTGCCAATCGCGATCGGTTTTCGTCCGCGGCGCGGCGCGGCGTGCGAATTCGTTGGAAATCGTGGCATTTCGCGCGCACGAAGATTTTTCGCCCGGCCCGCTCGTTCACCGAACGCACACGAAGAGTGCCCGCGTTCCGGGCAGTTCGCCCGCTGCGCTGCGCGCCTTGTGACACTTTCGACAAAGTGCGGGTCGCGTTGACGCGGGGGCGCGTGCCGCCGTACCATCTTGTAGGCGGTTCGCGCACACACCGGAGCGGTTCCCGATGGCTACGGACGTTCGCTTGAAGGAAGAGCTCCCCGCGATCACCGACCGGCTCATCGAGACCTACACCGAGTGCAGTCGGCTCAACCACCTCGCGCACGAACCGCTGCCCAACCGCGACGCGGTCGCGGACATCGTGAGCGATTTGTACGAGGTGCTGTACCCCGGTTACGGAAAGCGCCAGAACCTGCACATCGGGAACGTCGGCTACCACGTCGGCAACCTGATCGACGCGCTGCACGACAAGCTCACCACGCAAATCGCCCGCGGTCTCCGGCACGAGCTGTGCGAAGAAAGCCCGCACGCGGACTGCGAGCAGATGGCGCAACCCAAGGCGCTGGAACTGCTGCGCCGCCTGCCGGACGTGCGGCACACGCTCGAGCGCGACGTGGACGCGGCGTTTCGTGGCGACCCGGCGGCGCGCAGTCACCACGAAATCATCTTCTGCTACCCCGGTCTCGAAGCGATCACCGTGTATCGCGTCGCCCACGAACTGCACACGTTAGGTGTGCCGTTCATCCCGCGCATGATGACCGAACTGGCGCACGCGAAGACCGGCATCGACATTCACCCCGGTGCGCGGATCGGGCCGGGGTTCTTCATCGACCACGGTACCGGTGTGGTGATCGGCGAGACGTGCGAGATCGGCGAGGGCGTGAAGCTGTATCAGGGCGTGACGCTGGGCGCGCTGAGCTTCACCAAAGACGGCGACGGCGGGCTGCTGCACGGTTCGTACAAGCGGCACCCGACGCTGCGGGACGGTGTGGTGGTGTACGCGAACGCGACGATCCTCGGCGGCCAAACGGTGGTGGGCGAGCGCAGCGTAATCGGCTCGAACGTGTGGCTCACCGAAAGCGTGCCACCGGACACGACCGTCGTGCTCGAGAAGCCCAAACTGCGGCTGAAGGGCGCGAAACCGACCAACGAACCGCTGACCTACGACATCTGAGCGCGGGGAACGCGTCACGGCTTCACGGTGCCCTTGTCCCAGTCGATCTGACAGTCCGGGTGCAGTTTCAGCTTGAGCGCCTTCAGCGCCGGCTCCGTTACAGTTGTGTTTTTCAGCGACAGTTGCCGAAGCGCCTGAAGCGCTTCGAGGTGCTTCAAGCCGGCGTCGGTGATCGCGGTGTCGTTCAGGTGCAGCCAGATGAGCTTCTTCGCGCCCGCGAGGTGTGCGAGGCCCGCGTCGGTGACGGCGGTTTTCGTCAACGTCAGGTCGATGAGGTCCGGGCACGCGGCGAGCGCCTTCGCGCCGTCGTCGCCGACCGGCGTGATGCCCACGTTCGCCCGGCGCAGCTTCTTCCCCGCGACGAGCGCGGCCAGCCCGCGGTCGCCCACCTTCGTGCCGGTGATGCGCAGTTCTTCCACCTCCGGGCAGTCGAATTTCGTCGCGCGCGCGTCGGTGAAGCTCGGGCCGTTGATGGTGAGTTCCTTGAGCGCGCGCAGCCCCGCGATCCGCTGCCAGCCGTCGTCCGACAGGTCTTTGTTGGTGAGTTCGAGGTACGTGACCGCGAGCGGCCCGGCGGGCAGTTCTTCGAGTTTGAATACGGGCACGGTTTCGGTCGCGGTGCGCGCCCGGACGCGCCCGCCCACTTGGAGGACGTACTTCGCGGTCTCGCGGTCGTCGGCACCGGCTTTCGGAACGGGCTTGGGCTCGATCACGCCGCCGTCGTGTACGATTTTGCAGTTCGGGAGCGCCTTGGCGAACGCCGCGATCTTGCCCGGTGTCACCTTCGTTTCGCGCACGTCGAGGAACGTGAGGTTCGCGCAATCGGCGAAGTGCGCGAGGCCCGCGTCCGTGACTTGTCGAGCTTGCGCGAGGTTCAGGTGTTCGATCTGTTTGCAGTTCTTGAACGGCGCGAGGCCCGCGTCTGTGACGCGCGGGCACACGTGCAGGTCGAGGTGCTTCAGCCCGGTGTGGGCGGCGATGATCGCGAGCGCTTCGTCGGTGATCTCGGTGCTGTGCGCGTTGAACCCGACCAACCGGCGGCAGTCGCGGAAGATCGCGAGCGTTTCCGGGGTGAGGTTCTTCTTGTACTCGAGCGAAACCATGTACGGGAACGCACTGCCGGCTGGCAGTTCGGCCGCGCGCCCCACGGAACGTACCTCGTCGCCCACGGGAACACTGAGCGCGCCGCCGACGGCGAACACGTAGTCCATCGCCCTGCGGTCCGGGTCGTCGAGCGTCGCCAGCACTGCCTTCGGTAGCCGCAAGATGTAGGTAGTGCGGTCGGCGTTCGTGACGAAGATGTGCTTGCCGTCGGGGTGCCACAGCGCGCCGAGCGCCGCGCCGCGCAGCTCCGGCTGGTACAGCCTCTCTCCCGTTGTGGCGTCGAGCACCTTCACCACCGTACCGTCCCAGACGAACAACAGGCGACCGTTCGGCGAGTAGTGGCACGCATTAAACAGTCCCGCGACGAACTTGCGTTTCGCCTTCGGTACACCTTGGTCGATGTCGTACAGGCACAGCCCGTCGAAGTGTTCGCACACGGCGAGTGTACGACCGTCCGGGGAGAGCGATTCCCAGTAGCTCGGTGCGAACGAATCGGTTTCGTAGCGCAGTTTCGGGCCACTCGTCGCCATAGCCCACGCGCGCACTTTCATGCCGTGGGGCGGGTGGCAGAATCGGGCGATTAGGTACCGGCCGTCGGGCGTGAAATCGACGCGCTGGGCACTGATACCGGGCACCTTCCACAGCGCCCTCGGTAGCGTCGCGGGCGCGTCCCAAATGCCGAGTTCGGTCTCGGAGGTACAAGCGAGCCACTTGCCGTCTGGCGAGAACACGTGCGGAACAAACCCGTCCACGAACTTCTCGGCCGCGGCGAAATCGGGGGCGCGGCGCACGCGCGTGCCACTCCCACTTGTGGTGAGCACAGAACCGTCGGGGCCGAACCGGGCGAAATCGCCCACAGCCGGCAATTCGCGCTCGGTGAGGTCGGCGAGGTTCAGCAGCACCGCGTCCGCGCGCTCCTTCGTAACGACCGCGAACCGGCCGTCGGGTGACACGGGTTTGCTCGCGCTCAGCAGCGTTTGCGCGCGCACCGGGTTGCGCTCGTTCAACACGCCCTGTTTGATCTCCCACACGCGGAGCACGCCGCCCATTTGGGCCGTGACCACGGTCGCCCCGTCGCGCGACGAAGACACGCCCGCCGAAACGAACCCGCCGACCCCAGCCAAGTCGCCGGTCGTGAGGGGCTTCGCGTCCGAACCGACGCGAAAGACTGTGTAACCTTCGTTCCCGCCAACGAACAGGTACTTCCCGTCGCCGGTGAGGTGCGAACCGTACGGCCCGGTCCAGAGCAACTCCGGTTTCTCACGAGTCACGTCCCAGACGCGCCCTTGCGAACCGACACCGTCCATCGAAGTCGTGGCGAGTCGTCCGTTGTACGAGAACGACGGCGCGATCGCGTTCGTTCGCCCCGCGGCACCGGGCAGCGCGACGAACTTCTTTGTGTCGAATCCCGTGGCGAGATCGTACACGCGGCACGTTTCGTCCTTCATCACCAGCGCGAGGTACTTGGCGTCCGGTGACACCGCGAATTGCACCACTTCGGGCTTCGTGAACGCTTCGATCACCTCTGCGCCACCCTTGCCGTCGAGTTTGCGAACCGCGTACGTGTTGTCGCGGAACGCGAGCACGGTATCGTCGTTCACGAACGCGCGCACTTCGCCCAAACTCGGATACACAACCGGCGCGGCCTTCGGGTCGGTGAGGTCGAGTACCGCGTTCCCGGTGGCCCCGCGTCGGAAGTCGGCGGACACCACGTTGACCTTCGGCCCGTCGGTCACGCGCCCGGTCTGGAGATCGACCTTCCACGACGAGGCACCGTCGCCGGCGAGCGCGAACGCTGCGTCGGGCGACGTGCGCACCCACTTTAGCGCGCCCGGTACGCGCTGCCGGTGGCTGCCGAGCAGCGCGACCAGTTCCGGCGGGTGCCAATCGTAGCGCTCCGCCGCGGGAACGTGCTTCGCCGGGTCCAAGTGGTCGAGCGCGAACACCTCCTTCGGCTTCAGCGGCACTACCGGCGCGATGAGGTCCGCGGGCAGGGGGTACACGCGCTCGCCGATGGTCGGGCCCTCAACACCCTTCGGGTCCGGTTCCTTGCCTTTCGTTTTCGGCGGGTTCGGCGGCGCGGGTCGCGGTCTCGGGGTGTCGTCCTTCGGCACAACTGCCACTTCTTCGCCCGGTTTGTTCTTCGCCCAGTTCACCGCGACTCCCAAACCGATCAGGAGGCAGAGCGGAACCGTAATCATGCACCCGATCTGAATCTGGTGCGGCACCTTTCGATGGTACCGCGGTTCGGGGCGCGCCGCTTCCGTCGCCTCACCGTCGGTTAGCGGCACCGCGACCGATTGCGAATCGTCGGCGATGCTCTCCCACACGTTCTGCGTTTGCGCGCTCACCGCCAGCGATTGTGGTACCGGCACCGCGACCACCTGCGGGCCGTCGCCGCGTTCCACCGCCGCGAGCGCCGCGGCCAACTCCGACGCGGTTTGGTAGCGTGCCGCGGGGTCTTTCGCCAACAGCTTCAGAACGAGCGCGTCGAGTGCCGGAGGCACCTGCGGGTTCAGCGCGAGCGGCGCGAGCGGCGTATCGATGGCGATGCTCGTGAGCACCGCCATCTGGGATTCGCCCTCGAACGGCATGCGGCCGGTACACAGCCGGTACAGCACCACGCCGAGGCTCCACAGGTCCGTGCGCGCGTCTACCTTCTCGCCGCGCCCCTGCTGCGGACTCATGTACTTCAGCGTGCCCACCACACCGCCGGTGCCGGTGATGTCGCCCGCGTCGGATTCGGCTCGCGCGAGGCCGAAATCGAGCAACTTGGCGCGCCCGTGCGGGGCTTCGAGCCAGATGTTGCCGGGTTTGATGTCGCGGTGAATCAGCCCTTGTGCGTGGACCGCGGCCAGCCCCAGCGCGCACTCGCGTACGATCCGCACCGCTTGGCCCAGCGGCAGTTCGCCCTTCTTTTTCAGGTATGCGTCCAGCGGCGCGCCGAGCAGGTACTCCATCGCGATGAACGGCACGCCGCCCGCTTCGTCCACGTCGTGAATGGTGACGACGTGGTCGCTCTTCACCTGCGCGGCGGTGCGGGCCTCCCGCAGGAAGCGCTCGCGGGCCGCGGAATCGGCGGCGGCGTCCGCGAGCATCACCTTCAGTGCCACCTTGCACTGCAAGCCGGTGTGGTAGCCGAGGTACACCGCGCCCATGCCGCCCGCGCCGAGTTGCTGGAGCACGCGGTACCGGCCGAGTGTACCGAGTTCGCCCTCGTGCGCGGGCGGACCGAACCCCGGCACTGGCGCGCCGGGCGCGCGCGGGAGCGTGGCGTCGGGCGC
>JALHNS010000111.1 GCA_022843445.1 Gemmata sp.
GCGCGCACCGGGTTGCGCCGCGCCCACCGCGCCGCGCGCGCCACCACGCTCGCCGGGCGCGCGCGCACCGGCTTTCCGTCCAAGAACCGGCGCAGGTCGTCGGCCAACTCGAGCGCCGACGCGTACCGGTCGCGCGGGTCCTTCTCCAAGCACTTCAGGCACACGAGTTCGAGGTCGCGGGGCACGCCCGCGTCCACCTTCCGCGGCGGCACCGGTAGCTCGCGCGCCAGCTTCTCGCGCAGTTCCAGCGCGTCCTTCACTTTCAGCGGCACGCCGCCCGTGAGGCACGCGTACAGCACCGCGCCGACGGAATACACGTCGGCCTCCGGCCCGGCGAACTTCGCGCGCCCGCCGGCCTGCTCCGGGGCCATGTACTCCGGCGTGCCCATCACCGCGAGCGTGTGCGTCAGGTCCGAGGCGAGCCGCTTCGCCAAACCGAAGTCGGACACTTTCGGCGCGCCGGCCTCCGGGATCAGAATGTTGCCCGGCTTCACGTCGCGGTGGACGATGCCCGCGACGTGCGCCGCGTGCAGCCCGGCGCACACCGCCGCGAGCAGTTCGGCGGCGGCGCGCGGCGCGAGCTTCGTGTCGCGCGCGAGCCGTGCCGCGAGCGACTCGCCCTTCACCAGTTCCATCGAGAAGTACGGTCGGCCCTCGGCGCTGCCCAGTGCGTACAGGCGCACCACGTTGGCGTGCGAGACGGCGGCGATCGCCGCGGCCTCGGACACGAACCGCTGCACCTCGGCCGGGTCCGCGTTCGCCGACGGCAGGATCATCTTGAGCGCCACGTCCAGCCCGAGCGCGACGTGCCGCGCGCGGTACACGACGCCCATGCCGCCGCGGCCCAGTTCCTCGAACAGTTCGTAGCCGCGGATCGCCGGTGGCGGCGCGTCGGCCGCCGGGCGCGCCGCTCGCGCCCCGAGCTTCAGGTTGAGGAGCAGGGAATCGACGTCCGCGGTGAACGTCGGCGACGACACCGGCACGGACAGTTCCGGCGGTAGCGTGTCCGAAGGCGGTTCGCGGTCCGGGGTGTTCACAGCCGCGCTCGCGAAAGAGAAGTGGTACGCGAACTATCGTACCGTTCTCCCGCGGCGAAGGAACCAATACGCGGCCGACAATCCGAGTAACGCCGCGGTGCCGAGCACGAGGCCCAGCGCCTTGTTCGGCCGCGGGTCCGCGAACTCGACCGGCGGCGCGGCCGGGTGCGCCGCGCCGTCGACGCGGAACGCGGTTTCCGTGAGGTGCCCGCCCTCTTTCACCTTCACCTTGTATTCGCCGGCCGCGGGCCGGTCCCACTCCCACACGCCGATCGCGTCGGTCTTGCCCACCGCGAGTACGTCCCCGTTCGCCGCGAAGATTGTCACGTTCGCGCTCTGCGCCGGGAACTCGTCGTAGAACGCGAGCACCTTCACCCGCTCCCCAACGGTAACGGTCACTTGCAGGTCGTGCGCGCGCGCGAACGGCGGCACCGCGAGCACCGCGAGGGCGACCAGAGCGAAGCGAACCATGCGAACGCCTCCGTTGGGAACCTCGTTATGCTACGCACGGCGCGGCTTGCCATCGCGCGGCGGTTCAGCAGAACAGTTGCATGCCGCACACCGTTCTCGTTACCGGGGCCACCGGGTTCGTCGGGTTCCACGTCGCCGAGGCGCTCGCGCGCCGCGGCGACACCGTTCGCACGCTCGCGCGCGCCACGAGCGACACCAAACAACTAGAGGCGCTCGGCGTACAAGTGGTTCGGGCCGACCTCACCGACGCCGGCGCGTTGAAGAGCGCCGCCGAAGGCTGCGACGCGGTCGTGAACTGCGCCGCGAAGGTCGGCGACTGGGGGCCGGTGGACGGCTACCGCGCCGTGAACGTCGAAGGGCTGCGCAACCTGTTCGACGCGGTGCTCGGCAAGCCGCTGCACCGGTTCGTTCACGTCAGTTCGCTGGGCGTGTACGCGGCGCGGCACCACTACGCCACCGACGAAACCGAACCGCTGCCGGACAACCACATCGACGGCTACACGCAATCCAAAGTGGAAGCGGAGCGGCTCGCGCTGCAGTACCACCGCAAGCAGCAGGTGCCGGTGGTGATCGTGCGGCCGGGCTTCGTGTACGGCCCCGGCGACCGCACCGTGCTCCCGCGGCTCGCGGCGCGATTGAAGGAGCGCAGCGTCATCTACATCGCTCGCGGCCGGTTCGCGCTGAACACCACCTACGTGGGCAACATCGCGGACGCGGTACTCTTGGCACTCGACGCGCCGGCCGAGGTGTGCGTGGGCGAGGTGTTCAACATCACCGACGGCGAGTTCGTGAGCAAGCGCCGGTTCTTCGAGACGGTCGCCGACGGGTTGGGGCTGAAGCGACCGCGCGGCTTCCCCCCGGTGCCGGTGTGGCTGGCGCGGATGATGGCGAACTGGCGCGAGGGCGTGTTCCGCCGCCGCAACGCGCCGAACCCGCCGCGCATCACGCAAGCCCAACTGAAGTTCGCCGGGCTGAACCTCGACTTCTCGATTGCAAAAGCGCGCACGAAACTGGGCTACACCCCGCGCGTGATGTTCAACGAGGGCATGAAGCGCGCGCTGGAGTGGTACAAGAGCACGCAAGCGTAACGCGCCTCGCGCACTCACTCCTTCGGTGCGAGGCGGTGCCGCAGCAGCGAGTGCCGCGTCTTCTGCTCCGCGGTGTTCACCGCGATCCACATTGCCTTCTTGCTGCCCACGAGCGCGACGAGTTTGCGCCCGCGGGTGATGCCCGTGTACAACAGGTTGCGCTGCAACATCACGAAGTGTTGGGTGTGAACCGGAATCACCACCGCCGGGTATTCGCTGCCCTGCGACTTGTGCACGCTTACCGCGTACGCGAGTTGCAGTTCGTCCAAGTCGCTGAACTCGTACTCCACCGCGCGGCCGTCGTAGTCCACGACCACCATTTGCTCTTGCGCGTCCAAGTCGGTAATGCGGCCGATGTCGCCGTTGAACACCTCGCGATCGTAGTTGTTCTGCACCTGCATCACCTTGTCGCCGACGCGGAACGCGGTGTCGAACTTCTTCACCTCCGGCACGCCGGCGCGCGGCGGGTTCAGGGCGGCTTGCAGTTCGCGGTTCAGGTTCGTCACACCCAGAACCGTCTTCACCTGTGGCGACAGAACTTGGATGTCGCGGAACGGGTCGAGTTTGAACTTCGCCGGGATGCGGTCGCGCACCATCGCTACGATCTTCTGAATCACCGATTCCGGTTCGTTCGCCTCCACGAAGAAGAAGTCGCCGTCGCTGCCCGCGGGCGCGCTCGGCGGTTCCTCGCCGCGGTTGATCGCGTGCGCCGCGCGCACGATCCAACTGCTCTCCGCCTGCCGGTGAACTTCGGTCAGGCGCGCCACCGCGAGCGCTTTGGATTCGATCAGGTCCGTGAGTACCGCCCCCGCGCCCACCGAAGGGAGTTGGTCCACGTCGCCGACGAGCACCACGCACGCCCACGGCGGCACGGCTTGCAGAAGCCGGTTCATCAGCACCACATCGACCATCGACGTTTCGTCGACGACGAGCAAATCCACGTCGAGCGGGTTCTCGCGCCCGCGCGCGCTGCCGGGGTTCGCCGGGTTCATCTCCAACAGGCGGTGAATGGTCTTCGCCTCGCGCCCGGTGGATTCGGTGAGTCGCTTCGCGGCGCGCCCGGTGGGCGCGGTGAGCAGCACCCGGAGCGCCTTCGCCTGAAACATCTCGATGATGGCGCGCACGATGGTCGTCTTCCCGGTGCCCGGGCCACCGGTGACGACGAGCAGTTTGTTCGTGACCGCGGCCCGGATCGCCTTCTTCTGGCTCTCCGCGAACGCGATGCCCATCTTCGTTTCGGCCCACGCAATCGCCGCGTCCACATTCACGTTCGGCAGCGGGTGCGGGCCGGTACCGAGCGTGCGGATCGCCCGTGCGACGCCCAGTTCCGCGAGGAACAACGACTTCAGGAAGATGAGCGAGTGTTCGGACGGGGCGAGCGGTTCGCGCACCGCGTCGGCGGTTCGACCTACCCCCCCCGGCCCCTCCCTAAAGGGAAGGGGGGAGACGGACGCAGACGCCTCGCTGCGCTCGGCGTCCGAAGAATCAGGCTCTTCGCCGTCGAGCGCAGCGAGACGTTTCTCCCCCCTTCCCTTTAGGGAGGGGGGGGCGGAGGGGGTAGGTTGCCCGCGCCGCGCCGCCTCTCGCGCCGACGCCACCGAATCGCGCACCACTTCGTCGGTGATGCGCAACTGTTCGATGGCGTCGATGATGCCGTTGGGCGGAATCTGCGTCATCGTCACGGCGCGCTCGCGGAGCAACTCCTCCGGGTAGCCGACGTGCCCGTTGCCGGATTCTTCTTGCAGAACGTGGCGCACGGCGGCTTGCGCGCGGAAGGGCGAATCGCGCGGCACGCCGAGACTCACCGCGAGTTTGTCGGCGGTGTCGAACCCGACGCCCCAAATGTCTTGGCTCAGTCGGTACGGGTTCGCCTTGATGAGTTCGATGGCGCTGTCGCCGTAGGTCTTGTAGATGCGCACCGCGCGGGCCGTGCCGATGCCGTGCGACTGCAAGAACACCATGATCTTCCGCGACTCGCGCTGCTCCTCCCAGCTCTGGCGAATCTTCTCGATGCGCTTCGGGCCGATGCCCTTCACCTCCGCGAGGAACGTCGGCGACTTGTCGATCACTTCGAGCGTGCGCTCGCCGAACGCCTCCACGATGCGCTTCGCGTACGACGGGCCGATGCCCTTCACCAGCCCGGAGCCGAGGTACTTGGCGATGCCCTCGACCGTCTGCGGCGGGTTCGTTTTGAGTTCGCTCGCTTTGAACTGCAACCCGTGCGCGCGGTCGTTCACCCACTCGCCGACCGCCGAAACGTACTCCCCCGCGACCACGGTTTGGCACTGCCCCACGACCGTGACGAGGTCGCGGTGCCCCGGCGCGGCGACGCGGAGCACGCAGTAGCCGTTGTCTTCGTTGTGGAACGTGATGCGCTCGATCACGCCCGTTAGCTGGTCGGCCATTCCCCAAGCGTAACCGGTCGCGGCGGAATGTCCAACTGAGTGGTGCGAACGGCCGGGAGCGAGGTGGCCAACTCGGGCGAGTTGGCCAGTTGGCCAACTCGCTTTTCGTCTAGAATTGCCAGCGTGTAGGCCGAGTTGGCCACTTTCACACGCGCTACACCCCACCGGCACAGTTTCGGGGCGCTCGGCTCCCGTTCCGAGTTCGCGCTAATCAACGAACGGCCCTACGCCGTGCGCGCGTTTCGCCGACAACATATAGTATACGTGCGATCAAGTCTTGTCAACGGGCGCGGGCGGCGCGAAAAACCGCGATTCGCGCGAACCCGCGAGCGGGCCGTGCGTCTATGTTGTGAACACCTTCAATACGAGTTTGCCATGACCCGCTTCCCCAAACGGCCGAACCCCAATCAGTTCCCGCAACGCGGGCGCGGGTTCGGGCCGTTTAAGCCCCAGAACCAACGCTTCACCTCATAGGTGGCGCATCACCGAGCAGGGTTCAGCACCCGTCGGCCGAGCGCCCCCGCGAGGGTGGCACTCGGCCGACGGGCTTTTTTGCGCACAGTGGTGTGGAGCCGAATGGTAAGGCGGCGCTCTGTTAAAGCGCAGTTTGCAGGTTCGATTCCTGCCACCACTGCTGACTATTGCCGGGGATTCAGTGCTGGTACTGATGCCACCCTCTGAAGGTGGACGACGCTGGTTCGATTCCAGCCCCGGCAACTCTGTTCGTGTTCGCTCCGGGGGATTCCGTGCTGGTACGGAAACCGCTCTTTGAAGGCGGGAGGCGCTGGTTCGATTCCAGCCCCCGGAACTGGCGTGCGCCCTGCACGCTTCAATGGTGAAGCCGCCGGCTTTTAACCGGCAGACGCGGGGTTCGATCCCCCGGCGGGGCACTGATTGGGGTTGCGATTCCGGCGAAGCTAACACGGTGAAGCGCTGCGCTGAAAACGCGGAGGAGCCGGTTCGACTCCGGCCGCCGGAACTTTGGGCAGAAAGGATGAAGGGTGAGGGTTGAAGGATGAATGCGCGGAGCGATTGGCTTTGTTTCATCCCTCATCCTTCTGCCTTCATCCTTTCCCAAGTGCGTTCGTGAGGTTAACGGTAGCCTGCTTGGTTCCCAACCAAGACGCGCGGGTTCGAATCCCGCCGGACGCTCTGTGGTGGCCGTCGAACCGCCGGCGTGAGCCGGTGGGTCGCGTGCCGAACTACCCACCGGCTTACGCCGGCGGTTCGACAATCGGGAAGTGGGCTAGGTGGAGTAGCCGCGCGCGTCGGAAGCGCGAGATCGCAGGTTCGACTCCTGTCTTCCCGACCTTTGCGAAGCGGCCAGCGCTTCGCACTTCAGGACGTGGGCCATTGGCTGGCCGCAAGCCTTGGGAGCTTGTCGAAGCAGGTTCGATTCCTGCCGTCCTGATTCCGTTCGTCACACTGTGTAAGCGGGCGCGCTGTTCAGGCCCATGTCCACAGTTTGTAGTTTAGCTTGCCAGCGCCCTTCCATCTGCAAGATGTCGTCGAGCGTGGCCGACGTGCCCGCGACTTCGAGAATCGATACCTGATAGTCGCTCGGCTCGCGGCTCATCAGCCGCACGTTCCCGCCGTGACCGTTAAGCGCGTAGCCGGTCCACCGACCCAAGAAGCCGTCTTCGCCACTCGCCGACCCGACGTATTGCTCTCGCGTTTTCGGGCAGGTGAGCAAGTACACGCCCTTCGCCGCACTCAGCGCCGCCGTCCACGATTTCGGCATCGCCAGAATCGCCGAAAGTGGGCGGATGAAGTTGAGGAAACCGGGGAAGTCCTCTTCGCGGAACACGCGACGCAGTTCCACAATTGGCTTGTCGTTCTTGTTCGCGTACTGCACCCACGCGAGTTTCCCCGGTCCCCATTCGATGACCATTCGGCCGATGAGGTCGGAAAGTTCTTCGCAGAGCGTCGTGTCCCACACGTCGTTCTCGCCGGCTTTGTCGGTCGCGCCCGCGATGTGCGTCGAAGGTGTATCGGATTCGAGCAGACCGCGATACCGCACGCTGTACAACCCGGCGAACAGGTCTTCGTTGTCGAAGGTAGTGACAAACGCGGCCCAATACGGAGCCTCGAGTTTGGAACGATTCGTGATGCTTTGCGTGGACTGGTACCATTCAAACTGCGGGCGGTTGTCGCGCCACAGCTCGTAGGGCGAAAGCCCCTTCGTCGCTCGTGTGTCCTTGTGGCGCAGCACGCGCACGTCGGCCGGGTCCAACCCGGCTTCGCGCAGGACCGTGTTCAGCATAATGGGCACGGGCTTCCCTCGTGTGGTTCTCGTTACTTCAACCGCGCTTTCAGCATCTCCAAGAACGCCGCGAGTGTCGGTTCGCAACCGGGGCCGAGGTCCGCTTTCAGCGTTTCCGACCACTCGCGCAACCGCGTGCCGCCGTCCGGGGATTGACCCAACACGAAGTATCGCGGTTCGTCCGAAAGGCGGTCGCGCAGGATCGCCGAGAAGTACGGCGCGAGAACGTACCCGCCGCTGCCGGGCGGAAGGTCCGGTTCCGTCGTGAACAGGTCGCACACCGGGAACCGCGGGTACTCGATCACCAAGCAATCGCAATGACGGACTTCGCCCAAGTGAACGCGAAGCGCCTTCAGCGCGTCGGCGGTCGGCTCAAGCACGCAACTGGTCGCGGCTTCGCGGAAGTACGAAAGCACGGCGAGTTCGGGCGCACTCTCGAAATCGGAAAGCACTTCCACGACGTCGGGAAAGACGCGAAGCGGCAACTTTCGGTGTGCCATGTGCGCGGCGATTTGCGCGTCGCGGTTTTGTTCGGCCGTGCGCATCGCGTTTGCCTCACTTCGCGCTCGTTGCGATCATGCCTTCGGTGGGGCTGCTCGCGTTCGCGTACAGGCGCTTCGGGATGCGGCCCGCCAGCCACGCCAAGCGGCCCGCGTCGGTCGCGTACCGCATCGCCCACGCCATCCGCAACGGGTCCTTGGCGCTCGCAATCGCGGTGTTCAGCAGCACGCCGTCGCAGCCGAGTTCCATCGCGGCCGAAACGTCGCTCGCGGTGCCGACGCCCGCGTCCACGATCACCGGGTAGTCCGGGTCGTTCTCCTTCAGGTACTCCATGCAGATGCGGATGTTGTTCGGGTTCAGGATGCCCTGCCCGCTGCCGATCGGGCTGCCCGCGGGCATCACGCTCGCCGCGCCCGCTTCCTTCAGGCGCTTCGCCAGCACCGGGTCGTCGCTCGTGTACACCAGCACTGTGAAGCCGTCCTTCACCAACTGCTCGGTCGCCTTCAGCGTGTCGATGGGGTCCGGGAGCAGCGTGCGCTTGTCCGCGAGGCACTCCAGCTTCACCCAGTCCGCACCGGGGTTGCCGAGGTTGGTGAGCAGCTCGCGCGCGAGCCGCGCGTGCCGGATCGCGTCTTCGGCGCTGAAGCACCCGGCCGTGTTCGGCAGGATCGTGAGGCGCTGGAGGTCGAGGAAGTCGAGGATGCTCTTCCCCGCGGCGTCGTAGAGGCGCTCGCGGCGCACGGCCACGGTGGTGACTTCGCACCCGCTGGCGTCCATGCACGCGCTCATCAGCTCGTAGCTCGTGTACTTCCCGGTGCCGGTGAACAGCCGGCTCTTGAACACGAACTTGCCGATTTTGAGAGGCTTATCCGGCGGCGGATCGAGGGCGGCCCCGCCGCCGACGAGCGTGACGATTTCCACCGCGTCACCCTCCGCGAGCTTGCGCGCCGCGTGTTCGGCGCGCGGCACGAGGTCGCGGTTCACTTCCACGGCGAGCTTCGCGGCGTCGCGGTTCAGGTGTCGCAACAGGTCCGCGACGGTGAGCGGGTCGGGGAACGTGTGGCGCTGGTCGTTCACAGTAACGGTCGGCATGTGCGCGGCTCCGAGTGGCTGCCGTCAGGATACGCGAACGCGGGGCCGCGTCTCCAAACTCGGGGCGCACACCGTGCGCCGGCGCTGTGGAAGTGAAAAGGCGCGGGCGCGCGGGCGCGCGCCCGCTCGGGCGCTCACCGCGAGACGCGGCGCTTCTTGGGCTTCGCGGCCGGCGGCGCGGGGGCCGCTTCTGGCGCGCCGAATTCGATCATCTGGAGCCGCTTGCGCACGCCGTCCGCGTAGGTGTCGGACAGTTCCATGCCGAGGTAGTCGCGGCCGAGCTTCTTCGCCACTGCGAGCGTGGTGCCGCTGCCCGCGAACGGGTCCAGCACCAGTTCGCCGGGGTTGCTCGCCACCTTGATGATGCGCGCGAGCACCGCTTCGGGCATCTGGCACGGGTGGTTCACCCGCTCGTTGAACGTGCCGCACACGCGCGACACGAACCACGTGTCTTGGTCGGCGCGGAAGTGGTCCTCGCACTCTTGAGGGCGCAGCACCCACGTGTCGTCGGGCAGTTTGCCGGTCGAATTGGCGCGGCGGTCGGCGTAGGTGGTCTGGCGCGCGCTCGCCACGCGCACCGCGTCCGGGTTGAACGTGTACTGCTTCGGGTTCTTGACGTAGTACAGGATGTGCGCGTGGCTGCGGCTGAACTTCTTCTTGCAGTTCACACCGAACGTGTAGTGCCACACGATCCAGTTGCGCATGCTCAGACCGAGCGCGTCGAGCCGCACCTTGTGCTCGGCCACGTACTCGTCGCCGATGGCGAGGAAGAACGAGCCGTTGGGCTTCAGCGCGCGAACGGCCGCCGCGAGCCACGACTCGGTCCACTTCAGGTACTCGCGGGCGGAGCGCGAGTCGTCGTACTTGTCGTACTCGTAGCCGATGTTGAACGGTGGATCGGCGAACACGAGGTCCACGCTGCCGGCCGGCAGTTCGTTCATCGCCCGCACGCAGTCGCCGGTAATCACGTCGTTCCGCAGCATACGTTCGCCCCGCTCGCTACAACCGTGCAACCTTCGCCCATCGGATAATGAAGGATATTCGATACGGTAGCGCGAGCCGCGCGAAAGTCAAAATCGGAAAAGTCCGCCGGGCCGGGTCAAGCTGTAACGGTTGCGCGGACTTTGCGCGCGGCCGCCCCTCGCTCGCGCGTCGGGCTACACCGGTTGCGCGGTTGGGGTTGGCGCGGGGCGCGGGCGCTGGTATCGCGGTCCGCGGTTCTTGGGCGGGGGTGCGCGATGCGGCAGTTCGCGGAGATGTGGGCGTTTCGCCACTTCCTAATGGCGCTCGTGCGCCTCGACCTGCGCCAGCGGTACAGCCGCTCGGCGCTGGGCCTCGGCTGGTCGGTGATTCAGCCGGCGGCGTTCTCCGCGGTGTTCGTGCTGGTGTTCAGCCAAGTGCTGAACATGTCGCCCGCGTCGTACATGGTCACGGTGCTCGTCGGGCTGGCGGTGTGGAACTTCTTCCGCGAGTGCGCCGTGAGCGGGTGCCTCGCGTTCGTGTCGCACGAGTCGTACATCCGCCAGCGCCCGCTGCCCTACGGGCTGTATTCGGCCCGGTGCGTGATCGGCTACGCGATCCACGCGCTGTTCGCGTTCGCGGTGGCGCTCGCCGCGGTGGTGCTGGTGAACGGGCACGCCGAGTACCTGCTCACGCTGTGGGCCGTAGTCCCGATCCTCTTAATGATTCTGGTCGCGGGTTGGGCGGTGGCGACGATATTCGCGTTCGCTCAGGTGTACTTCCACGACACGAAACACCTGCTGGAAGTGCTGGCGCAGATGCTGTTCTTCCTCACACCGATCGTGTACCCGCCGTCGCTCTTGGTGAACAAAGGGTTGGGCTGGGTCGCGCGGTTCAACCCGCTGAACGTGTACTTGGAACTGGTGCGCTACCCGCTGACGACGGGCGAACTCCCAGACGCGAAGCTCGTGGGATACGGCCTCGCGTGTACGGCTCTGCTGGTGGGGATGGCGCTCGCGACGATCTCCGCGTTCCAAAAGCGCCTCGTGTTTCGCATGTGAGCCCCCGTTGTAACCGGGCTACTGCAAATCCGCCAGCAAGCGGAGTGGCAAGTAGTCGTGGTACTCGGTGGCGACCCTATCGAGAGCGTTGACGGAGTGGCGCGCGAGTTGAATCAGCGCCATTTGGGGCAACGCGATACACGCCTCCGGCGCGTACTGAAACTCTCCTTCAAAGCACTCGGTCTTGTGGGCGACCAACGAGCGCTCAAGGCACGCAAAGAAGTGATCCGCGTTGTTCAGATCGAGGCACGCGCTGGCGATTGAACCAAAGCAACGACTCACGTAGGGATCGGACACGCGGTTCGCCGCGTCGAGCAACTCGCGCGCGATCTGAAGCGGTACTTGCTGCGTCAGAACCCACTCGCTGAACAGCGCCGCCGCAAGGCGATAGCAACCGGCAGTCCCGTCCGGTTCGTCAAGGGTCAAGCGCCCGACGGACCGAGAGAGTGCGCGATAGTCGCGGGACGTGCAAAAACAAACAGAGAGGAGCAAGGCTTTTAAGAAGTACGCCCAGTCGGTCTCGATATAGGCGTCGGGGCACCGGCAACGGACAGAGAAATGGAGTATCGCGGAGTGGGCAGCCGACTTGAGCATCGTCACGACCATTGAGTCATCGCGCTCGAAACGGTAAAGCTCTGTCCCTATCGAATACTTGTCAGAGAACAGCGAGCCGTAGTACCTCAGTACCGCTTCTTGCTCCTCGGTATCAGCCGGGTATTGCTTCTCGAGTTCGAGTAACCTGTCGAGCGCACTCCGAACGACTCTGAAATCGTCGTTCGATCTGTTTACGCGGCGCATATGCCCTCCACGGTTCCGAATTTGTGTCGCGTATTCCGCATGTGACCGAGTGCTACCCCAAGCGGTCGAGTTCGCGCAGGCGGCGGTCGGCGTCGAAGGTTGGCGGCGGGAGCGCTTCCGCCAGCGCCACCGCGTCGGCTTCGGTCACGTCCGGTTTCGCCACGCACTCGGCGCGGAACACCGGGAGCTTCTTCTGCGTCGCGATGATCTCGCGCCGCGTCCGGCCTTTCGGCGAATCCGGCCAGCGACTGGGCAGTTCGCGGAACTCGAAGAACACCGGCACCACGTCGCGGATGTACTTCCAGTAACCGGGATTGTCGGTTTGGATCACGAACAACCCGCCGGGCACCAGCGCGCGATGAACCAGCGCGAGGAAGTGAGGCGTGATGAGGCGCAGATGCACCTTCGCGGGGTCGTAGTACGGTTGCGGGTGATAGCAGTGGATTTCGGAGACCGTATGCGGCGGCGTGTGAACTTCGAGCAGTTCGCGCCCGCCGAGCACCGCGAACTTGAGGTTCGGTAGCCCGCGTTGGTTCCCGCGCTTGCGGGCGTAGCGAATCACGACCGGGAGGATATCGGTTCCGAGATGATCGTGTGTGGGCCGCGCGAGCGCCGAGCCGATGAGGTAGCGGCCGTTCCCGCAGCCGAGATCGAGCACGACCGGCGCGTCGCGGCCGAACAGCTCGTGCCAGCTCAGGTGCCCTTCGGGCATCGCCTTCAGCGCCGTCTGCGTCCACTTTGACGCATCCACCGGCGCACCGGGAAACGGCACGCCGAACTCGCGCTCGATGCCCTGTGAGTGGCTCATGGGGTTGTTGTAGGCGCGGCTTCTCGCCGCGGGCCGCGCCGTTGCTAGCATATCCGCGAACCGCGCCGCCCCCGGCGGCGTATCTGCACTTGTCCCGACATTCCACCGAACTCGCGGCGGACCCGGAGAGCGCGCCAATGGCCGATGATGTCGTCGTCGAGACGCGGAGCCTCACCAAGGTGTACCGCGACTTCTGGGGCCGCAAGAAAAAGACCGCGCTCAACGCCCTCGACCTGAAGATTTACAAGGGCGAAATCTTCGGGTTGCTCGGCCCCAACGGGTCCGGCAAAACCACCACCATTAAGCTGCTGCT
Organism: Gemmata sp.; assembly: GCA_022843445.1. Classification (GTDB taxonomy): domain Bacteria; phylum Planctomycetota; class Planctomycetia; order Gemmatales; family Gemmataceae; genus Gemmata. Next base: position 12,798 of record JALHNS010000111.1, read on the forward strand.
CGGCTTGCTGTTCCCCACCAGCGGCGACGCGTTCGTGTTCAACGAGCCGGCCGCGAAGGTGGAGAAGAACGAGCGCATCGGGTACCTGCCCGAAGAGTCGTACCTGTACCGCTTTCTGAACGCCGAAGAGACGCTCGACTTCTACGGGCGGCTGTTCAACATCGACCCGGACGTGCGCAAGAAGCGCGCCGCGGAACTCATCGAGATGGTCGGCCTCGCCGCCGACAAGAAGCGCATCCTCAAAGAGTACTCGAAGGGCATGCGGCAGCGCATCGGGCTGGCGCAGGCGCTCATCAACGACCCGGAGCTGGTGATCCTCGACGAACCCACCTCCGGCCTCGACCCGCTCGGCACGCGGTGGATGAAGGACCTCATCCTCGACCTGCGGAAGAAGGGCAAAACGGTGCTGATGTGCTCGCACCGGCTCGACGACGTGCAGGACGTGTGCGACCGCATCGCGATCCTTTACAACGGCGACCTGCAAACGCTCGGCAAGGTGAGCACGCTGCTCGAAGACGCGGTCCGGCTCGAAGTGCGCGCCAACGGTGTGAAGGAATCGGCGGAACTGAAGGCGGACCTCGAAGCGGTGTTCAAGAAGCACGGCGGCGCGCTGGAAACGGTCGGCCACCCGACGACGACGCTGGAAGAACTGTTCCTCAAGATCGTGGAAGAGTCGAAGGCGCGGCCCGGCCGCCGGTACCTGCCGCCGGAAGAGGCGAAGCAGTCGGCCGCGCCGAAGGCGTGACGGCGCATTTCTGTAGCCGGCCTTTGTGAGGCCGGAGCTACACGATTCCCAAAGCACCGGCCTCACAGGGGCCGGCTACAGACAGAACGCGGTACACCAGAGGTTCCCCCGCGATGGCGCTGTTCGGCATTCTGCAACTGGACCGGGGCGACCCGTGGGGCTACGCGCAGGTGCCGGGCCTCGTGCAGGCGTGGCTCCAAGACGCGGGCGGGTTCGCCGCCGCCGGGTTGCTCCTGTACCTCGTCTACGCGCTGGCGACGCCCACGGACAAGTCCGAGTCCGAGAAGTTGCGCGTGCGCGTGACCAAGTTCATGCTGCTCGCCGGGTCCGCGGCGCTGGTGCTGTACGCGGTGTACTTCGTGCTGATCGCCACGGGCAAGGGCGCGGTGCCGCTGCCCCCGCCGCCGCAACCGGGCGAGATGCCCAAGCCGATCCCGCCGCAGTGGCGCACCGAGTTGCAACCGGTGGTGCTGTCGCTCGCCGGGCTGTGGGCGCTGCTGGGCATCGGGCACCTGTTCGCCATCGACCTGCTCAGCGTGGTCCGGCGGAACGTGTCGTTCAACCTGTCCGGCGTGCGGCGGTTCGGTGCCAGCCTGAAGCGGTACACCGGCGAACTGGGCACCAAGCGGCGGCTCGCCATCCTCGCCGGCGCGCTGGCGGCCTACGGCGCGCTGGGCGCGGCCCTGTACGCGCTGAACGTGCCGCGGTTCACCGGCATCTGGCTCGGCGTGCTGGTGGTGGCGGCGGGCGTGGCGCTGGCGGCCCTGTTCCTGCTCATGCTGTTCGAGGCCGAAGGCCCGGTGTGGGCCATCGCGAAGCTGAGCTTCAAAGAGGCCGTGCGCAGTCAGGTGCTGTGGCTGTTCCTGCTGGTGTTCCTGCCGGTGCTGTTCCCGGTGCAGTGGTTCGCGGGCGGCAAGCCGTCCGACGAGATGCGCACCACCACGGCGGTCGCCACGCTGGTGCTGAGCGTGCTGGTGCTCGTCCCGGCGCTGCTGCTCGCGTCGTTCGGCATCCCCAACGACATCAAGAACTGGAACATCTTCACGGTGGTGTCGAAGCCGGTCGAGCGGTTCGAGATCGTCGCCGGGCGGTTCGTGGGCTACTTGGCGCTCATGACGCTGGTCACGCTCGCGCTCACCGGGGTGAGCCTCGTGTTCGTGAGCAACAACAGCCTGAGCGACCGGGCGAAGGCCGAGACGTACACGGCCCGCGTGCCGCACCGCGGGAAACTCGATTTCAAGAGCATCGTGGGCACCCAGCGGCAGGAGAAGAAGGAGTTCGAGGGCACGAACGTGGGCCGCGAGTTCGACTACCGGAAGTACATCGCCGGTGCGCCGATCTCGCCGCAGCGGGCCATTTGGCACTTCGACGCGCTCCCCGCGTCGCTGGCGCGGGCGGCCGGGGACCGCGTACCGGTCGAGTTCACGTTCGACATCTTCAAACTCACCAAGGGCGAGCAGAACAAGGGCGTGCTCACCAAGTTCGTGTTCGTGACGCACAACGCGCCGCTCAAGCAACCGGTGAAGGACACCGAGGGCGGCGAGTGGCGGTGGGAGAGCGAGGAGCGCCGCCGCGCCTACGAAAAGCGCGCCGCCGAACTGCGCGCCGCCGGCACGGACCCCTTGAACCAAGCCACCGCGCGCCCCGGCGCGCCCGGCGGCGGCTGGGAGGCGGTCAACAAACTGGCCGAAGAGTTCGGGTACTACGAGATCAACGGCAAAGAGGTGTTCGACTACCAAGTGATGGGCGTGGAGGTGCCGGCCGGGCTGTTCCGCAACGCGGCCCAAGGCGACCCGAAGGGGCCGCGGTTCAGCGTGTACGTGAAGTGCGAGAGCGAGGGCCAACTGCTCGGTGCGGCCGAACCGGACCTGTACCTGCTCGAGAGCGAGATGCCGTTCTGGTTCAACTTCCTGAAGGCCGGCGTCGGGCTGTGGTGCCGGTTGTGCATCGTGGTCGGGCTGGCGGTCGCGCTGAGCACCTACCTGAGCGGCATCCTCGTGGTGATCGCGGTCGCGTTCGTCTTCGTCGTCGGGTTCTTCACCGACCACCTGAGCGACGTGGCGAACAACCGCAACGCGGTGGGCGGCGGGCCGCTGCAGAGCCTGTCGCAAATCTTCCGCGCCGAGCAGCCCACCGCGCCGCTGTCCGATTCGGCCACCACGAAGGCCATCCAGAAGGGCGACCAAGTGCTCGCGTGGGTGATCCGCCGGTTCCAGAACGTGATCCCGGACGTGGAATCGTTCAGCTGGGAGCACTTCGTCGGCGAGGGCTTCAACGTGAACGGCGAGTACCTCGCGCTCAACCTGTTCGTGACGTTCGGCTACCTGCTCCCGTGGTTCGTCTTCGGGTACTACCTGATGAAACTGCGCGAGGTGGCCGCCTAGCGACGTTCCCAGTTCCAGAGTTCCCGAGTTCCGCGGCGCGCCGCTCGAACTCAGGCGCTTTGGCCACTCGGAACTCTGGAACTCTGGAACTCTGGAACTCCGAACCATGAACCCCCTTCAGCGCGCCGCGACGATCCGCAAGACCGCGTACTTCGTGGCGATCGTCGCGCTGTTCACGGTGAGCATGCTGTGGCGCGGGGTGATCCCGGTGCCCCTCGCCCGCGCGGCCGCGCCCATGCGGTGGCTGAGCGAGCACAGCATCGAGAGCCAAGCGGCGCGGTTGGAAGTGTCGGAGGTGGACCCGAACGAGAGCGAGGCCGACCTGAGCGGCAGCGCGATCCGGCTGGCGCTCACCGGCTCGAAGGGGCTGGCCGTGACCGCGCTGTGGTACTCGGCCATCGACAAGCAGAAGCGGAACGACTTCCACGTGTTCGAGCAGCGCGTGCGGGCCGTCACCAAGCTGCAGCCGCACTTCGTGACGCCGTGGATCTTCCAGAGCTGGAACATCACCTACAACGTGTCGGTGGAGATGCAGGGCAGCGGCGACATGTACTACTACATCGTCCGCGGCATCCAACTGCTGGCCGAGGGCGAGCGCCGCAACCAGCGGTCGCCGGACATGCGGTTCCAGATCGCGTTTTACTACCAGAACAAGTTCGGCGTGGCTGACACCGTGGAAACGCTGCGGTGCCTGTTCGACCTGAGCTGCATCCCGCCGTCGGAGCGGAACCCGGACCGGTTCTACACCGGTCGCGAGTTGGACTACGACAAGTTCCGGCAGTTCTGCGAGCGGCACCCGCACTTCGTGCGGCGGCTGCGCGGCGACGACATCGCCAACCCGGACCGGCTCCAGCGCGAGAAGCTGCGCGCGCCGACGCCCGAAGACGTGGTCCGGTTCCTGCGCGACAACTACCGCGACCTGCCCGCCCGGTACCGCAAGAACGGCACCGAGTGGACCGACGAACTGCTCGCCGACGCCCCGCCGGACCAGTACTTCCCGGTGCTGCCGCCCAAGTTCGACGAGGGCACCGCCGAGGCCAACCCGGAAACGCCCGCCGCCACCGACGCCGCCGACAACGTGGGCTACTTCAGCGCGTTCAAGGCCGCCCGCGGCTGGTACGCGTACTCGCTGCTGTTGCTCCCGCCGCCGATGCGCGACGACAGCGGCCAAGCGATCCCGGCCCCCACGCAGCGGCCCGGCGAGTTCGGCTACGACCCGTTCAAGCACCGCGTGCCGCGGCAGCCCATGACCATTCTGTTCCGCCAAGGCGCGCCCCGCGCCCAGACCTACGCCGCCGAACTCGAGCACAAGGAGGGGTGGTTCGACAACAGCGGCTGGGCGATCGAGGGCTGGTTCCGCGGCGGGCCGGTGGTGGTGGGCCGCGAGCGCGACTGGGGCCTGAACGAGTGGGCCCGCGCCGCGACCGCGTGGCGCGACCACGGGCAGAAGACCGGCTTGCAGATCGACGACGCGCGGCTCGCGCAGCTGCTGGCCGACGGCGGTGCCTACGACCCGCTCGCCGCCGACCCGACCCCGGACCAACTCGCGGACCCGGCCGTGCGGCGGCGCTACTTCGGCACCCTCACCAAGGGTTTCTACGGCTCGTACCGCCAGACCACGAACTTCCCGTTCTTCCTCGCCAGCGCCGAGACCGAGCAGCTGACCGAAACGACGGCCGCCCGCAAGGTGCTCTTCGCGGCCGAGCGCGCGCGCAAGGCCGGCGAACCGGACCGGGCGATCGCTCTGTTCAAAACCGGGCTCGACCAGTGGAAGGGCGTCTTCGAGCGCCGCCCGGACTTCCACAAACTGGACCGCGCCGAGGAAGAGGCGGCCGAACTGGAACTCACCTACCAGCGGCTGCTGGTGCAGCACGACCAGCGGGTGCGCGACCGCGCCAACGAACTGGCCCGCGGCATGGGCGCGGCGGTGCCGTTCCTGCCGCCGCCGTTCCTCGCCGCCACCGAGAGCGGCCAGTACGCGCCGCCGCACTGGCCCACCGCGAGCCGCGAGGAGCTCAAGTGGTTCGTGGTGGAGAACGTGGCCGGCGCGCCGTTCTCGTCGCCGTTCGTGGGCACCCAGAACGCGAAGGGCGAGCCGTGGGTGCGGCAACCGACCCGCGACTCGGTGCGCGCGCGGCAGGGCGTGACCCGCGGGCCGAAGCCCCCGGAAACCCCGCCGCAACCGATCGTGCCCGCCCCGCTCCCCG
>JALHNS010000112.1 GCA_022843445.1 Gemmata sp.
GCCGCGCACCTTCTGTTGCGGTGCGGCCGGCGGTTGCGCCGCCTTCGGCCGGCGGCGACGCTCGTCGCGGTCGTCGCGGTCGCCCGGTTGCTTCGGCGGGGCCGGGGCCTTGTAGTCGAATTCCGGCAGCGTCACCCGCGGCAGCCGCATGCCCACTTGCCGCTCGATCCGCGCCAGCGAGTCCTCTTCTTCGCGCGACACGAAGATGAACGCGTCGCCGGTGCTGCCGGCGCGGCCGGTGCGCCCGATGCGGTGAACGTAGTCTTCCGGTACGTCCGGCACGTCCGTACTGATGACGTGCGTGATGTGGTCCACGTCCAGCCCGCGGGCCGCGACGTTCGTCGCCACCATCACTTGGAACTCGCCGCGGCGGAACCCGTCCATCGCCCGCGTGCGCTGCTGCGGCGTGCGGTTGCTGTGCAGTTCGGCCACCGAGAAGCCGTCGTTCGTGAGCACGCGCGCGATCTTCTTCGCGGTGTGTTTCGTGCGCGTGAATACCAGCACCGAAGGCATTTCCACTTCGCCGAGCAGGTGCCGCAACAGAGCGGTCTTCAAGTGCGCCGGCACCGGGTACGCGGCCTGCGTGATGCCGACCGCGGTCGCGCTGCGCCGGCCGATCTGCACGCTCGCGGGGTTGCGCAGCAGTTCTTGGGCGAGTTTGGCAATCGCCGGCGGCATGGTCGCGCTGAAGAACAGCGTGTGGTTCCGCGCCGGCAGTTTCGCCATGATGCGCCGCAGGTCCGGCAGGAACCCCATGTCGAACATCGTGTCGGCTTCGTCGAGCACGAGCGTGTTTACTTTGTCGAGGCGCACGGTGCCGCGCATGACGTGATCGAGCAACCGGCCGGGCGTCGCGATGACGAGGTCCGGGCCGGCTTTCAGCGCGCGCTCTTGCGCGAACATCGGCCGCCCACCGACGACGAGCGTCGATTGCACCTTCGTGTGGCGCGACAGCCCGCGGCACACCTCGGCGATTTGGTCCGCGAGTTCGCGCGTCGGTGAGAGGATCAGCGCGCGCGGGCCGATGCGCGGTTGGTCGATGAGCCGGTGCAGCACCGGCAGGAGGAACCCGGCGGTCTTCCCGGTGCCGGTCTGTGCGGTGGCGATCACGTCGCGCCCTTCGAGCGCCGGCGGAATTGCCCCGGCCTGAACCGGCGTCGGTTCCTTGTACTTGAGGTCTTGGGTGGCGCGAACGAGCGACGGGTGAAGGCCGAGGGACTGAAAAGGCATGAAGGCTCCGAAGAAACGGTCAAAGTGGCATTATAGCAGGTGCGGCGGCACACGGGCCGAATTGCAAAAACAAGCAAAAAACGGCCGAAAGCGGCCCAAAACGGCGAGCGAGCGGGTTCGACGTGCGCGCGACGCTTCCTCACCGCTCGCGGCTGAATGAACAGAATGTATACGCACGTTCAAATAAAGGCAAGGCGCACGACGGGATTATCGAACCGCCGGCGTGAGCCGACGGGTGATTGAATGGCAACCCACCGGCTCACGCCGGCGGTTCGACAGGAGAGTTTCTTAGTTCGATTTACTAAATCAACTTTACGAACTCCGTCCGCTCTGCTACTCTGCTCACACGCCCCGACGGAACGGAACCTGATGTCCGCGATCACCACCATTCGGCCCGCGCTCGTTGGCAAGCTCAACGAGCGGCAGGTGCTCCGCGTGCTGCAAGCCCGCGGGCCGCTGTCGCGGGCCGAAGTCGCGCGCGAAAGCGGGCTGAGCGCGCCCACGGTGTCGAAGGCGGTCGCGTCGCTGCTGAAGGTCGGGTTTCTGGAAGAGACGGACGCGGTCGAACTCGCGCGCGGCCGGCCCGCACCGAAGGTGCGCTTAGCCACCGACACCGCGCAGGTGCTCGGGATCGCCATCGACGTCGGGCACTACGAACTCGTCTCCGCGACACTCGACGGCTCGCCGCACGGCCCCGCGGTCCGCGTGCCCGCGGCGCACGATTACGAAACGCTTTTGCACGCGCTCGAGCGCGCGGCGCGCGAGCTGATGGACAAGCCGGGCGTGCGCACGCTCGGCATCGGAGTGAGCCTGCCGGGGTTGGTCGATTCGCGCGCCGGTCGCGGGGTGCTGTCGCCGAACGTGCCGATCACCAACGGGCACGCTCCGGCCACCGATCTCGAAGCGCGGCTCGGAGTGCCGTGCGCGCTGCTCCAAGAGAGCCACGCGCTGTGCCTCGCGGAGCGGCACTACGGGTTGGCGAAGGGAATGGACGATTTCGCGCTGTTGGATGTTGGCGCGGGCGTCGGTTTGGGCATCATAAGCGGCGGGCGGCTGCTGAAAGGGCGGTCCGGCCTCGCGGGGGAAATCGGCCACATCACCGCGGTGGCGCAGGGCGGCCGGAAGTGCGGGTGCGGCAACACCGGGTGCCTCGAAACGGTCGCAAGCGATTCGGCGCTCGCGTGGCACGCGTCCCAGAAACTCGGCCGCGCGGTGAATGCGGACGAAGTGATCGAGTTGGTGCAGTCCGGCGCGGTCGATTTGCGCGCCGAGCTGCGCGAAGTGGCCGGGTTCGTGTCGGTGGGCGTGGCCGCGGTGGTGAACCTGTTCAACCCCGCGGCGCTGTTCGTCCACACCCCGCTGTTCGAGATCGACCCGGCGCTGTTCGATTTGGTGTGCGAACTGGCCCGGCAGCGGGCTTTGCCGCCGTCGTTCGCGGAGTGCGACATCGTTCGCGCGAAGGGCAGCAAACTACAGGGCGCGGTCGCGGGGGTGATTCAGCACCTCACCGACGCCGTTGCCCCGGAACTGGTGTAGAGACAGAAGAGTTATCCGCAGATTACGCAGATAGACACAGATTTGAAAGCAAAGACAAAGACTCTTTGACAGGATGAACGGGATCAATCGGATAAAATCAATGGTTTGAAATCCGGTCTATCCTGTTCATCCTGTCAACAAATGTCCTCTGTATTGAAATCTGCGTTCATCTGCGAAATCTGCGGATCAAAACTCCGCGTTTAGCTCCGCGATTCGAGGCACCTATGCGACACCTCCTCTCCGCGTGCGCGCTGTTCGTCGGCGCGTTCGTTTTGGCTCAGCCGCCGCAGCCCGGTGCGCCGGCGAAACTGAAGGTGCTGTTCCTCGGCGACAGCGCCGGGCACCGGCCCGCGGAGCGCTTCAAACAGCTCCAACCGGTGCTCGCGAAGCGCGGCATCGATTTGACGTACACCGACAAACTCGAAGACCTGAACGCGAAGACGCTCGCGGGCTACGACGCTTTGATGGTGTTCGCGAATCACACCAAGATTGCCCCGGAACAAGAGCAGGCGCTTTTGGAATACGTGGAGAGCGGGAAGGGCTTCGTGCCGCTGCACTGCGCGAGCTTCTGCTTCCTCAACTCGCCGAAGTACATCGAGATGGTCGGCGCGCAATTCCGCAGCCACGGCTCCGGTACGTTCCGCACGGACGTGGTGAAGGCCGATCACCCCATTATGAAGGGGTTCAAGAGCTTTAGTAGTTGGGATGAGACCTACGTACACACCAAGCACAACGACAAGGGCCGCACGGTGCTGGAAGTGCGCGCCGAAGGCGACCTGAAAGAACCGTGGACGTGGGTGCGCGAACAGGGCAAGGGCCGCGTGTTCTACACCGCGTGGGGGCACGACCAGCGTACGTGGGGCCACCCCGGGTTCCACAACCTCGTTGAGCGCGGCGTGCGGTGGGCGTGCGGCCAAGACCCGGCATTGGCGGGCGGCTACGTCGAACCGGTTTCGTTCGAGAAACCGCAGATGACGAAGCTCGCGAAGGACGCGAAGCCGTTCGAATACGTGGACGCGAAGGTGCCGTTCTACCCGGCCCGCGGCGCGAAGGGCGGCCCGCTCTCCAAGATGCAAAAGCCGCTGAGCGTGGAAGAGAGCCTGAAACACATCGTCACGCCGGTCGACTTCAAAGTCGAAGTGTTCGTGACGGAGAAGGAGTTGGGCGGGAAGCCCATCGCGATGGCGTGGGACGAGCAAGGCCGGCTGTACGTGTCGGTGACGGTCGATTACCCCAACGACCTGCAACCGCCGGGCCGCGGGAACGACAAGATTCTCGTGTGCGAAGACACCGACGGCGACGGCAAGTGCGACAAGGTGACGACGTTCGCGGACAAACTCAGCATCGCGACGAGCGTGCTCCCGTACGCGGGCGGCCTCGTCGTTCACCAAGCGCCGGTCACGCTGTTCCTGAAAGACACCACCGGCGACGGCAAGGCCGACCTGCGCCAAGAGCTGTTCCGCGGGTGGAGCACGGGCGACACGCACGCCGGGCCGAGCAACTTGCACTACGGGTTCGACGGCTGGGTCTACGGCGCGGTCGGCTACGCCGGGTTCGCCGGTGAAGTCGGCGGCGAGCGCCACAACTTCCGGCAGGGCTTCTACCGCTTCAAGGCGGAACGGGGCGGCGCGCCAAACGAACTGAAGGTCACGAAGATGGAGTTCTTGCGCAGCACGAGCAACAACACGTGGGGGCTGTGCTTCGACGAGAGCGGCGAGCTGTTCGGCAGCACCGCGAACGGGTGCCCGTTCGTTCACATGCCGATCCCGAACCGGTACTACGAGAAGGTGAAGGGGCTGTCGCCGACCGTGTTGCAGAACATCGCGGCCGACAACCACATCGAACCGATCACCGACAAAGTACGCCAAGTGGACTGGCACGGCGGCTTCACGGCGGCGTCCAACGTGTCGATCTACACGGCCCGCACTTACCCGCGCGAGTACTGGAACCGCACCGCGTTCATCTCGGAGCCGACCGGGCACCTGACCGCGACCATGACCTACGAACCCGCGGGCACGAGCTTCAAAGCGAACTACGGCTGGAACCTCGTGGCGAGCGACGACGAATGGGTCGCGCCGATCGACGCGCAAGTGGGGCCGGACGGCCACATGTGGCTGATCGACTGGTACGCGTTCATCGTGCAGCACAACCCGACGCCCGCGGGCTTCAAGAACGGGAAGGGCAACGCCTACGAAACCGAATTGCGCGACAAGGTTCACGGGCGCATCTACCGCGTCGTGTACACGAAGGCGAAGGAAGAGAAACCGTTCACGCTGAAGGACGCGACGCCAGAAAAACTGGTTGCGGCGCTGAAGCACCCGAACATGACGTGGCGCTTGCACGCGCAGCGGTTGCTCGCGGACCGCGCCGACGCCGGCACGGTTGGCGCGCTTCTCAAGTTGCTCGAAGACCAGACCGTGGACGCGACCGGCAACAACCCGGCGGCGGTTCACGCGCTGCACGCCCTCGCGCCGTTCGCGGCCAAAGACGAGAAGGTCGCCGAAGCGATTCTCGGCGCGCTCAAGCACCCGGCCGCGCCGGTGCGGGCCGCCGGGTTCGCGGCGCTCCCGCGGCAAGACAAGTGGTTCGCGGCGATTCCCGAAGCGGCGTTCGCAGAAGCCGACCCGAAGGTGCGCAAGGCCGCGCTCCTCGCGCTCTCCGAACTGCCCGTCGGCGCGGGCGGCGCGTTCGCGCTCGCGCGGTTCCTCCCGCACACGGACGACGCGGAAGTGTCGTCGCCGGCGCTGCTCGCGGCGGTCGCGGTTCACAACCGGGCGGTGCTCGCGGCGGTCGCCGACCTGCCGGACCGCGCGGCGCTGCTGCCGCTGGTCGAATCCGCGGCGCGGGCGTTCGCGGCCAGCGGCGACCACACAGGTCTTGAAGGCGCGCTCGCGGCTGCGGCGAAGGCCAAGCCGGGCGTCGCGGTGCGCGTGGTCGCGGGCCTCGCGGCCGGTTGGCCCACCGCCAAAGCGGCACAGTTGAACGCGGACGGCGAAAAGGCCGTCGGCGCGCTGCTCGCCAAAGTCCCCGCGGCCGACCGCGGCCGGCTGCTGAAGCTCGCTTCGACGTGGGGCGTGAAGGGTATCGAGGCGCAACTCGCGGAGATCACGAAGGCCGCGTTCGCTACACTCGCCGACGCCAGCGCGAAGGACGACGCGCGCGTCAGCGCGGCGCAGCAGATCGTGGAGTTCCAACCGGACAGCGACGATGCCGCGGCGAAGTTGCTCGCGGCCGTGACATCGGAATCGAGCGCCGCACTCGCCACCGGCGTGTTCGACGCGCTCGCGCAGTCGCGGGCGAAGGGCGCGGCAACGGCGGTGGTGGCGAAGCTCAAAGACCTGCCGCCCACCGTGCGCCCGACGGCGCTGAAACTCGTGCTCGCGAAGACCGATTCCACCAAGGCGTTCCTCGACGCGGTCGAAAAGGGCACGCTGCGCTTCGACGCGCTCGCGCTCGATCAACGCGCGGCGCTCGCGTCGCACCCGGACAAGGACATCAGCACGCGCGCGAAGAAGATTCTCGAACTCGGCGGCGGCCTGCCGAGCGCCGACCGCCAGAAGGTGATCGAAGAACTGAAGCACATTCTCGCCAAGAGCGGCGACGCGGCGAACGGCAAGAAGATGTTCGTGGCCCATTGCGCGAAGTGTCACAAGCACGGCGCGGAGGGCGTCGCCATCGGCCCGGACCTCACCGGGTTTGCCGTTCACCCGAAGGAAGAGATCCTGATTCACGTCATCGACCCGTCGCGCAGCGTGGAGGGCAACTTCAAGCTGTACCGCGTCACCACGAGCGACGACCGCACCATCCTCGGCATCCTCGGCGCGACCAGCGGCACCACGGTGGAGATCATCGACGCCGACGCCAAGCGGCACCCGCTGCCGAAGAGCGAAATCGTGACGCTGAAGGAAACGGACAAGTCGCTGATGCCGGAGGGCTTCGAGAAGGTGATGAAGGTGGGCGAAATCACCGACCTGTTGGAGTTCCTCACGCAGAAGGGCAAGTTCGTGCCGCTCCCGTTGGACAAAATCGCGACGGTGGTGAGCACCAAGGACATGTTCTTCGACGCGGGCGGCACCAACGAGCGGCTGGTGTTCCCCGACTGGAAGCCGAAGACGGTGGGCGAAGTGCCGTTCGTGCTCGTGGACCCGCAGGGCGACAAGGTGAAGAACGCGGTGATGCTGAACGGGCCGAACGGCGTGTTGCCGCCGAAGATGCCCAAGAGCGTGAGCCTGCCGTTCAACGGGAAGGCGAAGGCGATTCACCTGCTCAGCGGCGTCGGCGGGTGGAACGCGCAGCGGCCGAACCCGAACGGCCCGGTGAGCATGATCGTGCGGCTCACCTACGACGACGGCAAAACCGAAGACCACCAGTTGCGCGACGGCGTCCACTTCGCGGACTACATCGGCCGGTTCGAGGTGCCCGGGTCGAAACGCGCCTTCGCGCTGGGCGGCCAGCAAATCCGCTACCTGAGCGTCGAACCGAAGCGCCCGGACGCGGTGGTGAAGACAATCGAGTTGGTGAAAGGCGCGGACCGCAGCGCGCCGATCGTGATGGCGCTCACGGTGGAAACGCCGTAAGCAAGGCGAGCGGCACCCGTGAGGGTGCCGGTTGTTCGCCGGAAGTTCAGGCAACCGCGAAGTACAATCAACCGGCACCCTCACGGGTGCCGCTCGCCAAGACCCCCCGCCGACCGGACCCACCCCATGACCACCACTCGCGCTCTCGCGCTGTTCGCCCTTACCGCCGCGCTCACCGCCTCCGGCGGTGCGTTCCGTACGCGCGCGAACGACAAAGGCGCGCCGAAGTTCAGCGCCGGCGACGTCGCGTTCTTCGAGAAAGAAGTCGCGCCCGTACTCAAGGCGCACTGCCTCAAGTGCCACGGCGACGACCCCGAAAAGGTGAAGGGCGGGTTGAGCCTGAGCACGCGCGCCGCCACCCTCGCGGGCGGCGAGACCGGCCCGGCCGCGGACCTCGCCAAGCCCGACGCGAGCCTCCTGTTGAAAGCGATTCACTACAAGGACGAGGCCTACAAGATGCCGCCGAAGGGCAAGCTGCCGGACGCGGACATCGCGGTGCTGGAGAAGTGGGTGAAACTCGGGCTGCCCGTGACCGCGGACCGCGTCGGCGACGCCGCCAAGGGACCGGGGCCGGGGCCGAAGCCCATACCAGAAGAGGCGAAGCGCTACTGGGCCTACCAACCGGTGAAGCGCCCCGCGGTGCCGCAGGTGCAACCGCCGGCGCACTTCCCGATTCGCAACCCGATCGACGCGTTCGTCGCGGCCAAGTGGGGCGCGAAGAACCTCGCCCCGGTCGCGCCCGCGGAGAAGGCCGCGCTCGCGCGCCGCGCCTTCTACGACCTCATCGGCCTCCCGCCGACGCCCGAAGAACTCGACGCGTTCGTGAAAGACGACGCGCCGGACGCCTACGAAAAGCTGCTCGACAAGCTGCTCGCTTCGCCGCACTACGGCGAGAAGTGGGGCCGGCACTGGCTCGACGTGGTGCGCTACGGTGAAACGAACGGGTACGAGCGCGATGGCCCCAAGCCGTTCGCGTGGCGGTACCGCGACTACGTCATCAAGAGCTTCAACGCCGACAAGCCGTACACGCAGTTCGTGCGCGAACAACTCGCCGGCGACGAGATTCAAGCTGCCACCAAGTACGACCCGGACGCGGTGATCGCCACCGGGTTCTACCGGCTCGGCATCTGGGACGACGAACCCGCCGACCGGTTGCAGGCCGAGTACGACGGGTTCGACGACATCGTCGCCACCGCCGGCCAAGCGCTGCTCGGCACCACGTTCAACTGCGCGCGGTGCCACGACCACAAGGCCGACCCGATCCCGCAAGCGGACTACTACAAACTGCTCGCGTTCTTCCGCGACATCAAGCCGTACTCCGAGAACCGCGACGTGCGCAGCGCGAACAGCCTGTCCGACATCACCCCGCCGGACGCGCGCGCGAAGTACGAGCAGGCGCTGGTCGCGCGCCAAGCGCGCCTAAAGGTGGTGGTGAAGGAGATGGAGGGCATCGAGGACGCGGTCATCAAAACGCTGCCCGCGGAAGACCAGCGCGCCGCGGAGGGCATCGACCGGCCGCAGGTGGTGCGCCTCAAGGTGGTGCCGGCGCTCAAGGGCAAGGAGAAGGACGACTACGCGGCGCTGCGCAAGGAGCGCGCCGAGTTGGAGAAGAAGAACACCGTGCCGGGCCAAGAGCTCGCGCTCTCGGTGAACAACTGCCTCACGAACCCGCCGACCACGCACGTCATGGTGCGCGGCTCGCCGCACGCGAAGGGCAAAGAGGTGAAGCCCGGGTTCCCCGAAGTGCTCGGCCTGCCGGACCCGGCGATCCCGGCGCCCAAAGCCGGTGCGAAGAGCAGCGGGCGGCGCTCGGTGCTCGCGAACTGGATCGCCAGCGACACGAACCCGCTGACCGCGCGCGTGATGGTGAACCGCGTGTGGCAGTACCACTTCGGCCGCGGGATCGTGCCCAGCGCGAACGACTTCGGCAAGCTCGGCGAGAAACCCACGCACCCGGAACTGCTCGACTGGCTCGCGGCCGAGTTCGTTGAGGGCGGGTGGACGCTGAAGCGCCTGCACAAGCTCATCATGACGTCCAGCACCTACCGCCTTTCGAGCGCCGCGAACGAGGCGAACCTCAAGAGCGACCCCGCGAACGACCTGCTGTGGCGGTTCAACGCGCGCCGGCTGTCCGGCGAAGAGGTGCGCGACTCCGTGCTCGCGGTGAGCGGCGCGCTGAACCTCAAGCAGTTCGGGCCGAGCACCTACCCGAAGATTCCGAAGGAAGTGCTCGCGGGTCAGTCGGTGCCGGGGCAAGGCTGGCCCACGTCGCCGCCGGAAGAGGGCAACCGGCGCAGCGTGTACGCGCACGTCAAGCGCTCGTTGCGGGTGCCGATCCTCGTGGGCTTCGACCAACCGGACCCGGATTCGAGCTGCCCGGTGCGCTACGTCACCACCGTGCCCACGCAGGCGCTGGGATTACTCAACGGCGAGTTCGCCAACGAGCAAGCGGAACTGTTCGCCAAGCGGCTCGAAAAGGACGCGCCGAACGACGCCGCGGCGCAAGTGGCGCGCGCGATCCGGCTCACGACCGGGCGCACGCCGACCCCGGACGAAGTGAAAGCCGACCTCGCGTTCATCGCGCGATTGACGGAGAAGCACAAGCTCTCCGACTCGAAGGCACTCGCGCAGTTCGCGCTGCTGTGTCTGAACGCAAACGAATTCGTGTATCTGGATTAAGTGCGGTAGGATGGTGGGCACCCCGGCCGAGGCGCACGCGACGCACTCGGCGGGAACCGACACGCTGTGGAGACGACCGATGACCCGGTTCGCACTGACTGCGGCGCTCGCGGCGGCGCTCGGCGCGCTCGGCTCCGCCGCGCCCGTGCCCAAAGGCGCGGAGAACCGCAACGCCGCCCCGGACATCAACCGCACCCTTGAGGCGGTCGCGCGCGCCGTGAAGGCCCAGAAGTGGCCCGACGCCGAAGAGGAGAAGCAGTTGCTCGCGTTCGCGCAACAGGTGCTGAACAACGTCCACAAAGCCGCGGACCTGAAAGAGCGCGCGCTCCCGGTCGATGCCACCAAACTCGCGAAACTGGACGTGACCGACCACTACGAAGTGAAAGCGGTGCCGCCCGCGGGCGGCGGGTTCCCGGCCGCCGCCGGGCGCACGCTCGAAGGCAAGTTCCTGATCTGCGGGTCCGCGAAGGGCGGCATCGTGCGGAACTCGGTGGTGTTCGCCAGCGGCGACGTGCAGTTCACCACCGGCTACGACAGCATCATTGTGGGCAAGAACGTGCGCGTCACCGGGATGACGAACTGCGTGCTGATCGGCTCCGATTACGTGCGCGTGTCCACATCGCGCGTGGGGAAAGACGGCGGGGGCAACGTGCTGGTCGCCGGGCAGTGGCTCCGCGGAGTCACCCTCACCGGCGCGCTGTGCCACGTGGTGAAGCCCACCGGCGCGCCGTTCCCGGACGACCCGGTGAACCCGGCCCTCGCGCCCGCGGGGCGCTCGCCCGCAATTCGCGGCACCACCGCGACCGGCGCGGTGTTCCTGAACGACCCCGCCGACGTGACCGTGACCGGGAAGGCCGCAACCGAACAGAAGTACGTGACTCCCAAGACTCCGATCGCGAAGTGAGACTAGCGCCCGCGCCGCACGAATTACTCGCCAACTGAGACACCTCACATGAACGATACGAACGCCTTCTGCCGTCGCACCCGCCGCGAGTTCCTCTGGGAAGCCGGGGCCGGGTTCGGCGCGCTCGGCCTCGCCGGGATGCTCAACAGCGATCCCCTTTTGGCGAACGAAGCGCCGAAGGGCCTCACGAAGTTCGTGAACCCGATGGCCCCGAAGAAGCCGATGTACCCGGCCAAGGCGAAGGCCGTCATCTTCCTGTTCATGTACGGCGGGCCGAGCCACGTCGACACGTTCGACCACAAGCCCGAACTGTACAAGCTCGACGGGAAGACGATCCCGGTGAAGACGTTCGGCCGCGGCGGGAAGAAGGACGGCGGGCGCGTCGTCGGCCCCAAGTGGAAGTTCAAGCCCTGCGGCAAATCTGGCAAACTCGTGTCCGACCTGTTCCCGCACGTCGGGGAGCGCGTGGACGACATCGCGTTCGTTCACTCCATGTACGCGGAGTCGCCCATTCACGGGTCGGGCCTCTTGATGATGAACAGCGGGCGGTTGCTCAGCGGCAGCCCGTGCCTCGGCTCGTGGGTCACTTACGGCCTCGGCAGCGAGAACGAGAACCTGCCCGGGTTCGTGGTGATGCTGGACAACAGCGGTGGCCCGATCAACGGCCCGAAGAACTGGTCCAGCGGGTACATGCCGGCCGCGTATCAGGGCGTGCAACTGCGCGCCGACAAGACTCCCATTCACGACCTCGCGGTGCCCGAAGGCACCACGCGCGAGCAACAGCGGCTACTTCTCGACCGCCTGAAAGAGAAGAACGAACAGCACCTCGCGAGCCGCGCCGACAACAGCGAACTGATGGCCCGCATCGCGAGCTACGAGTTGGCGTTCAAGATGCAGGAGCACGCCCCGGAAGCCGTCGATTTCACCAAAGAGACGGCCGAAACCAAGGCGCTCTACGGCATCGACGACAAGAAGACCGAAGACTTCGGCCGCAAGTGCCTGCTCGCGCGGCGGCTCGTGGAGCGCGGCGTGCGGTTCATCCAGATTTACTCCGGCGGCAACCACAACGACCACAACTGGGACGCGCACGGCGACCTCGTGAAGAACCACACCCTGCACGCGGGCGCGACCGACAAGCCCATCGCCGGGCTGCTCGCGGACTTGAAGCGCCGCGGGCTGCTCGACAGCACCATCGTGATCTGGAGCGGCGAGTTCGGTCGCCAACCCACCGCCGAGTACGCGCAAGGCACCGGCCGCGACCACAACGCCTACGGGTTCACGTCGTGGCTCGCCGGTGGCGGCATCAAGGGCGGCACGAGCGTCGGCACCACCGACGAGTTGGGGAACAACGCCGTGGACGACCGCTTCCACGTGAAGAACTTGCACGCGACCGTGCTGCACCAGATGGGGCTGGACCCGAACAAGCTCGCGTACTTCTACGGCGGGCTGGACCAGAAACTCGTCGGTGTGGAAGGCGCGGAGCCGATCAAGCAGATCATTTGAGAAAGCACAAGGTAGTAGGCACGCTCCGCGTGCCGTTCTGGGGAGCGCGGGGAAAGCGTTGCGCACAGTTGGATAGCTGGCGCGGCCCGAACACACGGCACGCGGAGCGTGCCTACTACTTTGCGCGCCGGTGCGCGGGTACAATGGCGGTCCCCACGGAGGGCACCGCTTGCGCACCCGCCACAAACCGCCCGCGCTCGTCAGCATGTGGATGCTCGACGTGTTCTGCTGTGCCCTCGGGTGCGTCACGCTCCTGTTCCTGCTGAACAGCCGCATGGCGACCGACGCCGTCACCGCGAACAAGAACGCGCTCCGCGACCTTCAGAGCGCGGATAAGCGGCTCGCCGCCGCCATCACGTCGCTCGAAAGCACGAAAATCCGGCTCATTTCGGAAGCGGCCGAGCGCGAGAAACTCGCGGCGGCGCTCACGCGCGAAGAAGCACTCCGCCTCGCGCTGACCGCGGACGCGGACAAGCTGCGCACCGCACTCGCGGCTACCGAGAAGGAACAGGCCGACACCAAGAAGCGCCTCGATCTTGCACGCGACGACGCGAAAGCGGCGCAAGCGCTGCTCGACGCGTACCAGTCCGATCTGAAGGCCGTCGAGAAGAAGGCGGACGCCACCGCGAAGGACCTCGCCGCGGCGCGCGCGCAGGCGAACGACGCCGCGGACCTGCTCGCCAAGCGCAAGCGCGAGGCCGACGCGCTCGCCAAGCAGATGACCACCGCCGCGACCCAGATGAGCGAGTTGCAGAAACTCGTGCGCGCGAAGGACGACGAGCGCGAGGTGCTCACCGCCCGCGCCGATTCGATGAAGAAAGAACTGATCGACCTCGAAGCCCGGTTGCGCGCGACACAGCGCGACTTGGACGCGCAACTGCTGGCGACCAAAGCCGCCGCGAAAGCCGCCGGCGACGAACTCGCGCAGGCCAAAGCGCAGAGCGCGAAGGCCGGTTCCGAGTTGGTCGCGGCGCAAGCGCAGATCAAAGACCTGTCGCAGAAGGTGCGCGACGCGAACGCGAGCATCATCGACCTTCAGGGCGACAAGGCCAAACTCGCGGACAAGTTCGACCGGATGCAAAAGGACAGCGAGTCGCGGTTCGCCGGCATCGCCATGACCGGTTCGCGGGTGGTGTTCCTCGTGGACATGTCCGGCAGTATGGGCAAGCGCGACCTGAACGCGCTCGACGACACGAAATGGGCGACCGTCGCCGAAACCGTGGCGAAGGTGATGCGCAGCATTCCCACGCTGGAGAAGTATCAGGTGATCGTGTTCTCGAGCCGCGCGAATTGGCTGTTCGGGCAGGGCGAGTGGCAGACGTACTCGGGCGAAACCTCGGCGAAGGGCGTCCGCGACGCACTGCTCGCGGTGAAGCCCAAAGACGACACGAACATGCACGCCGGGTTCGAGAAGGCGTTCGCGCTGCGCGCGTCGGGCCTCGACACGATCTACCTGTTCTCGGACGGCCTGCCGACGAGCGGCCCGAACCTGACGCCGGCGCAAGAGGCGCTCTCGGAATCCGAGCGCGGGGTGATCCTCGGCAAAGAGGTGCGCGACCTGCTGGCGA
Source organism: Gemmata sp. (assembly GCA_022843445.1). Taxonomy (GTDB): domain Bacteria; phylum Planctomycetota; class Planctomycetia; order Gemmatales; family Gemmataceae; genus Gemmata. The sequence goes on from JALHNS010000112.1 coordinate 13,998, forward strand.
AGCGCTGGAACGCGCCCGCGGCGGGCCGCCCGCGGGTGCGCATCAACTCGGTGGGGTTCTACTTCGAGAGCGCCGAAGTGGGCGCGTTCCTGTGGGCCATGTCGCGCGAGAACGACGGCAGTTTCGTGGGGATGAGCAAGCCATGAGATGAAGTGCAGCGCGAGGGGCCACTCTCATTCTCAATTTTCTTGATAGTTTCTTCTTGCACTGCGGGTGAGTGCGGTTAGATTCTGTCTTCATCTCGCACTCGCGCTCCTGTTCGTATCCGATATCCCGCTCCCACATCCCGGTGAACCGGGCGAACGGAACTAGCGCGTCCGCGAGTCATTGTCCCTCGTGGTGCTCGCACACCACCGGTCGATTTCCTCTCATTTCGTTCTTCACTCGGAGGGTCCGTCTATGGACCGCTTCAAGGGGCGCGCGCACGCGCGCCGCGGGTTCACGCTGATCGAGTTGCTGGTGGTGATCGCGATTATCGCGATCCTCATCGGCCTGCTGCTGCCGGCCGTGCAGAAGGTGCGCGAGGCCGCCGCCCGCACCCAGTGTATGAACAACCTGAAGCAGCAGGGGCTGGCGCTGCACGGGTACCACGATTCGCAGGGCGCGCTGCCCAAGGGGTTCAGCACCTACACCAGCGCCGCCCCGCGCGAGGGCGCGTGGTCGTGGATGGCGCAGATCCTGCCGCACGTGGAGCAGGACAACCTGTACCGCCAAGCGAAGACGTTCGCCAACTCCGGCGGGAGCAACTGGTACGCGTGGTACAACCCGGCGTGCCCGCAGAAGATGAAGGTGTTCACCTGCCCGGCCGACCCGCGGGGCACACAGGTGTTCGTCGGCGCGCCCTACGGCATTCAGGATCAGGCGCTCACCACCTACCTCGGCAACTCCGGCACGCTCTCCGCCTCGAACGACGGCGTGCTGTTCCGCGATTCCAAGATCACCCTCGTGGCTATCACCGACGGCACCAGCAACACGCTGATGGTGGGCGAGCGGCCGCCGAACTCGAACATCGAGTACGGCTGGTGGTTCGCGGCCTACGGGTACGACGGGCGCGGCACCGCCGACTGCGTGATGACCTCCAACGACCTCGCGCTGGCGAACTACTTCAACTCCAGCTACGGGTGCGACACGACCAACATGGCGAGCAAGATCGGGCTGCAACCGGGCAAGCCGAACGTGGGCTGCGACGCGGCCCACTACTGGAGCTTCCACCCGGGCGGCTCCATCTTCCTGAACGCCGACGGCTCGGCGCGGATCGTCACCTACTCCAACAACGCGATCGTGGCCCCGCTCAGCACCCGCATGGGCGGCGAAGTGTTCTCCACCAACTGACCGCGCCGCCCGCGCCCGCAGACGGCGGGCGCGGGCCATTCACAAGGGGCTCGAATGAGAGCAGTGCTGATCGTGGTCGCGTGTGCCGCACTCGCCGGCCTGAGCGGGTGCGGCTCCGACGACAAGCCCGCGGCGGGCGCGCCGACCGTGCAACCGCAGGACTCCGGCACCGTGCCGCCGGCGGAAGTGAAGAAGGGCGGGCGCATCCCGCCCGGCCCGAAGAAGTGACCCCCAACGGAGCCACCATGCGCCGCGCGCTGTGCGCGCTCGTGCTCGCCGCACTCGCGGGGGCCGGGTGCGAAGAGAAGAAACCCGAGTTCAAGCCCATGCCGCCCGGCGACTCCGGGGCCGACAAGTTGCCCGTGGAGCGCCCGGTCGCGCCACCGAAGCAGTAGCCCGCGCGCCGGTCGCCGGACTCTTCCCCGGTGGCCGGTGCCGTTTCGCGCGCCGCCCGCCACAATGACCCCGCCGCGCGATCCGCGCTCAGGGGCCGAACATGTCCGCCACCACGCAACCCGCACGCGAACCGCTGCTCCACGTCCCGAACCTGCTCTCGCTCTCGCGGGTGCCGCTCGCCTGCGCGCTGTTCGCCCAAATCACCTACGAGATGTGGCTCGGGGCGCTCGTCGTGTTCCTCGTCGCGTGCGTTACGGACTGGCTCGACGGCTGGTGGGCGCGCAAGTACGGCCCGCTCACGCTGGTGGGCCGCAACCTCGACCCGCTCACCGACAAAATTCTCGTGTGCGGGGCGTTCGTGTACCTGCTCCAGTTCCCGCGCACCGGCGTGCTGCCGTGGATGGTCACGGTGATCGTGTGCCGCGAGTTGCTCGTCACCGGGATCCGCGGGATGGTGGAAGCCGCGGGCCAGAAGTTCGGGGCCGACTGGTTCGGCAAGTTGAAGATGGGCCTTCAGTGCGCCGCGCTCACCGGCGCGTTCCTGATCGAGTGGCTGCGCGCGAACGAAAGCGCCGGCGCGCTGGCGGTGCTGGAACCGGTGCAACTGGTGCTGCTCTGGGGCGCGCTGGCCGCGACGGTGGGCAGCGGGGTGCAGTACGTGGTGAAGGCCGCGCGCCTGTTGGGAAAGTGACTTCAAGAGTCAGCCGCTCGCTCCGCGAGCGGCCATTGCGGTTGCAACCGTGTCGAACGGAAGCGCTGTGCGAACGGTCGCTCGCGGAGCGAGCGACCTGCTCTTACTTTTTCTTGTACACGAGCGTGAACATCGGCTCCTTGGCGTCGCCCACGAACATGTCAAAGTGGATGGTCTTCTCGTCGGCGAACTTGGTCAGCGACTTCCACTTCGCGGGCTTGCCGTCCGGGCCGGGGCCGTCGCCGGCCATCGTCAGCACCTTCTTCTCCTTGTCGTAGGTGCCTTCCATAATCATGGGCTGTGTGCCCATGCTATCGACCCACACGCTGATGTACTTCTTCTTCGCGGCGTCGTAGGTGTCCATGCCGCGGCCCTCGAACGCGCCGCCGGGGAACTCGCACTTCAGCGCGCTCGCCAGCCACAGCCCGCCGAGGTCCATCTTGCTGCTCACGGTGCCCTTCATCTCCATGCCGCCGGCCTTCATCACGATGTCCCACGAGCCTTCCATCTTCTTGAGCAGGTCGTGCTCCGGGCCGGGCTTCGGCGGCTCTTGGGCGCGAACGGCGTGCGGGGCGAGGGCGATCACGAGGGCGAGGGTACCGAACCGAACGAGCGCGCGCATGCGGAATCTCCGAGAGTGCCGGGCGAAGGTGAAAGATGTACACGAAGTGCTCGCGCGCCCGCAAGCTCAGTTGTACACTATTCGCGCGCGGCGTTCGGCTTGCACCCCCGCGGCGGTTCGGGTAAGCGTTCCGCGTCGAAATTCGCGGAGTATCGCGCATGCCCCTGTTGGAAGTCGAAGGGCTGGTGAAGTACTACGGCAGCCGGGCCGTGGTGGACGGCGTCTCGTTCGACGTCGAACCGGGCGAGATCGTCGGGCTGCTCGGCCCCAACGGGGCCGGCAAGACCACCAGCTTCCGCATGGCGACCGGGCAGATCGTGCCCAACGAGGGCCGCGTCACCTTCAACGGCGAAGACGTGACGGCGCTGCCCATGTACCAGCGCGCGCGCCGCGGCATGGGCTACCTGTCGCAAGAGCCGAGCGTGTTCCGCCGGCTGAGCGTCGAAAAGAACCTGCTCGCGATTCTGGAAGCGCTCCCGCAGAGCCGCAGCCTGAAGCGCAAGCTCACGCGCGCCGAGCGCGTGGAGCGCACGAACGCGGCGCTCGCGCGGTTCAAACTCGACCACGTGCGCAAGAACGTCGCGGGGCGCTGCTCCGGCGGCGAGAAGCGGCGGCTGGAAATCGCCCGGTGCCTCGTGTGCGAACCGCTGCTCATTCTCTTGGACGAGCCGTTCGCGGCCGTCGACCCGATCACCACCGAAGACATCCGCGCGAACATCCGCGAACTGGCCGACGCGGGCATCGGCATTCTGATTACCGACCACAACGTGCGCGAGGTGTTCCGCACGGCCGACCGCGTGTTCCTCATCACCGCGGGCAAAGTGGTGACGAAGGGGACCCCGCACCAACTGGTGAACGACCAGATCGCGATCGACGCGTACTTGGGCCGCAGCTTCGAGGAAGACGGGTTCACGCGGTCGATGGCCGCCCGCACGACCATCTCGGTGAGCGGTTCGTCCGGGGACCGCGTGAAGCAACTGCCCG
>JALHNS010000113.1 GCA_022843445.1 Gemmata sp.
CAGCACCTTCTTCGTCTTCGCAAGCGTCACGAAGTGACGCGCACTCCCCCCTTCCCTTTAGGGAGGGGGGGCCGGGGGGGGTAGGTTGCATCCCCAACTGGCGCACCGCGTTCCTGCTCGCGGGCATCGTGATCGCGTGCGCGCTCACGCCGTTCGTGAACCCGCACGGCATGGAGATGATTCGGACGTGGCAAAAGATCGTAGGGTCGAAGGTGCTGCCGGAACTCGTCAGCGAGCACAAACCGCTCGATCCCGCTTCGCCGCTCGGCCTTACGGTGCTCGCGCTCGGCGCGGTGTACCTCGTGCTGTTGGCCAGCACGCTGCGCACCGCAGAGGGCAAGTTCGCGTGGCCGCGCGTCTCGTGGCTCGTGCCGCTGGTGTGGCTCGCATTCAGTTTGAAGGGCATTCGGCAGGGGCCGCTGTTCGCGGTGTGCGCCGGCGTTGCCATCGCGGACCTGTGGAAGCACACGTTCTTCCACCGCTACCTGCTGAAGAACGGCGACGGTTCGACCGCTTGGGACGCCGACACCCCCGCCGAAGCCGAGAAACGGCACAGCCCGCTATGGGCGGCGCTGCTGGTTCCGGCGCTGCTGGTAGCCATTTCGAGCAAGCTCATCGCGCACCGCGTGGAAGTGCCGGTGGTGGGCGCGGGCTGGGCGCGGCTGCACCCGAAGTACGTGCCCACCGATTTGAACGACGCGGTGCGCGCCTACGCAACGAGCGTCCCGCCGGGCACGCGCGTCTTCAACGACGCGAACCTCGGCGGCTACCTGATGTACCACGCCCCGGAACTGAAAATCTTCATGGACGACCGGTGCGAGCTGTACGGCGACGAGTGGATTCGCGGCTATTCGGACACGCTCGGCCTGCCGCCGTCGGAACTCGGATTGGTATTCGAGTATTGGGCGCAGAAGTGGCAGTTCGAGCGCGCGCTGATCCAAACGAGCGAACCGGACGCGGAGAAACTCCCGCTGGAAGTGTACCTGTCCGGTTCGCCGAAGTGGCGCGAGGTCGCGCGCGGCCAAACCGCCGTGATGTACGCGCGGGTGCCCTAGCGCCCGATGGGGCTGGGGCGGTCGATGTAGCCCTTCGGCCCGATGCGGAAATCGTCTTCGGAAATGGCGTACCGCTCGCGGGCGCGCGTGCGCTGCTCGTCGAGGTTGTAGCCGGGCGCGTCTGCGCGGCCCTGATTGCGCGATTCGACCGGCCCGGAGAACCGGTTGCAGCCCGCCGGCGCGAGCGCCAGCAGCGCGCAGAAGATGAAGAACCGGCGCATCGTCGTTCCCTCGGCGAAAGTGGCGCGAGTCCGTCCGCGGTGTATTCTTCGTGCGCCGGTCAAGGGGCACTGAAGTGCCGATCTGTGCGGGCGCGCCGCGCGAAGGGCCGCGGGCCGCACAACCGGCACGCTCCTCAAGAGTAGGCAACTCGCTCCGCGAGTTGCCATTCGCGCTCGCAATCACCGAGGCGCGGTTCGCACTGCGAATGGTCGCTCGCGGAGCGAGCGACCTACACTTGTGCCGGCCCGCGCGCTCACTATCATAACGTGCGACCTTCCGCACACACCGCGTTCCGCCAACCGTTCGGGCACCCTCGCCTCGGGTTGGGACTTCCCAGCACGGGGCTAGCAGCGCCATGGCTACAGCCGACCGCATTAAGAAGCTCAAGGCCCAAACGCCGGAATACCCGGACGACGTCTTCGAACACACCCGAATGCCCATCGGGGACCACATCGAAGAGCTACGGTACCGGATGTTCAACGCGCTGAAGGCGCTGGGCCTCGTGCTGCTCGCCGGCTTCCTCATCGACGGCGTCGGCATCTCGATGGAAGACAAGAGCATCGGGGTCGGGTTCCCGATGGTCAAGTTCATCACGAAGCCGATCGAGGAACAGACGCGCGACTTCTACTACCGGATCGCCGAGAAGAACGCGAACGAGAAGCTCGCGTCGCTCACCAACAGCACGCCCGAAGAGATCGCGGAGATTCGCAAGAAGATCAAAGACGGTGGCGACAGCCTCGCGGTTCTGAACGCGGAAGAGAAGCGCCGGCTGCTCGGCGCGCGCGAGACCATGCCGGTGTTCGTGCCGAAGCGGGCCCTCGAAACGCACTTCGGCCCGGCGGAGCCCGGCACGCCGGACGAAATCCCGATGCAACTCGGCGTCTATCCCGGGTACGTCTCGTACCTGAACAGCAAGGGCGAGGGGCTGCTGGAAGCGAAGAACTACATCACCACGCTGAGCGCGCAGGAAGGTATGGTGGTGTGGTTCAAGGTGTCGCTGCTCTGCGGTGTCGTCCTCGCCAGCCCGATCATCCTGTACCAGTTCTGGGCGTTCGTGGGGGCCGGGCTGTACCCGCACGAGAAGCGGTACATCTATCTGTTCTTCGGCCCCAGCCTGATCCTGTTCGTTGGCGGCATCGTCTTGTGCCAGTTCGTGGTGCTGCCGGGCGCGGTGAAGGCGCTGTTGAAGTTCAACGAACTGCTGGGCCTCGACCCGGACATCCGGCTCACCGAGTGGCTCGGCCTCGCCATCATTCTGCCGCTGGTGTTCGGCGTCTCGTTCCAGACGCCACTGGTGATGATCTTCCTGAACCGCATCGGGCTGTTCAGCGCGGCGGACTACCTCTCGAAGTGGCGCTACGCGTGCATGATTCTGGCGGTGTTCGCGGCGATCATCACGCCCACACCGGACGTGATTACAATGATGTACCTGTTCGTGCCGATGTTCGGGCTGTACATGCTCGGCATCGTCGTGTGCCACTACTTCCCCGGGTTCGACCCGAACGAAGACGACGAGGGCGCGGAAGAAGTGGCCGTCTAAATCTGGGCGCGCGGCGCGACGTAAGTCCGCCGGTTGCTGGTTCGGTGGCACAGGCTTTCTAGCCTGTGCTGCTTTCAAGTGCGAACCCGCACGGGCTAGAAAGCCTGTGCCACAAAAACGGATAACAACCGGCGGACTTACGTCGCGCCGCTCGCGGAGCCAATGAACCCAGACCCGTCCGAACCGCGTGTGTTCCTTGTGGGTGCCGGCCCCGGCAGCCCCGGCCTCATGACGCTGCGCGGTGCGGAAGTGCTCGGCCGCGCCGACCTCGTGCTCTACGACCAACTCGTGCCGGCCCGCTTGCTCGATCTCGCGCCGGCCACGGCCGAGCGCGTTTGCGTGCGCGACCTGCCCGGCCAGCACCCGGACAAGTACCCGCACATCCACCAGCGGCTCATCGAGGCCGCGACCGCGGGCAAAACCGTGGTGCGGCTGAAGGGCGGCGACCCGCTCATCTTCGGGCGCGGCGGCGAAGAGGCCGAAGCCCTGCGCGCCGCGCACCTGCCCTACGAAATCGTACCCGGCGTGACCGCGGCGCTCGCGGCCGGTGCGGTGCTCGAACTGCCGCTCACGCACCGGCTGTACGCGAGCGCGATCGCGCTCGTCACCGGGCACGAACTGCCGAACAAGCCCGGCAACAAGCTGGACTGGAAGGCGCTCGCGGCGTTCCCCGGCACGCTCGCCATCTATATGGGCATCGCGCGGCTGCCCGTGATCGTGAACGAACTGCTGAAGCACGGCAAGCCGCCGGACACGCCCGCGGGCATCGTGGAGCGCGCCAGCACCGGCGACCAGCGCAGCGTGTTCGCCACGCTCGGCGAACTCGAAGACGCGCGGCGCAACGCGGGCCTCGAAGCGCCGGGGCTGATCCTCGTGGGCGATACGGTGGCGCAGCGCGCGCCGCACCCGTGGTTCGAGGCGCGGCCGCTGTTCGGGCGGCGCGTGCTGGTCACGCGGCCGGCGCACCAAGCCGCCGCGATGGTGAAGAAGCTCGAACACTTGGGCGCGGTCGTCGCGCGCATGCCCGCGGTCGAGATCCGCCCGCTCGCCGACTTCGCCCAACTGGACCGCGCGCTCGAACAGGTGCGCGCCGGCGAGTGGGATTGGCTCGTGTTCACCAGCGCGAACGGGGTGCGGGCGTTCTTCGACCGGCTCCACGCGCTGGACCGCGACGCGCGCGATTTGGGGCGCACCAAGCTCGCGGCCATCGGCCCGAAAACCGCTGACGCGCTTCGCGAGTTCCGGCTCCGCGCCGACCTCGTGCCGCCGTCCACCTTTTCGTCTGAAGGGTTGGCCGAAGCGCTGAAGCCGCACGTGAGCGGCACGCGGGTGCTGCTGCCGCGCGCGAACCGCGGCCGAGACGTGCTCCGCACCGAACTGTCGCAAGTCGCCACGGTGGAGCAGGTGACCGTGTACGAACAGGTCGACGCGGTGGAACCGGACGACGCGGTACTCGACGCGCTGCGCCGCGGCGAGATTCGCTACGTCACGCTGCCCAGCCCGAACATCGCGCGGGGCGTGCTCGCGGGGTTCGACGAGACGATCCGCGGGCGCGTGGAGCGGGGCGAAATCCGGCTGGTGTGCATCAGCCCGATCACCGGCGCCGCGGTGCGCGAGCTGGGCCTACCGGTGGCGGCGGAAGCGACCACGTTCACCGAAGACGGCCTCATCGCGGCGGTGGTGGACCTCGCGCGCCGCGAGTGAGCGCCCGCGGGCGGCGCGCCACTTTGTCCCTTGTCCGCATCTTCCGGGCCGCGCGGCACGGTGCGAACTTCGCGGCTCGCGGCTTGGCGCTTGACGCGGCCCGTGGTATGTGCGAAAGTCGTTCATCCGCCAGCGCTTCCGCCCGCCGTACGCCACCCTCCGCGAGGAGCCTCCCCCATGTTCCAACTCGATCTCGGCGCGTCCGGGCGCTACTGCGACGGCATCAAGCGGCGCGACTTCCTGACGATCGGCGTCGCGGGCATGGCGGCCGTCGGGCTGCCGGAACTGACCCGCGCGAAGGCCGCGTCGCAACCGAGCCTCGGGAACAAGGGCACGTCGGTCATTCTGATCTGGCTCGACGGCGGCCCGGGCCACATGGACATGTACGACATGAAGCCGGACGCCCCGGCCGAGTACCGCGGCATTTGGAGGCCGATTCGCACGAAGGTGCCGGGCTTCGACATCACGGAACTGTACCCGAAGCAGGCCCGCGTGACCGACAAGTTCTCGATGGTGCGCTCGCTGTACCACAACACCGGCGACCACTTCGCCGGCGGGCACCGCATGCTCACCACAAAGGACATGGGTGTGAGCGGCGCGAACACCGCGCAGAAGTTCCCCGGCATCGGCGCGATCGTGAACCGCGAACTGGGGCCGCGCGTGACCGGGATGCCGGGCTACGTGGGCGCGCCGCACGCCGCGAGCATCGGCCTCGCCCCGGGCTACTTCGGCGGGCACCTGCTCGGCGCGCAGCACGACCCGTTCCTCACCGGCGACCCGAACGCCGCGAACTACTCCGTGCGGAACCTGAACCTCGCCAACGGCCTCACGGTCGAAAAGCTCGAAGACCGCCGCTCGCTGCTCGCCCAGTTCGATAAGAACCGCAAGCACTTGGACGCGCACCCCACGACGCAGGCGCTCGACCGCTTCGCGCGCGAGGCCTACGACTTCGTGACCGGCCCGACCGCCCGCGAGGCGTTCGCCATCGGTAAGGAATCGACCACACTCCGCGACCGGTACGGCCGCAACAACTGGGGCCAAAGCTGCCTGCTCGCGCGCCGGTTGGTCGAAGCCGGGTCGACGTTCGTCACGGTGCACTTCGGCGGCTGGGATCACCACTGGGATCTGAAGAAGGGCTACGAGAACTACCTGCCGCAAGTGGACGCGGCCGTCGCCACGCTGTTCGAGGACTTGGACGACCGCGGGCTGTTGGACACCACGCTCGTGGTGCTGTGCGGCGAGTTCGGCCGGACCCCGAAGATGAACGACGGGGGTAACGGCGGCGCGCCGATGAGCATGGGCACGCCGGGCCGCGACCACTGGGGCGACGCGATGTTCTGCCTCATGGGCGGCGGCGGCGTGAAGGGTGGGCAGGTGATCGGCAGCACGGACAAACTCGGCCAGCGGCCGAACTCGCGCCCGCTGACGCCGTGCAACGTGCACGCGACGATCTACACCGTGCTGGGCATCGACCCGAAGCTGCAACTGCTCGACCCGTCGGGCCGGCCGACGAACGTGCTCGAAGACCCGCACCCGATTAGCGAACTGCTGTGACGGCTGTTTCGACGAGCCGCGAACGCGCGTGAGCGGCAACGCGCGAGTCGTGCTTGAACGAATCGCGTTGCCGCCCACGCGCGTTCGCGGCTCGTTCGCGGAATTCACATCAGCAGGCCGGCGACCGCGGAGTTGATGAGCGTCGCGAGGAACCCGCCCAACAGCGCCAGCACGCCCAGCCGCGCGAGGTCGGCGCGGCGCTCCGGGGCCAGCGCGCCGATCCCGCCGAGCTGAATGCCGATCGACGCGAAGTTCGCGAAGCCGGTCAGCGCGAACGCGGTCAGCGCCACGCTCCGCGGGTCCAGTTTGCCGTTGAACTTGTCGGACATCACCAAGTACGCGAAGAACTCGTTCAGCACCAGCTTTGTGCCCAACAACTCGCCCACCGCGGGCACGTCCGCACTCGGCACGCCCATCAGCAGCGCGACCGGCGCGAACACCCACGAGAACACCAGTTGCAGGCTCAGCGGGCCGGACCAGCCGTAATACTCGTGCAGCCCACACGCGAGGTCGATCTTCAAGAGAACGTGGTTGAACAGCGCGACGAACGCGATGAACGCGATGAGCATCGCGGTGATGTTCAGCACGAGCTTCATGCCCTCGCTCGCGCCGTCCGCGGCGGCGTCGAACACGTTGGCGTGAGTCTGCGGCACGTCCACCTTCACCGCGCCGCGCGTCACCGGCTCCTCGGTTTCCGGTAGCAGAATCTTCGCCACGTACAGCCCGCACGGGGCGGCCATCACGCTCGTCGCCAGAATCGCGACCGCCTGCTCGGCCATGCCGATCTTCTGAAGCATCCCGACGTAAGCGACCATCACGCCACCGGAAATTGTCGCCATCCCGCCCACCATGAGCGCGAGCAACTCGGACTTGGTCATGCCCGCGATGTACGGCTTCACGATCAGCGGCGCTTCGGTCTGGCCCATGAACACGTTCGCGGTGGCGCTGAGCGTTTCCGCGCCGCTGGTGCCCATCACCTTCACCATGACGCGGGCGAACACCTTCACCACGAACTGCAACACGCCGAGGAAGTACAGCACCGTGAAGAACGACGACACGAAGATGACCGCGGGCAGCGCCTTCACAACGAAGATGAACCCGTTCGCGCCGCCCATCGCCTTGCCGAGTTTGTCGTCGTCGACGAGCGGGCCGAACACGAACCGCGCGCCCTCGTTCGTGAAGTCGATGAACTTCTGGATCACCTCGCCGGTGGCGCGGAAGAAGTCGTACACGACCGGCACGCGGAGGATCAGCACCGCGAGCACCAGTTGCAGCGCGATCCCGGCTCCGACGGTGCGCCAGTTCACGGCGCGCAGGTTCTTGGAGAACAGGCACGCGAGCAGTACGAACGCGACGATGCCCAACCCGCTGCGCGCCTGCGGCGCGCCCTTCAGCGCGTACGCGATCCCGACGAGCGCCGCGAGCGCGCCGGCGATACCGAACCGCCACGAGAGCGGGGTGGGACGAACTTCGGACATGCGCGCACCGTGACGTGAGAGCGGCGGCCCGGGAGAGGGCCGCCGCGAATGAGAGTGTCAGCCGTTGTACGCCGCGGGCGTCACGGCGTCAGCAGGTCCTTCACCAGCGAATCGTCGTCCTTCGGCAGCGCCAGCAGGTTCGCGGCGAAGGTGTAGCGCTTCGATTCCTTCGCGCTCGGCAACTTCAGCACCACGAGCCAGCCGCCGGTGCGCGTCGGCACCAGCCGCCACGCGGTGCCGGCCGGCGCGTCGCTGAGGTCGAAGAGCGCGGCGCGGTCGCCGTCGGGGACCACGAACCGCGTACCGGCGTGCGGGACCAGCACTTCGTCCGCCTTGAAGTCGATCTTCACCGGCTTGCCGGTGCCGTCGAACGCTCGCGGTTCTTTCGCGGTGCTGGCGAGCAGCAGCCACGCTTGGTACTCGCCCGGCACCGTCACGTCGAACTTGCGCGAAAGGCCGGTGGCGAGCAGCCCCTTCAGCGGCACCGGCGTTTCGGCCACTTCGAGCACCGCGCCTTTCCCGGTTTCGTCCAGCTTATAGCGGAACGTCGGGTAGCCGTCTTTCCCCAAGCTGTAGCCCTCGAACTGCACGGCCATCGGGCCGTCGTACTGGCGCGGCGGGTCGGTGACGGGGAGCGGGCTTCCGAACGCCGGGCTGTTCGCGCGGCCGAGGAAGTCCGGCGGGAGCTTCGCGTTCGCGGTCAGGCCCCACGGGTGGCCCGGCGGGGCCGTCCAGAACTTCTGGCCGAGGAGCTTCGCCGGCGCGCCGCCGCGGTTGTTCCACACCGGCGAGGCGTCCAAGAAGTTCCCGGCCCACGCGTACGCGGTGCGGCACTGGTCCGCGCTGAACCCGACGTTCACGTAGCCGGGGTAGCCCACCGCGATGGCCTTGCTGCCCGCGTCCGGGAGGAACGTGCGCAGCACCTCGGCACGGTCCTTCACGGCGATCACCAACCCCTTCGGCGGTTCGAGGCCGTCCGGCAGCGGCAGCCCGGGGCCGAGCGCGAGGTAGGCCCACATCGCTTCGGCTTGCTGTTTCGGATCGCCCGCGAAGACGGTCTTCAGCACCGATTTGCCGTCCACGAACGCTTGCGGCATCCGCGTGCCCGGGGCCATGCGCAGCGGCTGCGACAGCCAGCGCTCATACCAGTCGTACCGCACGCGCTGGTTGATGGTGGCGAGGTCCGGGCCGCGCGTGCCGGTGTTGGCGAAGCCGCCGATGTCGTGGCACGACACGCACCCGAGGCCGCCCTTGCCCACGAGCGCGCGCCCGGCCGCGACCTTCGCCCCGGTGCGCTCCACCACGTGAACTTTGTCGTCGGCGGTGGTGCCCTCGAGCGCGGTGAGCGCTTCGGGCAGGAAGCCGACGTTCGCTTCGCCGTACTGCGGCATGCGCAGTTGCATCCACGGCCGCGCGCGACCGCCTTGCGTGAGGATCGCTTTGAGCCAACTCGTGCGCGTCTTGTGCGCGACGCCGGTGAGCACCGGGGGCCGCACGTCGTCGGCGTTTTCGGCCTTCTCCATCTGCCGCATCGTGTCGGCGAGCGATACCGGGATGCCGCCTTCGCCGTCGCGCTGGTGGCAGTTCAGGCAGTTGAACCGCTTGAGCGCGACGCGGGCTTGATAGCCGGGCGCGCGCGCGCCGGCCCCGGTCAGCCCGTCTTTGGTGAACGCGGCCAGTGCCGCGCGCTCGGAATCACTCAGCTTGTACACGGGCACCTTCGCCGCGTCCGGTTGCGCCCCGATGCACCCGGTCGCGCCGGCCTTCTTCACCGCGTCCAGCGGCGGGAACGTGGCGCTCGCGGCAACCGGCTTGCCGCCGGGTTCGATCGCGTGGCAGTTCGCACAGCCCTTTTGCACCACGAGCCGCCCGCCGAGCGCGGCCCACTGCTGTTCGGGCTTCAGCTTCTCGAACGCCTTCTTCTCTTCCGCGGTAGCGAGGTCCGACGGCTTCACCTTGGGAAGCGGGAGCGCGTCGGCGCTCACGTTCTCGTCCACGGTGCGCACGAGGTAGTTCGCGAGGTCGGTGGCTTCCGCGCCGCTGAGGTTCAGGTTCGGCATGCGGCCGTGCGGGTTGGTCTTCGTCGGGTTTTGCAGGAACGCGGCGAGCGTATCGGGCCGGAACTTGCTGCCGATGCCGCCGTGCGCGTACTTCGCCACCGGGCCGGCCGCGGTGTGCTGCCCGAAGACGTAATCCGCCGGGGTGAGCGGTTCGCGCTCGTCGTCTTCGTCCTTCTTCTTGTTGGGCGCGGGTTCGGTGTGGCACGCGGCGCAGCCGGTGACGGTGAACAGCACCCGCCCGCGGTCCATGCTCTGCTTCAGCGGGTTCGGCGGCACGGTGGGCAGCTTGTACGCGTCGAGCGGCTTGCCCGCGAGCGCCACGAGGTACTGCGTGACCGCGTACCGCTCGGCGGTGCCGGTGGCGTCGTCGGCGAACGACTTCGGCATCGCGGTGTTGGGGCGCAGTTTCGCGGGGTCCGCGAGCCACGCGTAAATCCAGTTCGCGTAGGCGCGCTTCGCCACGTCGGTGAGGTTCGGCCCGCTGCGCGGCGCGAGCGTCTTCGCCATCGCGTCGTTCGCGGCCGGCTTGTGGCACTTGGCGCACGCGAGTTCTTCGAACTTGAAACGCCCGTGTTCGATCGCGCCGTCGGTGTCGAACTGCTTGGGGCGGTCTTTGGCGAGGTGGCCGAGGAACTGGTAGGCGAGCGGTTCCTTGATGAACCCCGGGCCTTCCCACAGCAGTTCGACGCGCACCGGGCCGGCGGCTTCGGCGCGCACGAACGCGGCCTCGAACGGGACCACGCCGCCGTCGAACTGGCGCTCCGCGTTGAGCAGTTGGCCGACCCCGTTGAGCCGGATTTCGAGCGTGCCGCCTTCGACGACGGCGGAGAACTTGTACTTCCCGGCGCGGGCGATGTTGATGTAGCCCTTCCAGACGGTGAGCGCGCCGCGCCCGAGCGCCGGGTGGGGCGTTTCGCCCGTGCCGTGCGCGAGCGCGACGGTGGGTTCCAACCGCGTGACGGTGCGCGAGCCGCCATCGGCGAGGTCGGAGTAGGTGGTGACGAGACCGGGCTTCAGGTCGGCGGGTTCGACCGCGCGCGCGGCGGAGGCGAGAACGAGCGCCGCGAGCGCCGCGGGGAGGTAGCGTGGCATCATGTGGCAGTGCGAGTGAGGCGGGGAGCGGGCAGTGGGAAGTTGATTATCCCCAACGCGAAGCGCGGAGCAAGGGGAAAGGCGAAGCGCGGTCGGACCGAGTGCCCTCGAATGACCAAATGGTGGGTATCAAGTTGGGGGCGCGCCCGGTCCCCGCTCGTCGCGCGCTTCCGCGGGTGCGGTCGGCGCGGACGAAAGTCGGAGGCGGTCATCGGGCCGAGCGTCGAAGCGGTCGATCTCGCTCAGCCCCGGGCTGTTCGGGTCGTAAAGAACGAGCACCGGACTCCCGAGCAGCAACTCTCCGAGCTTGTAGGGCGCGGCGTCACACGTGACCGTGTACTCACGTGTGTTGCCGTCGCACGCGATCCGATACTGGTACGTGATGTGGTCGATCCATGCGCGGCCGCGGTGGTGCCCGGTCTTGACATCGATGATAACGCCACACACTGGTTGGCCCGACGAAATGAGCCGAACCCGCCACCGCGCCCGCCACACGCCGCGCCCGAACAGCCACGCGGACGGTGCGAAGAGCACCGGCACCGCGCACCACCCGAGCCACGGGGACACGCGCATCAACGGCTTCACGACGGCGACGAACCAAGGCAGCAGGAAGATCGCTGCGGCGAAGGCGACCAGCACAGCGTACAAGAGCAGTTCGCTGTGGTTCAGATACCGGAACCAGAGTTGCCGGATCGTGTACCGCACGGCCTGTCCCCAGTTGAGTCGCGTTCAACCGAACCGCGTGTCACGATTCGACCGAGCCGCGAGATGCGCGCCCTCAAGACCGCGGAGGAAAGGAATCGCGGGTCAGGGGTGGATCGCTGTTGCTTCGGCGCGCCCGCTCCGTTTAGCCTACTCGTCGCCTTCAGTTCGTCTCCATGCCTCTTTCGCGGCGCGCCGGGCGCGCAGGTGCGCACGAGTTCTTCGTAGAGGACGCGGTCGGGTGTGATGCTCTCAACGCCCCGACAGTTGGGGTGCGAACCCGCTGGCTGCACTCACACGCCCTCAGTGCGGCCGGCAGAAACGCGCGAGCCGGCGGAACATTTGCGTGCCACAGATCACGAAACTGGTGCCACCGACCGCAACCGCGATCCACGGCGACACGGGCGTTGCGACGAGCAGTAGAGCTGCGGTCCCCAGAACCACCGAATTGCCCCACGCCCACGGCACGACCGCCCCGCGCGCCGTGGGGCAGGCACCGAGGGCCGCGCTCGCGAACAGCGGGAGCGGTAGCGACAGAAACACGAGGACGGCGAGACCGATCGCGTTCAGCGGGTCCACGGCATCACCCCTTCGTGCAAGGTCGGCGCGAACTTCGGCGACACCGACACGACGGCGGCGCGGCGACGCGATTTCAACCGCGCCCGAGTCGCACGTTCACTCACGCGCTCACGTGGTCGAGCAACTGGCCGGTGCCGCGCAGGATGAAGTGGAGCAGTTCGCGCAGCACGACCGGCACTTCGACCCGCTCCGCGCCCGGCCCGATCTGACCGAGCCGCGCGAGCTGCGCCTCGAACGCGAACGCCACCTCAAGCGCCTCGCCGCCGACCAGCTCTTCGCCCGCTGCGTCGAACCGCAGCACCAACCGGTTCGGGAACAACTCGACGCGCGCGATGCCGCCCGTGTGCGCGTCGCGGTCGTCGTCCGACAGGTGCCCGACGACGTCCTCGCCGTCGAGCAGCAGCATGAAGAAGGTGTCGCCGACGCAGGTGCCGTTCGCGGTGCCGTCGGGCACCACCGAGCGGCCGAGGAACAGTTCGGACCCGTCGCCGAAGAAGTGAACGGCGGCGGCGTTCGGCCCGCTCCCGGTGTCGATGGCGAGGTCGTAGTCCAACTCGGTCGCGGTGAAGCGCAGCGTCATGGTTGCCCTCGCGGCGAGTGCGTGCGGGTGTAGACGACGCACTGCGGCGCGCGCTAACCGCGCCGCGCGCGGTCGGGCCGGTCAGCGGTGGGCGGAGCACCAGCGCACCGCCACCCCGATCAGGCGCTCGACCTCCGAATCGGTCGCGTAGAACAGCTCCCCACACGGCAGCGGGAACGCCGGGAACGTGTCGTTGTCAACCGGCACCGGCAGGCCGTGCGGCACGTACGCGAGCGGCCCCGACGCGGTGACCGTGCCCTCGCTGTCGCCGGTGCTGGTCAGGTCGGCCACCCGCGCGCCGGTCGCGCGGTCCCACACCGCGCCCCAGATGCCGTCGTTGCAGTCCGAGTCGCCCTCGTTGAACACCATCCGCAGTTGCGCCGCCGCGCCGGTGCGGTCGATCAGGTCGAAATCGCACCACCAGTAACGGCCGACCTCCTCCAGCACCTCCGGGTCCTGTTCGGCGTGCCAGTCGGGGAAATTGGGGCACTCAAGATAGGCGACGGTGTCGCACGACCCCAGCAGCGCGACCACGCGCACCGGCAGGCCGCCCGCGACCGGCCAGCCCTGCTGCGCGAACGCGGCGACGATGCCGGCCGGCGCGGGGTTCAGCGGGACCGCGAAGGGGTGCAGGTGTTGAAGGATCTCCGGCCACATGCGCGCGCTCCGTGTCGAACGAGGGGGTGATGGTGTTCTCAACAGCGGGGGTAAGCTACCACGGGCGGCGGGCCGGTCTCAAGCTCCGTTGCGGCGCGCCCGAAACGCGGGGCGCGGGCCGCGCGCACTTGCACACCGGGGGCGGTCTCATCTATTGTGGAGGTGTTCCGCTCTCCCACCGATTGCGCGCACATGGCCCAAGTTCCGACGGCGTTCTTCGTCGCCCGCCGCGACGACGGGTTCGGCGACGTGTACCCGCTGCACGCGGGCGCGGCGCTCTCGCTGGGCCGCGCGCCCACCAACCGCGTCGTGGTGCGCGACGACCTCGCCAGCCGCGAGCACGCCGAGGTGTTCTCGGCCGACGGCGAGTGGCGGGTCCGCGACCTCGGCAGCCTGAACGGCACGCACCTGAACGGCGAGCGGCTCCGCGCCGACAAGCCGCTGCGCCCGCTCGACGAGGTGCGTGTGGGCCGCGCGCGGTTCGTGTTCGTCGAAGCGATGGACCAACTGCCGGACGTGCCCAAGCCGTCGCCCGCGCCGGCCGCGAAGAACGACGGGATCGAGATCCGCAAGCGGCTCGGCCAGACGCGGTTCCAAGACGGCGATTCGACCGCGGCCGGCGCGCCCGAACCCGAAACGACCCACGCCGAACCGCGGGTGTCGCCGCAGCAGGCGGTCGCGGTGCTGTACCGGCTCGCGCTGGACATGGCCGCGGCCCCGGGCGCGGCCGAACTCGGCGCGCTCGCGGCCGACGCGCTGTTCCGCGCCACCCCGGCCGATGTGGTGGTGGTGCAGGCGCTGCGCGAGGGCCGCGAGCTGGACCTGCTCGTTCACCGCACCCGCGGCGGCCGGCCCGACACGTACCACAAGGTGTCCGCGTACGTGAGCGGCGAGGTGCTCGCGTCGCGGCAGGCGGTGCTCGCGGAGAACGTGAGCGCCCAAACCGCGCTGGCGAACCGCGACAGCCTCACGGAACTGCAAGCCGCGAGCCTGATCTGCGCGCCGGTCGGGTGCGGCGACCAACTGCTGGGCCTGCTGCACCTGTACCGCACCGGGAAGAGTACGCCGCTCAACGGCGACGACCTCGAGTTCACGCTCGCGGTGGCCCGGCAGTTCGGCACCGTCTGGCACCGGCTCGCGCGGCAGGCGAACCTGAGCGCCGAGAACCGCAGCCTGCGCGCGCAGTTGCGGCTCGAGAGCGAACTGGTGGGCGCGAGCGCGCCGCTGGAGAAGATCGAGCAGCAGATCGCGCGCGTGGCCGAAACGAAGGCGACCGTGCTGGTCCGCGGCGAGAGCGGCGTGGGCAAGGAACTGGTCGCGCGCGCCGTTCACATGAGCAGCCCGCGGCGCGAGGCCCCGTTCATCTGCATCAACTGCGCGGCGCTCACCGAAACGCTTCTGGAGAGCGAGCTGTTCGGGCACGAGAAGGGCGCGTTCACCGGGGCGACCGAGCGCTTGGTGGGGAAGTTCGAGGCCGCCGACCGCGGCACGATCTTCTTGGACGAAATCGGCGAAATGGCGCTCAGCACGCAGGCGAAGTTCCTGCGCGTGCTCGAAGGGCACCCGTTCGAGCGCGTGGGCGGGAACACGCAGATCAAGGTGGACGTGCGCGTGGTGGCCGCCACCAACCGGCCGCTCGAAGAAGCGGTGCGGGCCGGCACGTTCCGCCGCGACCTGTTCTACCGGTTGCAGGTGGTGCAACTGGACGTGCCCCCGCTGCGCGACCGCGCCGACGACGTGCCGCTGCTGGCCGAGCACTTCCTGAAGAAGTTCGCGCGCGAAACCGGTCGCAAGATGCGCGGCTTCACCCCCGCGGCGCTGGACAAACTGAAGGCGTATCGGTGGCCGGGGAACGTGCGCGAGCTGCGCAACGTGATCGAGCGCGCGGTCGCGCTGGGCACCGGTCCGCAGGTGGACGCGCCCGACATCTGGCTGTGCGAGTTGGACGCGGGCGCGCCGGTCGTGGGCGAAGCCCTCGCGAGCGGCGGCTCTTATCGCGCGGAAACGATCGAGGAAGTGGAGAAGCGGCACATCTTGGCGACGCTGAACCACACCGACTGGAACAAGTCGCGGGCCGCGGCGATTCTGGGCATCGAGCGCTCGACCTTGGACCGAAAGATCGAGCGCTACAAGTTTGCGAAGGAGTGACGGGCGCGACCGCTACAACCGGCCCGATCCTTAACAACTCGTGAGTGCGCGCCCCCGGCCCCGTTGCCGAACGCTGGGTAGTACGGGTAACTTGTACGGATTCTTCTATCCCACTCGCGCCGCACACACCATGACTCGCCACCACGCGCTCGCCGCGCTCTTTCTGCTTGCCGCCGCCCCGTTCGTTGTCGCGCAAGAGCGCGTCGTCGGGGCCAACTACCCGCTCGCCCAGAAGTTCAACAAGGACTTCGTCGCGCGGCACGTGCGCGAGGCGAGCGTGTTCCCGCAGTGGATCGGGAAGACCGACACCTTCTGGTACTCCGCCCGCACCGCGACCGGCACGCGGTACTGGAAGGTGGACGCGGCGAAGAAGCTCAAGGAACCGCTGTTCGATCACGTCGCGCTCGCGGCGGCGCTTTCGGAGGCGTCCAAGAAGCCGCTCGACGCGGACACGTTCCAGATCAGTTCGGTACAGGTCGCGGAGAGCGGCAAACTCACGTTCGCGTTCGCCGAGACCCGGTACGAGTACGACCTCGCGGGCAAGAAGTTGAAGGCACTCGGGAAGGCGACCGCCTTACCGCCCGGAACGACCGCCGAGGCCATCGAGCGGCTCCGCGGGCAACTCGGCGACGAGCGCGTGGACGAGATGCTCCGCCGCCTGCGCGAGACCGACACGGAGAAGAAGGACGAGAAGAAAGACGAGAAGGACGACATGATGGGCGGGTCCGCGACCCAGCCCACGAAAGGCCCCACCGCGCCGACCTCGTACAAGAACTACTCGCCGGACAAGAAGAAGTACGCCTACCAGTACAAGTTCAACTTGTACGTGTGCGACGAGGGCCAACCGGAAGAGAAGGCGACGCAACTGACGACCGACGGCGTCGAGGACTACGTGTTCGCGGGCGGGTTCGGCGGGTTCGGCGGTAAGGGCGGCGGGAAGGGCGGTAACACCGGGGCGACGGGCGCGCCGGAACCGGCCGACCGCAAGACCCGCGCGAACGTGACGTGGTCCCCGGACTCGAAAGCGTTCTACGTCACCCGCACCGACTCCCGCGGGGTGAAGGACCTGTTCCTCGTCGATTCGATCGCCAACCCGCGGCCGAAGCTTGAACAGTACAAGTACCCGATGCCGGCCGAGGAGACGATCCGCAAGACCGAACTGTACTACTTCGATGCCGCGAAGAGCGCGCTCACCCGCGTGCCGCCGAAGTGGAAGGACGAGCGGTACAGCGACGTGCGCTGGGGCAAGACCACCGGCGACCTGCGGTTCATCCGCCGCGACCGGCTCCGCCGCAACGTTGAGGTGTGCTCGCTCGATGTGTCATCGGGCACGAGCAAGTGCCTGTTCAGCGAGGGCTTCGATTCCGCGTTTCTCGACCTTCAAGCCCCCCGGTACGTCGACGACACCGGCGACATGATCTGGTGGTCCGAGCGGAGCGGGTGGGGCCACTTCTACCGGTACGGCCCGGACGGCGCGCTCAAGAACGCGCTTACCAGCGGCGCGTGGCGCGCCAGCCGCATCGTGGAGATCGACGCGAAAGCCGGGTTCGTGTACCTGCTCGGCAACGGCCGCGAACCGGGCGAGAACCCGTACTACACGCACCTGTACCGCGTGAAACTCGACGGCACCGAACTGACGTGCTTGGACCCGAGCGCGCCGGCGAGCGGCACCGCGCCCGTGCCCGGCGGGCTGAACCAAACGTCCACCCTGTCGCCGAGCAAGAAGTTCGTGGTGACGAACAGCACCGCGATCGACCGCGCTCCGTTCGCCACCCTGCGCGACGCCTCCGGGAACGTGCTGATGGTCCTCGAAACGACGGACCTGAGCGCGCTACAGAAGACCGGCTGGCAGATGCCCGAGACGTTCAGCGTGAAGGCCGCGGACGGCACCACCGACCTGTACGGGAACATGTGGAAGCCGTTCGACTTCGACCCCAAGAAGCAGTATCCGATCATCGCATATGTGTACCCCGGCCCGCAGACCGAGGGCGTGAACTACCGGTTCGCCGCGCACAGCCAGTTCATGCAACTCGCGCAACTCGGGTTCGTGGTGATTCAGGTGGGGCACCGTGGCGGCAGCCCGGAGCGGTCGAAGGCGTACCACTCGTTCGGCTACTTCAACCTGCGCGACTACGGCCTCGTGGACAAGAAGGCCGCGATCGAGGCGCTGGCCGCGCGGCACCCGTACATCGACATCACCCGCGTGGGCATCTACGGGCACTCCGGCGGCGGGTTCATGTCGGCCGCGGCGGTGCTCCAAACGCCGTACAACGAGTTCTTCAAGGCCGCGGTCGCCAGCGCCGGCAACCACGACAACAACATTTACAACGACAACTGGTCGGAGACCTACCACGGCCTGAAAGAGGTTCCGCTGGACGCGGCTAAGAAGGACGAAACCGCGAAGGGCGCGAACACCGGCGCGACGGGCAAGGGCGGCTTCGGCGGGCGCAAGAAGGGGCCGCCGGAGGAAGAGCAGATCGAAGCCGAGATCGCCGAACTGATCGAAGAGTTCATCAGCCCGGACAACCAGCGCACGGTCGAAGACCTTGAGGCCCAGATCGCGGCAACGAAGGCCAAACTCGACGCGCTGAAGCGCGCCGACGCCGAGCGAAGCGCGGCCCAAACG
>JALHNS010000114.1 GCA_022843445.1 Gemmata sp.
GACCGCGGCCCGCGCGGCCCGCAAGGCCCGGCGTTCGGAGGCCCGATGGGACCGATGGGACCGATGGGACCGATGGGCTTCGGCCCGCCGTGGATGCGCGGCGGCGACCGCGGTCCGATGGGGCCGATGGACGGGATGCGCGGCGACCGTGACCGCGGCCCCGAACCGAAAGGCCCGCGCGGTCCGATGGGTCCGGGCCGCGGCCCGGACCGCAAGCGCGACGAAGCGAACCTGCCCGAAGCGCCGATGCCCCGCGGCTGAGTGCGAATGAGCGTTCGCCGCGCGCGGCCCCGATTCGTCGGGGCCGTTATCGTTTACTCAACCGGCTTGTTGAACCGCTTCTCCAGCGCCGCGCGCACCGCGCGCGACATCTTGTTCCGCTCCGCGCGCAGTTCGCGCACGCGGCCCAAGTGCGGCGATTCCATCAGCGCCTTCGCGCCGGCGTCGCCGATGCGGTTCGAGTGAATATCCAGCACGTCCACGGTCGCCAACAGCGGCGAACTGGCGAGCGCAATCGCCCCGGCGTCGCCGAGCCCGCACTTCGCCAGCGTCAGGTGCCGCAATTCGGGGAAGTGCCCGGCCGCCAGCGCCGCCGCACCCGCGTCGCCGATCTTGTTCTCCCGCAGGTCGAGGTGCGTGAGTGCGCGAAGCGCGGTGCCTTCCGCCAGCGCCTTCGCCCCGCTCTCTTTGATCGAACAGTTCGCCACTTGCAGGCGTGCGACCGCGTGCAGGTGCGGCGAACACGCGAGGTGCGCCGCGCCGGCGTCGCCGATGCCGTTGCCGTACAGGTCGAGTTCGCGCAGTTGCGCGAACGCTTCGCCCTCGGCGATGACCCGTGCGGCACCGGCGCGCAACCGATTGTAGGTCAGGGAAAGCGAGCGCAAGTTGCACAGGTGTTCGGAGCGCGCGAGCTCCGCGAGGCCGTGCCGCTCGACGCCCGTACTCCCGAGTTTCAGCACGCGAAGGGCCGCGAGTCGCGCACTATTGGCAATCGCAGTTACGCCCTCGCGCCCGAGTACGTTCGCGCCGATGTCGAGATTCCACAGCGGGCCGAGGTGCGGCGATTCGACCAGTGTTTTCACGCCCGCGGCTTCGATACCGCACCCGCGCAACTGCAACACTTCGAGTCGCGACAGCACCACTGATGCGGCCAGCGCTTTCGCGCCGCCGTCGTTGAGTTGGCTGCCGTGGTTAGTGAGCCGCCGCGGACGCAAATGCTTCGCGCGCGCGAGTTCTACCGCCGCCGCTTCCGGCAACATGAACTGCCAGAAATCGAGCGCTTCCAGCCCCGCGAGCGGTTCGGATTCGGCGACGGTGCGCGCGAGTTGGTTCGCCCCGGTCTGTACCCAAGACAGCCTGAGTTCGCGCAAGCCCGCGACAGCTTTCGAGGAAAGCAACTTGCCCGCCCCGACTGTCGAACCGCTCACATCGAGCGCGCGGAGCCGTGGGAAGTACGGGCACGCGACGCACGCGTTGGCAAGTTCCGCTTTCAGGTACAGGCTCACCCGGCGCACCGGTGCGACCGCGAACAGTTGCTCGGCAATCTCGGGAAACCGGTCCGCGTTCACGAGTGGCTGTTCGGCGAACCCGCGGCGCAGGGACCACGCGTGCAGCGCGCCGGCGATCCGCAGGTCCGGTCGCCACTGCGCACCGTACCGCCGTTCGAGCAGCGCGGCGCGGTCGCGGGCGTCGGCGAGGTCCGGGTCGTCGTCGCGCCCTTCGCACGCGATCTGCAACCGGATGAACTCGGCGCGCGCCCGCGCCTCCTTCGGGTCGCGGCCCGCGAGCGCATCGGCGTGATCGTCGAGCCAGTCGGCGTAGGCGAGCCGCGGCGTGTCCTCGTCCGGCCGCGCGAGCACCGCCGCCAGCAGTTCCGTTTCCGTGCTCATGCGCGCTCACAGCGAATTCAAGAACGAGTGCAGCAGCCGCAGCGTGCCGGGCGCGTCTTGCCAGTGAACCAAGTGCCCCACACCGGGCAGGTTCACGCGGTAGCCGTCCGGGAGCGCCGCGGCGAGCGCGGTCGCGTCCGCGGGCGTCAGCACGCCGCCCTTCTCCGCGTCGGCCACCACCAGCAGCGCCGGGCACTTCACGTTGCGCGCCAGCGCGACCGGGTCGAAGCCGTCGAGCCACTTCTTCTGAAGCGCCGGTGTGAACACTTCGGGATCGACGTCGCGCAGGCACCGCGCGACGAACCGCACGTTCGCGGCGTCGCGGGTGTCGCCGTAGCGTACCGTGCCGCCCGCGCCGTTGGGCACCCGGAGATCACTCAGTTCGCGCGCAACGCTCGAGGTATCGGCGCGGCCCGCGAACTTCTGTAGCGCGCCCCAAATGGCGAAGTACGGCGTGCGGTCCAAGTGCGCGAGGAACTCCGGCCCCGGCGGGTCGAGCAGCACCACTGCTTCCACGAGTTCCGGCACGGCGGCGGCGATGCCAATGCTGACGAGCGCGCCGAGCGAATGACCCACCAACACGCACTTTTTGTGCGCCGCGGTCACGGCGGCAGCGAGGTCCGGCACGTAGTCCGCGACGCGGTACGCGCCCGGCGTGCGCGCCGATTCGCCGTGCCCGCGGTGCGAGTACGCGCGGACGTGCCAACTCGCGACGAGGTCCGGCAGCAGCGGCGCGAAGTCTTGCCAGCAGCGGCTGAGGCCGTGAACCAGCCACAGCTCGCGCTTCGCGGCCGGGCCGCACACGCCCCACAGGGCCGCGTAGCCGGAATCGTCGGTGGGGTTCTGAACGGGAACGTCGTCGGTGGTGAACACGGCGCGGCCCTCGGAGAGGTGAAGGGACCGCCGGATTATCGTTCCGAGAGCGCGCCGCGGGAAGGAAGAAAGGGAAAGCTACTCCACGAACTCGAGTTCCACCGGATTCGGGATGATGCCGGCGCGGTGGCCTTCGGCGAGGAGTTTCCGAATCGCGGCGCGGCCGCGGTCGCCGTAGTCGAGCGTCCAGTCGTTCACGTACATCCCCACGAACTTGTCCGCGAGCGTCACGTCCATGTCGCGGGCGTACTTCAGCGCGTGCTGTAGCGCCTCGTGTCGGTGGTCGAGCGCGTACTGAATGCTGCGCTTGATGTGAGCGCTAATCTCCTTCATCGCGGGCGTGCCGAGGTCTTTGCGCACCACGTTCCCGCCGAGCGGGAGCGGCAGCCCGGTTTGCTCCTGCCACCACACGCCGAGGTCGCGCACGAGGTGCAAGCCCTGATTCTGGAACGTCAGTTGGCCTTCGTGAATGATGAGGCCCGCGTCGTACTTGCCCGATTCGACCGCGTTGAGAATCTCATCAAACGGGATCACATCGTATGTGAGTTTGCCGTTCGCGCCGATGGAATCGAACAGCAGGTTCAGTGTGAGGAACGCGGTAGTGAGCGTGCCCGGCACCGCGATCTTGGTGCCCGGCAGGTCGCCCACGGTGAGCGGCTTGCGCGCCACCACCATCGGCCCGTACTTGTCGCCCATGCTGCACCCGCTCGGCAGCAGCGCGTACTTGTCGAGCAGGAAACTGTAGGCGTGAATGCTCACCGCGGTGACTTCGAGTTCGCCCTTCAGCGCGCGCCGGTTGAGCGTCTCGATGTCCTGAAGTTCGTGAACGAACTTGTAGCCCGGTGTGGGGAACTTGTCGTTCGCCAGCGCGTGAAACATGAACGCGTCGTCCGGGTCCGGGCTGTGCCCGACGCGAATCACGCGGTCGCCGGTCGCGGTGCTCATCGAAATCGCTCCTACAGAAGGTCTGCCGCGGGGCCGTTGGGCGCGAACGCCTCGTCCGGCGGGCCGGAGAACGTCACCTTGCCGCCGCCCAGAACGTGTACCACGTCCGCGATGCGGCGCACGGCGGCGAGGTCGTGCGTCACGATCACCATTGCCACTTGTAGCGCCGCGTCGTCGGCGAGGTCGTCGATCACCCGCATCACCTCGGCCGACATCTTCGGGTCGAGGGCGCTGGTGGGTTCGTCGAACAGGATCGCCGCGGGATTAACCGCGAGCGCGCGCGCGATGGCAACACGCTGTTGCTGCCCGCCGGAGAGCTGCGCGGGCTTCGCGTCGTGCTTGTCCGCGAGGCCGACACGCGCGAGCAGCCCCTTCGCGGTCGCTTCGGCTTCCGCTTCCGGCTTGCCAAGCGCGTACACCGGCCCGCTCATCACGTTCTTGAGCGCCGTCATGTGCGGGAACAGGTTGAACTGCTGGAACACCATGCCCACGGTGCGCCGAAGCGCCAGAAGCGCGGCCTTCGGCGGCGCGCTCCCGCCGGTGAGCTTCAGCGCGTCGCCGACCGCGATTTCGCCCTCTTGGAACGCTTCGAGGCCGTTCACGCACCGCAACAGCGTGCTCTTGCCGCTCCCGCTGGGGCCGACGAGCGCCGCGACTTGCCCCTTTTGCACTTCCAGAGTCGCGCCGTTGAGGATCGGCGTTTGGCCGTGCTGCTTCACGAGGTTGGTAACGCGAATCACGCCCGGCCCCCTTCCTTCGTGAGTGCGAGCCGGCGCTCGAACCAGCGCGCGAGCACCGCCGTCGGGTAGCTCATCAGCAGGTACAGCAGCCCGACCGCGAGCGCCAGTTCGAGCACCAAGTTCGGGTACACCTTGTAGGCGTAGTACAGCCCGGTCAGTTCCACGATCATCACCGTCGAACACACCGCGGTGTCTTTGAACAGCGCGATGAAGTCGTTCGTGACCGGCGGGATCACGATGCGGAACGCCTGCGGGAGAATCACGTACCGCAGCGCGGCCCACTTGGTGAAGCCGAGCGCGAGCGCGGCTTCCATCTGTCCCTTCGGGACCGCCATCAGCCCGGCGCGGTAGTTCTCGGCTTCGTTCGCGGAGTAGTTCAGCGCCAGCCCGATGATCGCCGCGGCCCACTTGTTCAGCGCCAGCGCCGACATCCACTCCCACCCCTCGATCTTGCTCAACTGCGACGGCAGGTAGAAAATCACGAACAGTTGCAGCAGCAGCGGGGTGCCGCGCAGCACTTCCACATAAATGGTGAACAGCGCGCGCACGGGCCACGGGCCGTACACGCGCCCGACCGCGACCACCAAACCGATGACCATCGCGATCGGGAACGACGCGACCGCGAGCAGGATCGTGTACGCCGCGGCCGTGAGGAGCTTGTCGAGGATACCGGACAGTTTCGGCGGGTCGGGCGGGGCGTACCCGGCGTCGTCGGTGGCGAATTCGGCCGCCGCGTCGGGCCACGGTTGCCCCGCGAGGTAGCTGAGCCGCTGCTGCGCCGGGTTCCACAGCCCGTACTTCTGGTAGAGCTGTTTGAGCCACCCGCTGGAAACGGCCTTGCGAATCGCCGCGTTCAGCTTCTCGCGCAACTCGGCGTCGTCGGGGCGCGTGAGGAGAACGTAGTACCCGTAGCCCGCGGGTTCGTCGATCACCTTCAGGCCGGGGTAGCGCTCGGGCGTGACGTAGTACGCCGCCGCGGGCGCGTCTTGCACGGTCAGGTCCACTTGCCCGGCCTGCACGAGGTCGAGCATCTCCGTGACCGTCTCGCTCCCTTCGATGCGCACCTTGTTCCCGAACCGGCCCTCTAAGTACCTCTGCGAGGCCGACCCGCGCAAGACGCCCACCCTCTTCGGCTCGTTCTGCCGACCCAAATCCGCCCACGAGAAGATGTCCGGTTCGCTCTGGCGCGCGATCAGGCGCAGCGAGTAGACGTAGTACGGCACCGTGCTCGGCGTGTCGTCGTGCCGCTCTTTGGTGAACTCGTAGCCGTTCAGCACCACGTCGATGTCGCCGCGCTTGAGCAGGTCCGGCAGGTTGTCCCACTGGTTTTGCACGAACCGCGGGGTGCGGCCCAGTTCGCGCGCGATGTACTCGGCGAACTCGACCTCGAACCCGGTGAGCTTGCCGTCCGCGGCCTCGAAGATGTACGGCGCGCCGCCGTTCTTATCGCCGCCCCACCGGAGCAGCGGTTTCTCGTCTCGCGCGCTCGCGGGCGCGGCGAACGCCAGCACCAGCGCGGCCAACACCCAGCGTCTGTTCACGGGCGCGCTCCGAAAGTGAACGGGATGCGGGAAGTGTATGGCGCGCTCACGCCGACGCCGCGCGGCGGGCGGTGCGCAGTTTCGCGCTGCGCGACCGCGGGTTCGCGGTGCGCTCCTCGAATTGCGGGCGGATCGGGTCGGCGCTCACCGCGTCGTACACGCCGGCGCGCAGGCCGTCGCGGAACGCGGCCTTCACCAACCGGTCTTCGCCGCTGTGAAACGAGATGACCGCCGCGACGCCGCCCGGTTTCAGCACCGTCGGCAGGACGCGCAGCAACTGTTGAAGGCTCGCGAGTTCGCGGTTCGTCAGGATGCGGAGCGCTTGGAACACGCGCGTCACCGGCGCGAGGAGTTGCTTGCGCTCCGAGGGCGCGCCCGGAGTGCGGTCCACGCGCACCGGGGCCGCGCGCTCGATCAGTTCGCGCAACTCTTTCGTGCGCTCGATGGGCTTTACCGCACGTTGAGCGACGATTGCCGCGGCGATAGCGTCGGCTTGGGGTTCGTCGCCGAGGTCGCGAAAGCACGCCGCGAGTTCGTTTTCGGGCAGCGCGTTCAGCAGGTCCGCGGCGGTGCGCCCGCGGGTGCGGTCCATGCGCATGTCGAGCGGGCCGTCGCGCATGAACGAGAACCCGCGGTCGCGGTCGTCCACTTGCATGCTGGACATGCCGAGGTCCGCGAGCACGCCGTCAACGTGCGTCACGCCTTCGGTCGCGAGCGCGGTGGGCAAGCCGGCGAAGTTCGTGTGGTGCAGCGCGAACAGCCCGCCGACCGCTTCGAGCTTCACGCGCGCCGGTTCGATGTTGCCGGCGTCGAGGTCGGTGGCGACGAGCAGACCGTCCGGGGCGATTCGCGCGAGCAGTTCGGCCGAGTGCCCGGCGAACCCGAGCGTGCAGTCCGCGACCGTGTGCCCCGGTTGCGGGTTCAGCGCCGCGAGCACCTCCGCGAGCAGCACCGGTTTGTGCGCGCCGGGGTCCGTGGAACGCCGCACGCGCTTGCGCCAAAACGGCCGCCGCTTCTTTTTCTTGGGTGCGTCTTCGGACATGAGTGATTTGATTTCGTGGCACAGGCTTTCCAGCCTGTGGCGCACCGATACGCGACACCGCACAGGCTAGAAAGCCTGTGCCACAAGAGAAATCCGACCTACGAATTCGGTAGCGTCTTCCCCTTCGCGGCGAGCAGGCGCGCGAGCGCGTCGGCGCTCAGGCGCGGGTCGTCGGTCAGCAGCGCGCCGAGTTCCGTGAGCACGAAGCCTTCGAGGTCTTCCCCGGTCCAGCCGTCGGCGACCAGCCGCGCGCCGATCATCTCCAGCGAGCGGTCGCGCAGTTTGTCCGTGCGGCGGGTGAGCGTGCCCTCGTTCAGGTCGAACAGTTTCGCCGCTTCGCGCTGACTGAGGCGGTACCGCCAGCGCAGGCCCAAAAGCAGGCGCTCGTCGTCGTCCAGCGAGCCGAGCCACTCGCGGGCCGCGCTCACGAAGGTGTCGTGCCAGCGGGCGCTCGCGTCGGCCTTCGGCGCGTCCATCGGCAGCGCGATTTCGTCGTCCGGCAGCGCGCCCACACCGCTGTGCTGGCGCAACTTCGAGAGGTGCCAGTTCTGGAACACGCGAATGAGCCACGGCGCGAGCGGGCGCTGCCCGTCGTACCGCGCCAGCACCGGCAGCGAGCCTTCGCTTTCCGGCGCGATCAGGTTGCTCCAGAACTCCGTGACGGCGGTGTCCTGCTGTTCGTCGTTCCGCGGGTACAGCCGCACGGCCCGCGCGCGGAGTGCGTCCACGAGCAGGCAATCGCTGCGGCCGGTGCGAGCCGCGAACAGTGCCTCCCACGCGCTCTGCTGGTTCTCGATGCACCCCACGCACACGAGCCAATCGACCGCGTACAGCCCTTCGAGGTACGCGGGCCACGTGAGCGGTTGGTGCGGCGCTTTCGGCGCGAAGATGCGGAACGTGCGGGCGAGGTGCGCGCGGAAGTTCGCTTCGGGCAGCCTCACCGCGGGCAGTTGCAGCCGCGCGAAGTGGTACAGCCCCGCGACGCGGGCGGAGTCGCTCGGCGAGAGGGCGGGCGTGTCGGTCGCGGCAGGCACGGCAGGCATCCCCGGAGCGCGGTTCCACTCATCATACGCACGCGGGCGCGCCGCGGATGTGGATACCGCCCTCCGGGGTGAGCGCAACACGCGCTCAGCGCGGCGCGAACAGCAGAACCTGAACGTGCGACGCGAGCGGCGGGTCGGTCGGCGACGGCGTGGCGCCCATCCCGAGCGCCACCACCTTGCGCCGCGAGAACGTGCCGAGTTTGTGCGCGCCGTGCCCCTTCAGGAACTCGGCCACCACTTCCGCCTGTTTGCGCGTGAGTTCGAGCGCCACGGCGGGCGGAACCGGGTTCGGCTCGTTCGCGTAGAACCCCGCGACCACCACTTCGCTGCCCGAATACTTGTTGTCGTTCAGCATGTTGGCGAGGTTGGTCAGGTGATTCGCGCCGTCGGGCGTGAGCACCGCGGTGCCCGGCTCGAACAGGTCGCGGGCCGCGTAGTTCCAGTGGCTGCGCGACATCGTGGGCCGCACCAAGAGCGCGACGTGATCTTCCACGTAGTTGCGCACGATGGGCATTTTGCCGATCGCGTCGGTGCCCTGCTTTACCGAGCGGAGCGTGTCGCGGCCGTCCGACACGAACCCGCGGAGCGCGCCCATTTCGCCCTCCATGTTCGTCACCGCCTTGTCCGCGCGCGCGAGCACCTTGCGGGCCTCGTCGTGGAGCGAATCGTCGCGCACCAGTTTGCCGAGGGTGCCCTCCCCGGCGCGAACGCCGTCGATCAGCTCTTTGGCCGAAGCGACCGCGGTGCGGGTGTCGGCGGCGAGCGCCTTCGCCTCCTTCGCCAAGTCGCGCACGTCGTTCACCGCGTCGGCCACTTCGAACGGTTTCACGCCGGTGAGGTGCGTGCCCGCGAGCGCGCCGGCGCTCGGGTCGCCGGGCTGAATGGCGATCACCTTCGAGCCGAGTAAGCCGTTCGCGTGGATGTGGGCGCGCGCGTTCGCGTAGAGGCGGGTCGCGTACTTGGTGTGAACGCGCATGCGGACGGTCACTTGGGCGCCGGGGCCGTCGTGGTCCGGGTATTCGACCGCGAGCACCTGCCCGGCCTCGACGCCGCGCACGCGCACCGGCGTGCCGGGTGTCACGTCGTGCACCTCCGCGAACCCGGCCGTGAGTTCGGTGGTTTCGGCCCAGAAGCCCTGCTTGTCGGCGATGCGCGCGACGCCGTAGCCGCCGAGCCCGAGGGCGAGAAGCACGACGAACCCCAGCGCGACGGACTGCGACCGCGAAAGGGAGTGCGACACGGGCGAACCTCCGGGAAGCGGGCGCGAACCGCCCATTATACCTTCGCCGCCCGCGGGCCGAGATTGTGCGAATGCTGAAAAACAAGCGAAATTGGCGAAGCCGAGTGCGAATCCGAGTTCGGGCGGCTGAAACGCCGCTGCCGCGATTCGGCGTGTCGAGCCGTCGCGGTGAACGTGAAGTTGAGTTCTCGGACTACTGAGGGGTGCCGCTCACGCGCGTTCGCGGCTCGTTGCTCGTTCGCACACGCGCACGAAGACCCCTTTGGCAAGCGCGCCTTCGCGCCGCCGAATGAATGAATGGTATACGCGCGAGCAATTCATGTCAACGACCGAAGGGCGCGATTATGGGAGGAGCGACGCGACCGCGATCGTGCCGACTTGGTTCCCCGCGATCACGACCGGGACGTGCTCGCCGGCGCGGTACACGGTCGCGGTGGCGTAAGTGGCATCGTCGCCGGGTTGCGGTCCGCTGAACACTTCGATCTGCCGGTCTTCGAGGTTCACGATCCAGTATCCCGCGAGCCGCGCGCTCGCGTACGCGCGGTGTTTCAGCGTGCGGTCGTATTGCAGTGTGGTGTCGGACACTTCGACCACGAGTGCGATTTCGTCCGGGCGCGGGTGGTGCGCGTCGTACCGCCCGGCCGGCCCCATCACCACCGCGAGGTCCGGTTCCGGTTCGCCGCCGGGCAGGCGCACCGCGGACTGAATGCGCAACCGCCAGCCGAGCGGCACCAGCGGGCGCAGCTCGTCGTCGAGCCGATCAATGGCCGAATCGTGCGCGGGGCTGCGCGGCATGTCGGCTTGTACTCCTTCTTCCGCGAGCGCGAACGCCTCGTCTTCGGTTACGACGCCGGCCGCGGACAAGCGCAGGCACTGCTCCGGCGTGAACCGGTACTCGGCCGGCCGCCCGTCGCGCCAGCCGCCCTTGTGCAGAATCTGCCCGAAGATGAGTTCGACGCCGTCGCCTTCGGTGAGCACGCCGAGTTGAATCATCCGGTGGTACTGATCGACCGTGAAGCGAATGCCCGGACCCGCGGGCGGCGCGGCGGTCGTCATGCTGAATCCTCCGAAGCGCCGTGAGCGCGCACTCGCGCGCCCGCGGCACGATCAGTTTACTCCGCGCCGATCATCTTGCGGAACTCGGTTTCGTCGATGATCTTCACGCCCAGTTCCTTCGCCTTGTCCAGTTTGCTGCCGGGCTTCTCGCCGAGCAGCAGGAAGTCGGTCTTCTTGCTCACGCTGCCGCTCGGTTTGCCGCCGTGGTCTTTGATGGTGCTCTCGATGGTGTTGCGGTCGTAGTTCACCAGAGTGCCGGTCACGACGATCGTCTTGCCCGCGAGCGCCGCCCCGCCCGCCGGGGCCGCGCGCTTCTCGTGCGTCGTCTTGATGCCCAACTCCTTCAACTCCGCGACCAGTTGCTTGCCGTTCTCGCTGTCGAAGAACGCGCGCAGGTACTTCACGCGCTCCGGCCCCCAACCCTTCACCTTCGCCAGTTCTTCGGGCTTCGCGGCCAAAATCGCATCGAGGCTCGGAAACTCCTCCGCGAGCGCCTCCGCCATCTCTTCGCCCACCATGTAGATTGCCAGCGCCGGCAGCAGGCGCGCGAGGCCGCGGCCCTTGCTCGCTTCGATCCCGTCGAGCAGGTTCTGCGCTTTCGTGTCCGCGAACTTCTCCAACGAAAGCAGTTGCTTCTTCGTGAGCTTGTACAGGTCCGGGATCGACTTCACGAGGCCCGACTCTACGAGTTGAATCGCCACCTCGCGCCCGAGGCCGTCGATCTCCATCCGCGTCTTGCGGGCGTACCCTTCGAGCCGCTTCCACATACCACCGGAGCACGCTTCCGGGTTCGAGCAGTTGAAGTTGAAGCTGCTCGCCGTTTCCTTCTTCACCACCGGCGCGCCGCACTCCGGGCAGTTCGTCGGCCACACGATCACCTTCTCGCCGCCCTTGCGGTCGGACTTCACCACGTCCACCACCTGCGGGATGATTTCGCCCTTCTTCTCCACGATCACCGTGTCGCCGATGCGCACGTCCTTCTCGGCCACCCACGAGGCGTTGTGCATGCTCGCGTGCGTCACCGTCGTGCCCGCGAGTTCCACCGGCGGGTCGAAGGTGGCGACCGGCGTCAGTTCGCCGAACTTCCCGATGTGGAACACCACCGCGCCGAGTTTCGTGACGCCCTGCTCCGGGTCGAACTTGAACGCCTTCGCCCACCGCGGCACCTTCGCGGTGTAGCCCAGCGTTTCGCGCTGCGCGAAGTCGTTCACCTTGATCACCATGCCGTCGGTGTCGTACGGCAGTTCCTTTCGCTTCACGTTCCACTCGGCGCAACACGCGATCACCTCGTCGATGCTCGCGCACAGTTTGTTGTGCTGACAAGTGGGGAAGCCGAGTTCCTTCAGCTTGGCGAACAGTTCCGATTGCGATTTCAGTGTGAGGCCGTCGAGCGCGCCGACCGCGTATGCGGAGAACGTCTTCTTCCGCTTCGCGCACTCTTTCGGGTCCAGCAACCGGAACGTGCCCGCGGTCAGGTTGCGCGTGTTCTTGTACGGGTCCTGCTTCTTCGAGCCGGGCTTCTTGTTGTTCGCCTCGATCTCCTTGTTCAGCCGCTCCAGTTCGGATTTGTGCATGAACACTTCGCCGCGGGCCTCGAACACCTTCGGCGCTTGGCCGCTCAGCTTCAGCGGGATGGCGGCGATGGTCTTCACGATGTGCGTCACGTCGTCGCCGACGGTGCCACTGCCGCGGGTGGCGGCGAACGCGAGTTGGCCGTTCTCGTAGGTGAGCGACATCGAGATGCCGTCGATCTTCAGCTCCACCATGTACTCGATCTTCGCTTTCGCCCCGAGCGCCTTCTTCACGTCCGCGTCGAACTTGCGCAGGTCGGCTTCGTCGTAACTGTTCTCGATGCTGAGCATCTGCACTTTGTGCGTGATCTGCTTGAAGCCGGGAATGGGCGCGCCGCCGACGCGCTGCGTGGGGCTGTCCGCGGTCGCGAGGTCCGGGTGCTTCTTCTCGATCTCAACCAGTTCCTGCAACAGCTTGTCGAACTCCTTGTCGGAGATGACCGGCGCGGCTTCGACGTAGTACAGGTAGTTGTGGCGGTCGATCTGTTCGCGCAGTTCGGCGGCGCGGTCGGCGGGGGAAGCGGCCTTAGCCACGGGCGTGCCCTCGTGTGGGTGGTGCGGTGGAACTTCGGGGGATTGTGCCCGCGCGCGGCGCGAATCGCAAGGTTGGTGGGCGCGTCTCGGCGGCCCCGGGGCGGGCGCTGCGGGTTCGCGCCGCTCGCGGGCGCGCTCTTGCCAAGCGCTCTTGCGTTCACCCCGCGGTGCGCGAGTATACTTTCCCCATCATGCCGCCGCGCAAAGCACCCCAGCCGTTACCGCCGTTCGACGAGCCGTTCGTGGCCATCGACTTCGAGACCGCCGACCACGGCGCGGACAGCGCGTGCGCGGTCGGCCTCGTGCGCGTCGAGGGGCGCAAGGTGGTCGCGCGCGAGTCGGTGCTGATCAAGCCGCCGCGGTCGCGGGTGCTGTTCACCTTCGTTCACGGGATCGCGTGGGAGCACGTGAAGGACGCGCCCGCGTTCGCGGAGGTGTGGCCGAAGGTGCGCCCGCTGTTGGACGGCGCGGCGTTCCTCGCGGCGCACAACGCCCCGTTCGACCGCAAGGTGCTGACCGCGTGCTGCGAGGCGGCGGCGCTCGAGGTGCCGGTGCAGAAGTTCGAGTGCACGGTGCAGCTCGCGCGGCGCACGTGGGCGCTGCCGAGCAACGCGCTGCCCGCGGTGTGCCGCCGCTTGGGGATCGGGCTGATCCACCACAACGCGCTCTCGGACGCCGAAGCGTGCGCGCGCATCGTGATCGCCGCGGCCGCCGCCCACCACCCGCTGGGGTGAAGTTCGTTCGACGAGCCGGAAGCGGGAGCGACGGTCCTTTCATTGGAGAAAAGGGCGTCGCTCCCGCTTCCGGCTCGTCGAGTGAGATCACGCTTTCCGCGGGTGCGGGTAGTGCTCCTGCATCACCTGCTTCATCTCGCGCACCGCGCGCTCCATGCCCACCAGCACCGCGCGCGACACGATGCTGTGGCCGATGTTCAGTTCTTCCACACCGGGGATGCGCACCACCGGTTGCACGTTCCAGTAGTTCAGCCCGTGGCCCATGTGCACGTGCAGGCCGAGCGCGACCGCGTGCGCGGTCGCGGTGCGCAGCTTCTCCAGTTCGTGCGCGACGGCCGCCGCGCCCTTCGCTTCGGAATAGCTCGCGGTCTGGAACTCGATGGCGTCCGCGCGCAGCTTGTGTGCCGCTTCCACCTGCTCCGCCGCCGGGTCGATGAACAGCGACACGTGAACGCCGCCGGCCTTCAGGCGCTCCACCGCGGAACCCACGGCGGCCCGGTTCGCGAGCACGTCCAACCCGCCCTCGGTGGTCAGTTCCTCGCGCTTCTCGGGCACCAGCGTCGCCTCGTCCGGTTTCGCCCTGAGCGCGATTTCCACCATCTCGTCGTACGCGGCCATCTCGAAGTTGAGGCGCGTCGTGACGGTTTCGCGCAGGCGGAACACGTCGCGGTCTTGGATGTGGCGGCGGTCCTCGCGCAGGTGAATCGTGATGCCGTCCGCGCCGCCGAGCGTGGCGAGAACCGCGGCCGCGACCGGGTCCGGTTCGTGCCCGCGGCGCGCTTGGCGCAGCGTGGCGACGTGATCGATGTTCACTCCGAGGCGGATCATCTGAGTCCCGTGTTGGGGGCGTAGCGGGCGAGGTAGTCGAGCACCGCGCGGTAGCGGTCCAGTTCGCGCAACAGCACGCGGTAGGCCAGTACCGCTAGAACCGCGCACAGCACCCGCTCGATCACCGGGCTGGCGATCGGAATCGTGATCCACACGCCGAACAGGAAGTAGTTCAGTGTGAGCAGGCCGACGAACAGCGGCGTCGTGACCTGCGCGAGCCGCGACAGCCGGTACCGCGGGTCGAAGTACATGCGCACGGCGAGCCGCAGGTCGGACCACAGCTCCGCGACGAACCACGAGCGGCGCGGCGGCACCGGCGATTCGGGCGGGTTGATGATGGTGCCGTCGGGCGGCGGCGGGAGCAAGCGCACCAGCGGAATGATGGGCGCGGGTTCGGCCGCGGGCGGTTCGGGCGGCGCGGGAACGAGTTCGGCGGACGGTTCGGCCATCGCTCGCGGCTCCGGCGGTGCGGTTGGGCACCGGTAGCGTAACCGGACGGCGCGACCGCGGAAAGCCCACGTCGCGCCGCGCGGTTCGGGTTGCACGGCCGGCCCGACACGGTATGTCCCCGGCGTCCCTTCGCGCGAGGTACCCATGCGGTTCGCGGTGGCGCTGGTGTTGGCGGTACTGGTGTGCGGGGCGGTGGCGTCGCAGCCGCCCGGCAGCGGGGCGTACTTCGGGGCCGACCCGAAGCAGAAGTTCGACGAGAAGGCGATCTTCAAAGACCCGCCGAAGCTGCCCGCCGGACCGCCGAAAACGCCCGGCGCGCCGCCGGTGCCGCCGCTCAAAGAGGTCCCCGACGGCTCGCTCCCCCCGCCCCCGCCGCCCAAACTGTGGACCGGCGGCTTCGAGTTCGGCCTGAACGGCACGCAGGCCGACGTGGACATTCTGAACATCAAACTCGGCGCGTTCGCCGACCGCAAGACCGAGAGCAACCGGTTCCACTACGACTTCCTGTACACGCTCACGCGCCAGAACAGCGACTCCACGCAGAACCAAGCGCTCTTGAACGCGCGCGACGAGATCCTGTTCCGCGGCACCCCGTGGAGCGTGTTCGCGGCGCTGCAACTGGAATACGACGAGTTCCGCGCGTACGACCTGCGAACCGGCGTGTACACCGGTGCCGGCTACACGTGGCTCGAATCGGACACGACGCTGTTCAAGACGCGGGCCGGTGCCGGTGCCGTGTACGAACTGAGCACCCGGCGCGGCGGCCCGCGGGACCGCTGGGTGCCGGAAGCCGTGTTCGGGTTCGACTTCAACCACCGGTTCTCCGACCGGCAGACGTTCCTCTCGGCGCTGGACATTTACCCCAGCTTGGACAACTTCGGGCAGTACCGTATCCGCGCGCGGGCCGCCTACGAAATCATACTGGACCCCGAGCACGGCATGGTGCTGCGACTCGGCGCGCAAGAGCGGTACGACACCAACCCCGGCTCCGGGCCGCGGAACGCTCTTAACTACTTCGTCACACTCCTCTTCAAGTTCTGACGTCGGCGGTTGACGCGCGCGCCTGCGTCGGTTCAACTGCACGCGCCCGCTCCCGACACCCGGAACCCGCTACCATGCCGCTCCGCTCGCTCGCCGCACTCGGCCTGTGCGCCGCCGCGTTCGCCCTCGCGCTCGCGTACCAGCCCGAACCCGCGCCGCAGCCCAAGCCAACCGAACCGCTCGCCACCGTGACCGCCGCGCCGCGGTACTGGAAGGGCAACCTGCACACGCACACCCTCTGGAGCGACGGCGACGACTTCCCCGAAATGGTGTGCGACTGGTACAAGCGCCACGGCTACGACTTCCTCTCGCTCACCGAGCACAACGTGCTCGCCGAGGGCGACAAGTGGGCCGACGCCGAGAGCACCGCGACCCGGAAGAGGGCCGTCGAGAAGTACGCGCAGCGGTTCGGCGCGCGGTGGCCGGAGTTCCGCACGAAGGACACCAAGAAGCAGGTGCGACTCAAACCGCACAGCGAGTACCGCGCGCTGTTCGACGAACCGGGCAAGTTCCTGCTCATCCCGGCCGAAGAGATCACGCACAGTTTCGCCAAGCGGCCGATTCACATGAACGGCATCAACCTGCGCGACCCGATTAAGCCCATCGACGGCAAGGACGCGACCGAGACCGTGCGCGTGAACGTGCGGCAAGTTCAGGCCCAGAGCGCGAAGAGCGGGCGCGTGAGCGTCGCGTTCCTGAACCACCCGAACTTCGGGTGGGGCGTCCGCGCCGAAGAAATCTTGCTCGCCGAAGAGTTGCGGTTCTTCGAGGTGTTCAACGGGCACCCCGGCGTGCGCAACTACGGCGACGCGGCGCACGCGAGCTGCGAGCGCGTCTGGGACATCGCGCTGGCGCTGCGGCTCGGCAAGCACAAACTCCCGGTGCTGTACGGCCTCGCCACCGACGACTCGCACGGGTACCACGAGTACGGCATCGGCAAGGTGAACCCCGGGCGCGGGTGGGTGATGGTGAAGGCCCCGTTCCTCACGCCGGACAGCGTGGTGAGCGCGCTGGGCGCGGGCGATTTCTACGCCAGTACGGGTGTGGTGCTGAACGAGATTTCGCGCGACGCCAAGCAACTGAAACTGGCGATCCGCACCGAACCGGGCGTGACCTACAAGACCGAGTTCGTGGCGACGCTGAAGACCGCGGACCTGACCGGCAAGCCGAAGACGTTCGCGGAGAAAGACGGCAAGGAAACCCCGGTCACGGGCGAGTACAGCGCCGACATCGGCAAAGTGGTGAGCACTTCGACCGACGCGCGCCCGGCGTACACGTTTACTGGTGACGAGTTGTACGTGCGCGCGAAGGTGACGAGCAGCAAACCGCACCCGAACCCCTACGCGAAGGGCGACGTGGAGGTGACGTGGGTGCAACCGGTGGTGCCGTAGGGCGCGAAGTTTCGCACCGCGGCGCGAGCCGACTCGGATCGTTCGATTCTTGTTGGAAGGTGTACTAAACTCCCGTTGTCCCGCTCGCGCCCGAGCACACCCATGCCCCCGCACCCGCCGTCCGACGCGCCCGCCCGTTCCGGCCCGCCCGGGTCCGGGGCGCGCGCCCCGGCGCCGTCCCAAGCGGACGCGCTCCTCGGCCGGTTCCTCGGCCCGTACCTCGTGGTGCGGTTCATCAACAGCGGCGGGATGGGCGCGGTGTACCTCGCCGAACACGCGCAGTTGGACCGCAAGGTGGCGGTGAAGGTGCTCCCCGCGGACCGCGCCACCGACCCCGCGGCCCGCGAGCGGTTCTACCGCGAGGCCCGCGCCGCCGCCGCGCTCGACCACCCGCACATCGTGCGCGTGTTCGACATGGGAACGGCCGAGGGCGCGCCGTACCTCGTGATGGAGTACATCGACGGCGAAGACCTGCAAACGCGCCTCGACCGCGACGGCCCGCTGCCGTTCCGCGCCGCGGTGCGGTGCGTGGCGCACGCCGCGGCCGGGTTGCAGCACGCGCACGAGCGCGGGTTCGTTCACCGCGACGTGAAGCCCGGCAACCTGATGTGCGCCCGCGACGGCACCGTGAAGGTGCTGGACATGGGCCTCGCGCGCACGTTCCGCGACACCCCGATGCGCGACCGCGTGACCGAGTTGGTTCCCGGCGCGGCGCTCGCGGGCACCATCGATTTCGTTTCGCCCGAACAGGCGCTCAACGCGCCGCTCGACGCCCGAACCGACGTGTACAGCCTCGGTGCGACGCTGTTCGCGCTCGTCACCGGCGGCCCGCTGTTCGAGGGCGAAGCGTATCAGAAACTGGCCCAAACGCAGTTCACCGACCCGCCGACCCTGCAAGACGTACTGGGCGACGCGGTGCCCGCGGCGCTGAGCGCGGTCGCGGCGCGGATGCTGGCGAAGCGCCCGGACAAGCGCCCCCAAACCGCGAACGAGGTGATCGCGGCGCTCGCGCCGTGGCTGCCGGCGGGCGAGGTCCAAGCCCTGATCCCGGACCCGCAGGCGCGCGCCGCGGTA
>JALHNS010000115.1 GCA_022843445.1 Gemmata sp.
GCCAGCAGCCTTCGACGCGAGGGCCGGAGTGCCGATGACATTGGGCCCTCTCAATCGAGGTAGACGAACTCGTTGCTCAACAGCAGCACGTGCGCGAGGTCGCGCCACGCGAGGTCCGCGCCGCCTTTGCGAGGGGCAGCCAGGAGCGCCCGGGCCACCTTGACTTCGTCTTCGGAAACGGTGCGTGCGAACGTCAGCCGGAACAGTCGCTGAATGCGGGCGACGTCGTCCCTCGGCTCGTCGCGCGTGGCCCGGTCCGCGAGGTGCTTCGCCTGCGCGAGGACGAACTCGTGGTTGAGCAGGAACAGGGCTTGCGGGGCCACCGTGCTGACGTCGCGCCTCTCGACGGCGGCGTCGGGGTTGGCGGCGTCGAACAGGGTGGCGAAGTTGCTCCGGTCCCACCGCGCCGTCTGGACGTACAGCGAGCGGATGGGGGCGCTCAGGTCGTGGGTCGCCGGTCCGAGCGGCTTCAGGTCGAGGCGGCCCGAGACGGCGAGCACGGCGTCGCGGATCGCCTCGGCTTCCAGCCGGCGCGGGGTGAACCGGCCGAGCCAGCGGTTGTCCGGGTCACGGGTCAGCGCCTCCGGGGCTGCCACGCTCGACCGCTGGTACGCCTCGGACAGCACGATCCGCCGGTGCAGCTTCTTGAGCGACCAGCCGTCGGCGACAAAAGTCGCGGCCAGCCAGTCGAGCAGTTCCGGGTGCGACGGCGGTTCGGAGAGCAGCCCGAAGTTGTTCGGCGTGCGGACCAGGCCCGTACCGAAGTGCCACTGCCAGACGCGGTTGACGATCACCCGCGCCGTGAGCGGGTTCCCGGCGGATGCCACCCAGTCCGCCAGTTCCTTGCGCCCGCTGCCGGTCGCGATCTTCGGTTGCTTGTCGCCGGCGAAGAACGTCGGCATCCCGCGCGGCGCGACCGGGCCGAGGCGGGTGTAGCTGCCGCGAGCGTGAACGGGCACGTCCTGGATCTTCGGGAACAGCCCGCCGGGTACGCCCCCCTCGCTCACGGCCAGCGCCTGCGGCGGTTCGGGACCAAGCTCTTTCTGGACGCGGTCGCGCGTCTCGATCAGTAGTTCGCGGGTGGGATCGTTGTTGGGAGCCTTCTTCTTGTCCACCTCGGCTAGGATGGCGTTCAGCCCGGCGATCTGCTTCAGTTGTCGGTCACGCCGGTCCAGCACCTCCTGCGGCACCAGCGGCCGCCGTTGCAGCGTGATCTCGCCGCCCTTGGTGCCGAGTTCCTTGAGCATCCGCGTGCTGTAGAAGATGCCGGCCAGTGCGTAGTAGTCGCGGGTGCTCACCGGGTCGAACTTGTGGTCGTGGCAGCGGGCGCAGCCGAGCGTCAGCCCCAAGAACGCCTTGCCGACCGTGTCGATCTGGTCATCGACCATGTCGCTGACCATCTTCTCCTTGTCCGCGTCGCCGCGGTCCCACGCGCCGTTGACGAGAAACGTCGTGGCGATCAACCCGTCTACATACGGCTGTTTGCCGCCCGGCGGCGGGATCAGGTCGCCGGCGATCTGGTGCACGACGAACTGATCGAACGGCAGGTCGCGGTTGAGGCTCTGCACGACCCAGTCGCGGTACCGCCACGCTTCGAGCGGCTCGCACACCGGGTTGCGGGCCTTCGGGTTGCCGTCGTGGTAGTCGGCGTAGCGGACCACGTCGAGCCAGTGCCGCGCCCACCGCTGGCCGTAGGCGGGTGAGTCCAGCAACCGGTCCACGACCTGCGCGAACGCCTCCGGGGAATCGTCCTTCAGGAACGCATCCACCTCTTCGGGGGTGGGTGGCAGCCCCGTGAGGTCGAACGTGACCCGGCGCAGCAGCGTGCGTTTGTCCGCCGGGGCGGCGGGCTTCAGGCCGGCAGCGTCGAGCTTCGCCCGGACGAACGCATCGATCGGGTTCACGGGTTGGGGCGCGACCTTGGGCACCTCGGGCCGCTTCAGCGGTTGGAACGCCCACCAGTTGCGGTGTTTCTCGGTGACCGCGAACGGCGCACCGGGTTTCGGGGTGTCACCCGAATCAGGCCACACTGCTCCCGCTTCGATCCAGCGAGTGAGCAGGGCGATTTCCGTGTCCGACAACTTCCCCTTCGGCGGCATCTTCAGATCGCCGGCGTAACCGACCGCCTTGACGAGCAGGCTCTCGGCGGGCTTGCCGGGCGCGATCGCCGGGCCGCGGTCGCCGCCCTTGAGCAGCGCCGCCCGCGAGTCCAGCCGCAGCCCGCCCTTCGCCTTCTCGGCCCCGTGGCACGACTGGCACTTCTCCGCCAGCAGCGGGCGGACGTGCTTCTCGAAGTCGTCCGAGGCGCGGCCCGGCGCGGCGACCACCATCAACAGGATCGTGACCGGCCAGCGACTGTTGATCGTTGCGTTCACGCGAGATGCTCCTTCAGCAGAGCGCCACGCACGTCGGTCCGTCTGGCGGTCGTGGCCCGGCCCACAAGGCTAAGCCCAACGATGCCGATCGGTTTCATGGCACCCTCCCCACGATTACTTCACGACTTCCAGAAAGTGCTTGTACTCGCTGGCCGGGTCGTAGTCCGTGCCGTCGTGCAGCACCGCACCGAGGACGAGCCGGAGCGAATCGCCCTTCTTCACCGCGACCGCGCTCTTGGCCCCCTGCCCCATCGCGGCCCGGCCGAACGGGTTGGCGACAAACACGCCGTAGTCGCGGTTGTGCCACCACGACTCGCGGAAGTTCTTCGGCCCCGGCATCAGCGTGATCCCGACGCGCCGGCCGCCCTTCGTGCCGGAATAGTCGCACCACGCCGCCGGTTTGCCCCACGTCGCTTTGGCGGTCTTCGCGCCGCCGCTGTTCACCAGCGCCCCGCCGTTCTTCTCCGTGCACTCGGTCGCGACGCGGGCGCCGAAGCCCATCTCTTCCTGATCGCCGAAGACGAGTTCCTGCTCCGTCGCGGTGAAGGTCGCGTCCCAGAGGATCAGCCAACCCGCCGGCCGCCGGGTGAGCGTGTAGCGGTTGACCACGACTCCCATGCGTTTGCCGTCGGGGTTCAGCAGGTCGGATTCCGTGGCGAAGGTGATCCGATCCTCGGCGGCCGTGGGCGGCGCGAGGAACTTGACGTGCCGGATGCGGCCGCGGTTCCGCCAAAAGTCCACGCCGCTGATGTCGCCGAACCCGAGCCAGAGACCGGGGTGCATCGTGTCGTGATCGGTCGCGTCCGTGCCGGCAACCGGCGGGTGGTTGCGGGTGATCTTCGTGCCGGCTGGTCCGTGGAGGTTCGCAAAGTAGGGCCGAGGAACCTTCGGATCGCCCCAGACGTACTCGCCCAACGGCTTCTCAGTGTAGGTCACGATCAGTCGATCCTTCTTGACATCGAAACCGAACTTCGATTTCGCGTCCGCGACCGGCTTGACCACTTCCGGCTCGGATTTCTGTTCCTCCGGCTTCTGCACCTCAGCCGGTTTCACTTTCTGGGTCAGGAGAAACGCGGTGACGTCGGCCACCTGTGCCGGCGTGAGCTGCCGGTCGTACGCCGGCATCGCGGACTTCTTCGTCGTCCGGCGCGATTCGATCTGCTCCTTCGGAATGACGAGGCGTTGCGCCGTGGGCAGCCCCAAGGTCACGCTCAGGCCACTCTCCTCGATCAGCACGCCGGTGTGCACTTTCTCGTCCTTAGTTTCGATGACCAACTGCGCGAAGCCCTCCGTGACGTGCGCGTCCGGATCGACGATCGATTGCAGAATGTGCCTCGGTTCGGCCCGCGCGCCGATGTCGGCGAGTTGCGGCCCGAACGAGTTCTTCTGCTGCGACAGGCTGTGGCACTTCGCGCAGCCCGCAACCTGTTTGAAGAACAGTTCGCCGCGCCGGGCGTCGCCCTTGGAGAGTTGTTCGAGCCCCTGCGCGAGGGTCGTCGGCTGGCCGAGTTGCGGCAGCGGCAACGGTTCGAGGAAGAGGAGGTAGTTGCTCTTGCCGCCGCCTTTGCCGTCGTCGGTGTTTCCGCCCAGCTCGACACGGCCCGCGGGGAACTCTTTCGAATAGAGCTGCACGGCCCAGTGGTCGGCCTCGGCGGTGGCCTCACCGCGGCGGAACCGATCGACCAGCCACTTCGGCGGTTGCTTTTGCCGGGTGTCGAGCCCCACGTGAACCCGCAGCGGCACCAGTGCTTCAAATGTGATGACGGCGGGTCCCGTGGAACCGTCGTCCTCGTTGGCCGTTTGCATCAGCTCCGCTCCGAGCAGCGCGGGCGGGAGTTTCTTCAACGTGTAGTCACGATCGGTGTAGATCTTCGCACCGGGAACCGCCCCGCCGGGAATCGGGCGATACCCGTGCGTGCTCCTGACTTTGAGGTTGGCGATCAGCGAGGCCCCGGCCGGTGCGATCGATGTCGCCTGAGCCGAATTCGGTGCGGACTCGGGCTGGCGGTTCAGCCGCTGGCGCGCGACGTCGCGCACCTCCGGCTCCGCGTCCGTCGCCAGTGCGGCGATTTCGTGGTTCTGCAGGGCGTGGGTTTCCAGTAGGGCCAGTAGCGCCGCCCTGCGCACGAGGGGCCGCGGGTGGCTCAGGTGCGTCCTCAA
Source organism: Gemmata sp. (assembly GCA_022843445.1). Classification (GTDB taxonomy): domain Bacteria; phylum Planctomycetota; class Planctomycetia; order Gemmatales; family Gemmataceae; genus Gemmata. The sequence continues at coordinate 4,536 of JALHNS010000115.1, forward strand.
CTCCGCCGCCGATTGCAACGCGCGGAGGGCCTGCCAGCCGGCGTAATACACGACCCGATCGGTCTCGGTCGCGAGTTGATCGACCAGCGCGGAGACGAAGGCCGCTTGCTTCGCCTGAGCGATTGCGTCGACGCACGCAAAGCGCATTCGGGGCTCACCGCTCCGCAGCAGTTTGCCCACCGCCGGCGGCAGCGCTTTCACCTTTTGATGCTGACGGACGCGATGGGCCAAGATGCGCACAGCCTGAACGCGCAGGTTGAGACTCGCGGCGGAATCGGGTTCGAGCTGAGATGTGAAATACTCCTCGATCTCGGCACCTTCGGGCAGCATTCGACCCAGAGCCCACGCGGTCCAAGTTTCCTGCATCGTCGAGAGCTTGCCGCCGCGGAGCGACGCGATGAGGTCGGCCTTGACCGCACCGCCGCGACGGACGAGTTCGTCCGCCGCATCGATCCGCCACACCGGAAGCGGGCCTTCAAAATCCTCAATCAGCTCCGCCACCGACCACTTGGCGAGCGGTTGCTTGCGTTTCGCCGCCAATCCGTTCGCGGGCTTGGCGCCCTTCCATCGGACGTGGAAGACGCGGCCCTCGTTGATCATCTTGCCGTCCTTGTACGCCGAGGGGGGTTCGGCCCCGTAGTACCGGCTCCAGCCGAGAACCCACAGCGCGCCGTCCGGCCCCACTTCGAGATCGGTCGGCCGGAACAGCGACTTGCCGCCCTCGATGAACGGCTTCCACGTTCCGCCTTCGGGCTTCGGCAGCGCGCCGTCCCAGGTCGGCCTCCACGCGAACGTGGTCTTGCGCAGCCAGTCGTTGACGAAGAAGACGCGGCGGTACTCCGGCGGAAACCGTGGTGAGTCGCAGAAGACGATCCCGGTGCCCGAGCCATCGAACATCGGGCCGCTGACCGGGGCACAGGTCGGGTGCGGCTTGTCGGTCCAGTGCGAACTCCACGGGTGGTTCCAGCCGAAGTGAGCGTTCCAGAACGGCACGAAGACGCGGTCGCCTTCGTTCTGGTCGTTGTCGGTTCCGAGCCAGTTGAAGCCGTCGTCGAGCGTGATGTCCCACGGGTTGCGCGCGCCGCGGGAGACGATCTCGAGGTTCTTCCCGCCGTCGTCGCAGCGGAGGACGCCGCCCTCGCGCCCCCAGTCGTCGGCGGGGTCGTGGTAGGCGCGCTTGTACTCGCCCTTCTTGGAGGTGATCGGTTCGGGGAAATCGGGAGCGTCCGGTGGGGCCTTCACGCCCCATAACTCGCGGAACGGCTTGGGCGCGATGCGGCCCGGCTTCGTCAGCCCCTTGGAGTTGCCCTTGCTCATGTAGAGCTTGCCGTCGGGTGCCCAGTTGAGGCCGTGCAAGCCGTGTTCGAGGTTGCCGAGATCGGTGTAGACGCGAACGTACTCGTCGGCCTCGTCGTCGCCGTCGAGGTCGCGGACGACGGTGAGGTCGGGAGCGTTGGCGACCCAGAGGTCGCGGCCGTGCCACGCCAGCCCTTGAATGCAGTTGAAGCCGGTCGCGAACACTTTGGTCTTGTCCGCGACACCGTCGCCGTCGGTGTCTTCGACGATCCCGACCGAATCGCCGGGAGTGTCGGGCTTGGGGTTGCGGTACTGCGGCCCCATGCCGACGAAGAGCCGCCCCTTGGCGTCGAAGGCCATGGAACACGGCTGCCGCACGAGCGGCTCCTTGGCGAAGACTTTCACCTCGAAGCCCGCCGGCACCTTCGGCAGTGCGCTCCCGTCGGTGCCCGTGTCGTCAAAGGGCGAGGCCCCAGAAGGAAGCAGCAGAGTCAACGTAAGGGTACTGAATGTCAGCAGCTTTCTCACGGGAGCTCTCCGTTACTCGACCGGGCGCGGCGACGCGTCGGTCATTTACCGGCAGCGGACTTCGTGGCGCTGGTTCGCTTGTGCGGCTTGTCGTACACGAGGAGGTGGCTCCACCGGGTGCCGTCCACCACGACGAGGACCGCGACCGCGCTTCGGCCCGCGCCGTCGGCATCGTACGTCACCTCCGCGACGCCGGGCCGTTCGGCCTTCGGGAACTTCTCGATGTACGTGTTGTAGTCGGCGCCCACCGCCTCCGCGGGCAGGTCCGTGGGCGCCTTCCACCCCTTCAGCGCGTCGGGCACCGCGGGCGGGCCGGCACCCGGTTTCGGGACCGGCTTCTCGCCTTCCTTCGGAGGCTTGGGCGCGTCGAACTTCGCGATGCCGGCGTACGGGTACTTCGAGACCATGTCCCACGCGAGCTTCTGGAGGATCGCCCGCTGCTCGGCGGTCAGGCCGTCACCGTCCTTGCCCGGAAACTTAAGCCCTTCCGGCGACATCCGGTACAGGGCCGCGAAGTGCGAGTACGTTCCGAGCCGCATTCCAAGAATGCCCTTGGTGCGGCACGATGTCGCCCCGCAGCACCGAATTGCCGGCGGACTGCTTCGTCACGCCGGGGACCTTCCCCGCCGCGATCATCTTCCGCACCTCCAGCATCCCGTCGCCCAGCGGCACAAGGAACACGATTCGCTTGCCGACCTTGGCGTTGACCCCGTCGGCCCAAGTCTCCTGTCGCTTGCGGACCTGTTCCAGTTTTACCTGCATTTCTGCGAGGTCCGTCTGTTCGTACTCCTCCGCCGACTTCACACCCTGTCGTCCGTCGTGCACCAGCCGCGGCATCTGAACGGAGACGCCGCGAAAGTCGGGATTGTGTTTGGGACCGAGTTCCGTCAGGACCGACAAGAGTTTCGGTTCCACGCCGATGTCGGTTCGCCCGTACGCGAAGGCGTCGATCTCGCCCTTTTCGAGCAGCGGCTTCAGACCCTCAATGCGGTTGCCATTGATGCCCGTAATCTTCTTGTGCCCGACGATACCGGCCGCCGTGCACAGGGGCTCGCAGTTCTCCGAATACCAACTGTTGCCTGCCCCCGCCACGCGCAGCCCGGCGGGCCGTTTCTTGGGGCCTTCGGGCTCCTTGCCCCGCGTTCCACTCTGCCGTTCGAGTACGACTCGGAAACCGAGGTAGCACCCGCGGTAGGCGGACGGGTCGCGGCCGACGCGCGCCGCGGACCGCAGGCGCTTCGCGTCGCTCGACCAGCCGCCGCCGCGCTGCACCTTGGCCTTGCCCGTCGCCGGCCCGGTGGGATCGATCTGCTTGTCCTTGGGGTAGCTGTTGGGCTCGTACCAGTCCTCGCACCACTCCCACACGTTGCCGTGCATGTCGGAGAGGCCAAACGCGTTCGGCTTGAACCGGCCCGCGGGAGCCGTGAAGACGTGGCCGTCCTTCGCCTTGATGCCGATGCTCCACCCCGGGTACTTGGCCCGCGCGGTAGCGTCGGCCCCGTTGCCGACGCCGGCAAGGCCTTCGGGGTCGTCGCCGTGGGCGTACGCCGTCTTGGTGCCGGCACGGCACGCGTATTCCCACTCGGCTTCCGTGGGCAGCCGGTAGGTCTTCTTCTCGTTCTTGCTCAGCCATTCGCAGAACGCCTTGGCGTCGTTCCAGGAGACGTCGACTACGGGGTGCTCGTCGGTCTGCTCGAAGCCGGGGTTCTTCCAAGTGAACTGCGCCCGCATCTGCTCGATCTTGCCGGCCGCGTCGATGCCGTACGCGCCCTTGCCGTCGCACTCGCCGTCGGTCTCGTACTTCGTGTCCTGGACGAACTGCTTGAACTGGCCGACCGTGACTTCACACGTTCCGAGGTAGAACCCCTTCGTGAGTTCGACCTCGTGCCGCACCTCTTGGGCCTCCCGGCCCGGCTCGCCCTCCGGTGAACCCATCGTGAACTTACCCGGCGGGATGTACACGAGCTTCATGCCGATGCCGTTCGTGACCGAGCCGCCGCGTTCGGGTGCGGCTCCGAGCGGTTCAGGAACGAGCTGGCAAGCCGCCAACACGATGACCAAGAGGGCAGCGCGCATGACATTTCCTGAGTGAAGAAGAGAACGCGGCTACGCCAGAATCTCCGCCAGCGGCCCGGCTTGGTTGACGTCGCGCAGGCCCTCCAGCGCCGGGTCGATCTCGCCGAACGACTTGCGCTTGTCGCCGACGGCGTGCAGCAGGGCGAGGTAGAAGTTCGCGATCGTCCGGTGGCCGGCGCTTTGGTAGGTGGGGAACTGTAGGAACCGCCCCGCGGTCCTGAGACGACCGCCGAGGTCGCCGAGCACCACCAGCGGCCACTCGGCGCAGAAGCCGTGGTGCTCTTCGCCCGAGTCGCTCATCCACACAATGAGCGTGTTGTCGAGGACGGTGCCGTTGCCTTCCTTGATGGCGTCGAGCCGGCGCGCGAGGTCCGCGACCCGCTCGGCGTGGAACTTGCGGATCGGGGTGCAGTGCTTGTCCCGGTCCGGGTGCCCGGTCATGTGGCCGATCGAGTGCCCGTCGACCGTGACGCCCAGTTCCTTCCACGTGTAATAGGCGGCGGGCGACGCGTCGATGGTGACCACGTTCGTGAGCCGCGCCGCCAGCGCCGCGGCCGCGATCGCGCACTGCGCCTCGAACCGCTCGGTGATGACCTTGCTGTTGAACTTGTCGACGGCCGGCACGTTGGCTTTGAGTTGGTCCTTGAGGGCCGCGACCTGATCCTGCCGGGTGCGCATCTGCTCGAACGTGTCGAGGTACACGTCGAGCTTCTCGCGGTCCATCGCGGGCAGTTCGTCCCGCACCCGCTTGATGTCTGAGCGGCACCAGTCGAGGAGCTTGTTCCGGGCTTGGTGCGCCTTGCCCGCGGCCCCCTCCGCCACGCTCCCGAACAGCGTCTGGAACGCGACATCCGGTTGACAGACGATGGGCAGCGGGCGCTTCGGGGCGACGGCCGACACGCTGTTGATGAACACGGTCTCGGGCGACGGGGTGACGCCCAGCCCGACGACCGGGACGGGGCCGGGCCGGGTCGCGGCCAGCGCGCTGTCGACCGTCTGCGCGAGCGGGCCGCGCCGCCAGTTGAAGCAGCCCAGCGCGCCGTACTGCTTGCCGTGGTCGCCGCCGCCAGAGATCTTGTGGGAGAGGTTCTGGATGATTCCGAGCCGCTTCTTGAACGGTTCGAGCGGCGCGATGGGGTCGGGCAGTTCGAGTTCCACCAGCGGCCGATCGACGAGCCGATCGGTCTTCTTCTTGTCCACCCCCTTGGGTTGGATGTGGTGCGGCCAGAGGCCGTTCCCCTGCATGAGGAAGATGACGCGCGGCGGCGGGGCTTCGCCGCGGGCCTCGGCGGCCAGCGCGTTAACGAACGGCTGGAGGACGACCGCGCCGGCGCCGAGCGTGACGCCCTTGAGGGCCGTCCGCCGGTCGAGTTGGGTGGGAGTGAACATCTTGAGACCTCGCGGTTCGGCGTTCGTGGGGTCGTGTGCAGAGTCAAACGAGTCCGGGAATCGGCGTTCCCTGCTCGACGCGCCGGAGCAGGTCGGCGCGGATGTTCGGGAAGAGGCGCAACTTCGTCGGGTCGAGGAGCGTTTGCAGCACCGTGGAGGCGAGGTCGGCGGGCGTCACTGGCGTTGTCGTCGGCCGACCGCCCTGAGCGTCCGACGTCCCGATCACATGGCCCATTTTGAACCCGCCGCCGGCGAGGAACAGCGGGGCGAGAGTGGGCCAGTGGTCGCGACCACCCTTGAGATTGATCTTCGGTGTTCGCCCCATCTCGCCGCAGACCACCAACAGGATGCGGTCTTCCAGCCCCCGCTCTTTGACATCATCGAGGAACGCGGACACGGCCCGGTCGAGCGCCGGCCCGAATCCGTCCAACCCTGCTTTCTGGGGCGGATTCAGGCCGTCGCCGCCGTGAAAGTCCCACCCGCAGTTCTCGACCATCACCAGCCCGGCCCCGGCTTCGCACAGCCGCCGGGCCAGCAGCATCTGCCGCCCGAGCATCGACGACCGCCGCGGGAAGTCCGGCAGTTTGAGAAAGTTCGGGCAGGTGAGGGTGATGTCGCTCGTGTCGTACCGCGCGACCGTTTTCGCGTCCTCGCGGTCGAGCCGAAACGCCTCCGCGACGCTCCCCTTCAGGACCGTATACGCTTGCTCGCGGTACGCGTTGTAGGGGGCGAACGCTTGGTCCGTCTCCAACTCGCGGGCGCCGGTGTCGAATCGCTGGAGCAGGGCGCGGCGGTCGTCCCAGCGGTCCGCCGGGAGCCGGAGTTCCATGTTCTTCAGCAGCGGGGAGAACGTAACATCGCCGTCCGGCTTTCGCTGCGGCCCGGTCGGTTTCGGCACCGGGAGGATGACGCCGGCCGGGTTGAACGCGGCGTACGCCTCGGGCAGATCGCCCACCGTGTTCCCGCGGAGGAAGTGCTCCTGCAGGAACTCCTTGTTGTTGCCGCTGTCGAGCACGATGTAGCTCGGCACCCCCGTCCTAGGGTGGTTGGTTCCGCGCAAGAACGAGTACACCGACCCGACGCTCGGCGGCGACTGCTTCGCCTCGGAGCCGGTGAGCATCGTCCGGACCCAGTTGTCTTGGTGGTCCTTGCACGGGGTCTGAAACGAGCGCACGACTGCCAACCGGTGCGCCCGCTCGGCGAGCTTGGGAAAGTGACTTCCGAACGTCACGCCGGGCAGCGCCGTCTTGACCACGCCGAACATCGTGCGGACCGTGTCCGGGGCGTCCGGCTTCGGATCCCACGTCTCGGCCTGCGGCGGGCCGCCGCCGAGCCAGAGCCACACGACCGACTTCCCCCGTACCCACGGCTTGTCGGAAGTCGTGTTGCCGCGCAGCAACCCCGGCAGGCCGAGCGCGCCAAGCCCCAGCGCTCCAACGCGCAGGAACGCCCGCCGCGAGTGTGTGGTGGAACTAATCGTGAACATGGTGATTCCGGGTAGTCATTTCTTGTCGTTCGCGGGTTGGGTTCGGTACAGGAAGGATTCCGAGGACAACAGCGATACGAGCAGTGCCTTGAAACTGCCGCCGCTATCGAGGTAGGCCTGCTCCACTTCCTGCAGTGAGGCCGCGTCTCCGGGGGTTTCGTTGCGGCCGAGGAAGAAGCGGAAGGCGTGGCGGACGAACACCTGCCGCACGCGGTCGGAGTCGGCCAGCCGGCGGAGCATTTCCGGGGCGTCCTTCACGGGACCGTCGAGCTTCGGGTCGCCGCTGAACGCGATGAACCCGGTCGTGTCGAGCGGGGCGTTGCGGTAGACCTTCGCGTTCTTGTCCTTGCTCCGGGCGACGGCGTCGAGGTCGAGCACCTCTTCCGCGCGGCGCGGGAAGCCGTAGTGGGTCGCGTCCTCGAACGGCAGCCCGAGTTCGTCCATGCGGTAGTGGCACTTCCAGCACTGCGCCTCGCGCGTGGCCAGTTGCCGCTGTCGCAGGGTGCGGTGCGGGTCGTCGGGGATCGTCGCCGCCGCGTTGATCGGCAGGTCCGGCACGCGCCCGCCGAGCAGGCGCTCGCGCACCCACCGCCCCCGCCGGACGATGTCGTTGTGGAAGTTCGTGGACCACGCCACCTGCCAGCTCGGCTGCATCAGGATGCCGACGCGGCCGCCCTGCGGCTCGCGCCGGTTCTCGCCCGCGATCGGCGGCAGGTGGCGGAAGATCGCGCCGTCCGGGCGGAACAACTCGTGGCTGCGGTAGGCGGTCGGCGAGGTGAGCAGTTCGCGCAGCACGTCCTTGTCGTGGGCCAAGACGTTCAGGATCGCGAAGTCGGTGTCGGCGACGTAGCCCTGCGGGTTGTACCCGATGCCGCGGCGCGTCAGGTGGTCGGGCAGCGGGTCCTTAAACACCTCGGGCGCGCGGTAGTAGTCGAAGTACTCGCGGAAGAACCACAGCACCTGCGCTTTGTCGATCTTCGGGTCGTCGAGGATGCGGCGCACGCTCTCGGCGACTTCCTCGCGGGTGGTCAACTTGCCCTGCGCCGCGGCCGTCAGGAGTCCGGGGTCCCGTTTGCTCGAAAGCGCGAGGCTCAGCGCGAAGGCGGTCTCGCGGGGCGACAGCATGCGGACGCCCGGCCGCACCTCGGCCCCCGTACCCACCTCGAACCGCAGGATCGCCTCCGGCGTCAGCATCGGGGCCATCAGGATCGTCCTGCCGGCCAGCGCGAAGTCGCCCTCCTTTGCCACGTCGTCGTACAGGGCCAGAACGCTCGCGAGTTCCTTCGCGCTCGGTTGCCGGGCGATGGCCGTCTGATACTGCTGCCGGACGGCCTTCTCCAACTCCTCCTTCGTCGCCCGCACGTGCGGGTGCAGGAGCGGGGCGAACGTCCCGTTGCCCTGCCGGACCCGCACGCCCTTCTTGAGCAACTCGCGCTCGGCGTCGGTGGCGGTCTTGATGCGGGCTTCGTTCGGCCAGAGGTTCTCCTTCGCCGCGGCCGGGGTGTCGGTGACGTTCACGAGTGCGTGCGCGCGGACCTGCGCGGCGACCAACTGTTCGGCGTTCGAGAGGAGCAACCCGGTAGCGCCCTCGTCGGGGGTGTACAGGGCGGCGAAGTCGCGGAAGCCCGCGTCCTGGGTCACGCCGAACGGCTGCTGCAGGCCGTGCGCGTTGAACTCCGCGAGCCACTTGGTGTAGGCCGACGGCGAGAGCCGCCAGAGCCGCGGCGGGGGCGGGGCGCTCGGCCCGCGCGGCCCGCCGAACAGGATCGCGTTCGGCAACCGGTTCCCGTCGATGGGCTTCTCCCGCACGGGGTAGTACGCGGGCTTGCCCGGCAGCGGCGCGTCGAGTTTCGCCACGATCCACTGCACCACCCCGGCCGCCTCCGCGGGGTCCGGGCGCTCCTTCTTCGCGGGCGGGGGCATGTCGCCGGCGCGCAACCGCTCCAAGATCGAGGCGTACGCCACACGACCCGCAACGTCGTCCTTTGCCAGCGCGTCAAACGTGAAGTCGCCCGACTTGGTGCCGGCGTCGTGGCAGTTCGCGCAGTGAGCGTCGAGGAAGGTGCGGACGAACTTCTCGTCGGCCTTCGCGGGCGCGTGGACGACCGCGGCGCGGAACTTCTCGGGCAGGCCGACCCGCGGGTTCGTCTTGAGCGCCGCCAGCGCCTCGGGGGCGAGCGCCGTTAGCCCGTTGACCGAGACCGCGCCGTGGTGTCGCGCCAGAGCCCTCGCCGCCGGCTCGGTCAGGGTCGTGACGCCGTCGAGGATCAGCCAGTCGCCGGGGTGCTTCGCAAGAGCTCCGGCCGCGCCATCGGGGAGCGTCGTTAGCCCGGCGAGAGACAACCGGCCGTCGTGCCGGGCCAGCGCCGCGGCGGCCGTGTCCGAAAGGGCCTTCAGCCCGTTCAACGAGAGCGTGCCGCCGCGGTGGTCGGCGAGTGCGCCCGCGGCCCCGTCGGACAGTTCGGCGAGGCCGTCGAGCGCGAGGTTGCCCCGCCGCGCGGCGAGCGCCCGTGCGGCTTCGACGGACAGAGTTTTCAAGGCGGGGAGTTTGCCGTCCCAGTTCCGCGACGACGCGAGGGCCGCGGCGGCCTTTTCGGAGAGTGCCGCCAGCGCCGGCAGTTCGCCGCACCACTTCGGCCACGCCGCGAGGGTCGCGGCCCCGTCGTCGGAGAGTTGCGTCAGCGCGCGGACGAAGACGACCGGGCGCGCGAACCCCGGCGCTTTGTGCTCGGCGAGCGCCTTGAGTGTCTCGTCGGGGATCGTCGTAAGGCCGTCGAGATACAGATCGCCCTCGCGCTGGCAGACGGCCTTCGCGGCGACCGGGGTCAGCGCGGTCAGGCCGTTGAGGTGCAAGTTGCCGCGGCTGTCCTTGCCGCCGATCGCCGAGGCGATGTCATCGGGCAGCGCGGTGAGGCCGTCGAGAACGAGCGCGCGATGGAACTGCCCCGGCACCGGCCCGACAAGCGCTTTGGCACTCGCAACGGTGAGCGCCTTCAGCCGCGGCAAGTTGCCGTTCAGCCTCCCTTGGAGCGCCCGCGCGGCCTCGTCCGAAAGTTCCGTCAGCCCTTCAAGGGAAAGCCCGCCCTGCCGCTTGCCGAGGGCCCGGGCCACGTCTACCGGAACGGTCTTCAGTGCGGGAAGCCGGCCGTCCCAGTTGTGACCGTGTGCTTCCGCCAGCGCTTCGGCCACCTCGACCGTTAGCGCTTCCACGCCGTCGAGGCACACCTTGTGGGTCGGCCCGCCCCCCTTGCGTTGCGCCAGCGCCTTGCCGACTGCTGGCGAGAGCGCCTTTATCCCCTTGAGGTACAGGCGCCCGCCCGTGTGCTTCGCGAGCGCGACGCCCGCCTCGTCCGAGAGCGCCGTCAGCCCGTTGAGAGACAGTTCGCCGGAGTGCCGGGCCAGTGCTCGGGCGGCCTCCGGCGCGAGCGCCGTCAAGCCGTCGAGGTGCAACTGGCCCTTTTGCTGAGCAAGTGCCTCCGCGGTCTCGGTCGAGAGGGACTTCAGGCCGTCCAGAGACAGCCACCCCTCGTGGCGGGCCAACTCCTTTGCCGCCTCGGGCGATAGCGCGGTCAGGTGATCGAGCAGAAGCCGGCCGCTCCTCTCCTGCGCCAACTGCTTGGCTTGCTCGGCCGTGATGGTGACAACGTTCTCCTCGGCGCGCAGCGCCGGCGCGCCGAGCACGGCGAAACAAAACAAACTGCCGAGCACGTTCCGCATCACCAATCTCCGATAAGGCTTCGCTGCGACAGCCCGTTGGTCGAAACACACCGGTGCCGCACGGCCGACAACAGACCCGGCTCCGGTTACGCGAGGATCTCCGGCACGAGGTGGCCGCCGTCGACGAGCGGCATCGGCCGCCCCTGCCGGTCGGGAACCGAGCGCTCGATGTCCACGCCGAGCAGGTGGTAGATCGTGTGGAGGATGTCCTTGGGACTGACCGGCCGGGTCTTCACGAACCCGCCCTGCTTGTCGCTCGAGCCGACGACGTTGCCGCGGGCGACCCCGGCCCCGGCGAGCATGATGCTGTAGGCGCCCGACCAGTGGTTCCGCCCGTCCCCCTTGCCCTCGGCCTGCGGGGTGCGGCCGTGCTCGGTGAGGCACACGACCAGCGTCTCGTCGAACAGGCCGCGCTGCTCCAGATCGTCCAGCAGTGCGGAGAAGGTTTGGTCGAGGCCGGGGCACAACTCGCGGCCGAGGCGGCGCGTCTGGTTGTTGTGGGTGTCCCACGCCGAGTTGTTGGCCGCGAACTCGTCCCACAGCACGGTGACCACGCGCGAGCCGGCCTCGATCAGCCGGCGGCCGAGCAGTGCCGACTGGCCGAACAGGTGGTGCCCGTACCGCTCCCGCAACCTGGCCGGTTCGCGGTCGAGGTTCAGCGCTGCCGGGAGTGAACCGGAGTCACACAGGTTCAGGCCGATCTGCTGCAGTTCCTCGAACCCCTGCGACTGGGCGGTGCCCCCGAGGTCGCGTCGCTGGTCGTTGAGCTGGTCGAGCAAGCTTCGGCGGCTCTGGAACCGGTCGAGCGTTACTTGCGGGCCCAGAGCGGTGGCCGGGAAGTTGTAGGTGGCGTTGGGGTTGATCCCGCAGTACGGGTTGAACTTCTCGACGCAGTCGGCCACCGTCCCCTTCCCGCGGAACTCGAGCGGCGTGGGGTCATACCGGGCGCCGAGGAACCCGCCGAAGAACCCGGCCCGCTTGTCGGGGGCGTTGGCGCTCTGCCGCCACGGGAGCATGACGTTGCGGGGGATGAGCGGGTTCCCGGCGCGCCCGGCAGCGGTCGTGTCGATGTAGTCGATCACCGACCCGAAGAACGGCCAGTGTCGCGGGTCGCGCTGGTTCAGCTCCATCGGCACGTCGGTGCGGCGGATGCCGGTGACCGTGTTGGCCACGTTGTGGATCGGCTCGGGGTGGTTCATGGACCGCACCACCGTTACGCGGTCGAGGCGCTCGGCGATCTTCGGGAGGTGATCGCCGAGTCGCACACCGGGCAGCCGAGTCGCGAGGGTGCCGAACGGCCCGCGGATCTCGGCCGGCGCGTCGGGCTTGGGGTCGAGCGTGTCGATCTGGCTCATGGCCCCGTACAGGTACAGGACCATGACGTTCTTCGCCGCCCCGAAGTTCCGGGGGCGCGCGCTCCCACTCGCGGAGGCGGGCGAGCGTACCAGATCGGCGAGCCCCAACCCCAGCACGGCACTGGCACCGGCCTGGAGCATGTCGCGCCGCGTGACCCCGTCGCACAGGCGCTTCGGCGAACCCAGAATGTTGAGCATCACAGCTGTCTCGAAGTTCGGTGAGCAAGTCGGGCGTATGGCGGGAACGCAAGTGTGGCGGGCTCGTCGCGCCGGCTCAAGCGGCGTACCGGCGGGAGGTCACAACAGTTCGCGGACCGGGTCCGTTTCGTCGAGCAGGTACTGCGGGCGGTTGTTCGGGTCCGTCACGGTGGTGGTGCCGGGGTCGATCCCGAGGTGCCGGTACAGGGTCGCGAACATCTGCTGGTAGTGGATCGGGCGGTCCTTGGGCCGCTCCCCGTTCTTCGTCGTGGTGCCGATGACCTGACCCACCTTCAGGCCGCCGCCGAACAGGAGTGCGGACGCCGCCGGGGCGTAGTGGTCGCGTCCCGCGTCCTTGTTGATCCGCGGGGTGCGGCCGAACTCGCCCCAGACGAGCACGAGGACGTCGTCCAGCATGCCCCGCACTTCGAGGTCGTCGAAAAAAGCACTGAGGCCGAGGTCGAACGACGGCAGCAGTTCGTGGCGCAGGGCGTTGAAGTTGTCTTGGTGGGTGTCCCACCGCCGCTCGCCCTCTTCTTCCCACGTCACGTTCACGCACCGCGCGCCGCACTCGATCAGCCGCCGGGCCATGAGGAACCGGGCGTTTTGCAGGCCGAGCGTTCGTTTGGACTTGGGGCTCTTCCCGAACCCGATGCCGTACCGGTCCCGCACCTTGAGCGGTTCGGCGCTGATGTCGAGCGCCTGCGCGAACTGCCCGGAGGTCAGGAACTCGACCGCCCGCTGGGTGTAGACGTCCATCGCCTCCATGGCCCCGCGCGGGTCGCGGCCCGTGCGGCCCGTGTCGAACCCCGACAGGAGTTGCAGCCGCTCCGGCGTCACGTTCCGGGCGGTCAGGTTGGCGCGCCCGCCCGCGCTGTCCGGGGTGTAGCAGTCGTAGGTCGAGCCGAGGTACCCGGCCGAGCGGGAGTAGGCTTGCTCGCTGGGGTTGTACGCGGAGATCATGGCGACCGACGTGGGCACGTTGCCGTTGGTCGGGCCCTGCAGTTTGGCCACGACCGAGCCGATGTTCGGCCGCCCGCCGATGTTCTTCAGGCTGCCCGGCGGGTAGCCGGTCGCGCACATCGCCCCGTCGTGTGAGTCGACCGTGCCGGTGAGCGAGCGGATCAGCGCCATGCGGTCCATCCGCTCGGCGATCCGGGGCATGTGCTCGCAGATGTGCAGGCCCGGCACCCGCGTCGCGATCGGCTTGAACTCGCCGCGGAACTCCGCCGGGGCGTCCGGCTTCATGTCGAACGTGTCCAAGTGCGACGCGCCGCCGGCCAGCCAGACGTTGACGACCGACCGCTTGCGGTACGCGGA
>JALHNS010000116.1:0-290 GCA_022843445.1 Gemmata sp.
CGCCCCCGGTCCACAGCTTCAGCAGGCTCTCGCGCGCGAGCCGCATCTTCTCGTTCCCGCCCACGCCGGTCTTCTGCTCGAACTTGCCCGAGTACGACTTGCCCTCGTTCACGTGGTCCACTTTCGTGCTCAACAGGCCGTTCGAGTCGAGCGAGAACGTGACGTGGAACTTGTGGTAGCCCTCGGGCTTCTCCTCCATCGGCCCCAGTTCGAGCGTGCCGATGAGCGTGTTCTCGAACACGTACTGCCCTTCGCCCTGATACACGCGCACGTCCACGGTGCGGTACGGC